>JBOHSJ010000332.1:0-4929 GCA_050733035.1 Gemmatimonadales bacterium | reverse complement strand
CGGCAAGGCGAGCTGACCGCGCTGACGTCGGCGCAGTTCGCCGCGGCCCTGAAGGCACGGAACATCGTGCTGCTGACATATCGAGATGTGATCGCGAAGGATGGCCTGAAGTCCATGCGCAGACCTGTAGGATGAGGAGGCTGGGTTCCATGGGAAAGAAAATGATTCGTGCGTTCGCCGCTGTCGCACTGAGCGTGCTGTTCGTGCTGACGCTCGGCGGCACGGCCCAGGCGCAGGGGCAGGAGACGCAAGTTTCCGGCACTGTCACCTCGGTAACCGGTGAAAGGCTGGCCGGCGTCACGGTCCAGGTACGCGGCACGGACACGCGCACGACGACCGACGCAAACGGGAGATACTCCATTACTGCGCCGAGCGACGGCGTGCTGTTGTTCGCCCTGATCGGCTACAAGGGCGGGGCGCGCACCGTCTCCGGACGTTCCACGATCGACCTCGTGCTGGATGCCGCGGTCGCCGTGCTGGACCCGGTCGTCGTGACCGGCTACACCAGCCAGCGGCGGGCCGACATCACGGGCGCCGTCGGGAGCGTCAACATCGAGAGCGCGACGCAGCAGACCTCGACCAGCGTCCTGCAGCGGCTCGACGGCCGCGTGCCGGGCGTGACGGTCGAGAACAGCGGCTCGCCCGGCTCACGCACCACGGTGCGCATCCGCGGCGTCAGCTCGTTCCAGAACAACGATCCGCTCTACATCATCGACGGCACCCCCGTCGAGGATACGTACCTCAACTGGGTGAACCCGAACGAGATCGGGTCGATCCAGGTCCTCAAGGACGCGTCCGCGGCGTCGATCTATGGCTCACGCGCCAGCAACGGCGTCGTGATCATCGAGACGAAGCGCGGCCGGCCGGGACAGCGCTCGGTCACGCTGGACGTGCGCACGGGCGTGGCCACGGCGACCAAGGGGTATGACGACATCCTGGTTCAGAATGCGCTCGACTACTTCCAGGTCGTGAAGACGTCGCAGGAGAACGCCGGATTGGGCGTGCCGCAACACATCTACGGCAATCCGAACAATCCGTCGGTTCCCGCGTTCATCTGGCCGAACGACGGCGTCTCGCAGACCTGCGGCGCCGCCGGGCCGGGATGCGGAATCGTCGTTGATCCGTCCACGTACTCCTATCCCGACAACCTGATCATGCCCGGCAGCGCCGGCACGAACTGGTGGAAGGCGGTGTTCGGGGCGGGCCAGTTCCGCGACGCGAATCTCGCGGTGTCGGGCGGCGGCGACGACAACGCCTACCATGTCTCCTTTAACTATCTGGACCAGGAAGGCACGGCGCGGTTCAGCCGGCTGCAGCGGGGTGGGGCGCGCGTCAACACGACGTTCAACGTCGGCCGCATGCGGGTCGGCGAAAACATCGCCGTGACGCGCGAGCGGCACTACGGCGGGCTCGATGACAACATCATCGACAACGAAAACGGCATCGTCGGCAAGAATATTTTCCAGCAGCCGGTCGTGCCGGTGTACGACGTCGGGGGCAACTTCGCCTCCGGCAAGGCGCTCGGGCTGAGCAACCTGACGAATCCGCTCAAGGTCGCCGCGCTGGGCGAGCACAACATCAACCTCAACGACCGCATCTTCGGCAACGTGTTCGCCGGGCTCGACGCCGGGCACTCGCTGTCCCTGAACACCCGGTTCGGGTTCAACCTGAGTCAACAGTCGTTCCACGGCTACAACTTCACGACTCCGGAAAACTCGGAAGTGACCGACATCGACGGGATCAACGAGAACTACCGGGTCTCGACGGACTGGACGTGGAGCAACACGCTGAACTGGTCCCGCGTCATGAACCAGCACAATCTGACGCTGCTGGCGGGACAGGAAGCGAACTTCGGCTCGACGCGCTTCGAGGCGGGCAGCTGCGCCAACCTCCTCAACCCGAACCTCGACTCGCGCTACATCGGCGACGCGCTGTGCGACGCCACCACCAAGAACGTCACCAGCACGGGCGCCAAGAACGCGCTCCTGTCCTTCTTCGGCAAGGCCGATTACAACTACGGCGACCGCTATTACGCCAGCTTGACGATGCGGCGTGACGGATCGTCGCGGCTCGGGCCGAACCACCGCTGGGGCACGTTCCCGGCGGTCGGGCTCGGCTGGCGGCTGTCGCGCGAGTCGTTCCTCGCGAACAACTCGATGTTCTCGAACATGATGCTCCGGTTCGGCTGGGGCATCACCGGCAACCAGAGAATTCCGTCCGACCGCGTCGTGAGTCAGTTCGGCGGTGACCGCGGCGACACGTTCTACGACATCGGCGGCACGGGCACGACGATCCGGCCGGGATTCAAGACGACGGCCATCGGGAATCCCGATCTCAAGTGGGAAGAGCAGCACTCGGTGAACGTGGGCCTGGACCTCGAGTTCCTGGGCGGGCGGGGCACGTTCAGCCTGGACGTGTATCAGCGGAACACGAAGGACCTGCTGTTCGCGCCCGCGCAGCCCGCCACCGCGGGTTCGGCCTCGCCGCCGATCCGTAACATCGGCAAGATGAAAAACAACGGCTTCGACTTCTCGCTGGGCTATCGCGGCCAGTTCGGCGCGGGCACGGTGTGGAGCGCCACGTTCAACGGCAGCCACTACACGAACGCGATCACGCAGATCGACGGCGTGCAGGACTTCTTCTTCCCGAACGTCTTCCTGCGCGAGCAGCAACCCGTGATCAACAAGATCGGCGAGCCGATCGGGGCATTCTATGGCCTCGTCGCGGACGGCTACTATGCCGATTCGCTGGATGCCGCCCCGTTCTGGGACTCCGGCGCGCGCCCCGGGCGGATCAAGTTCCGGGACCTGAACAACGACGGCGCGATCACGGCCGCGGACCGGGCGGTGATCGGCAGCCCGCATCCCGACTTCACCGGCGGGTTGGATCTGTCGGTGCGCCGCGGCTCGTGGGAGATCAGCGCGACGGTGTTCGGCACGTTCGGCAACGACATCTTCAACGCGCAGAAGTACTGGTACGTGTTCAAGTACTTCGATACGAACGTGGCCAAGGATCTGCTGAGCAACGCCGTCGTGCTGGACGCCCCGTGCTCGGGATCGACGTGCCCCGGACGCGTGACGAATCCCGGCGCCAAGTACCCCCGGGTTGACGGCAGCGACGTGTTCAGCCGGCAATTCAGCAGCTACTGGGTGGAGGACGGCTCCTACGTCCGGCTCCGCACGCTCCAGATCGGCTACAACCTGCCGCCGGCCATCGTTCGCTGGATCCCGGCCGCGCGCGTGTACGTGCAGGCGGAAAACCTGTTCACCATCACGGGATACTCGGGGCTCGATCCGGCCCTCCCGGCGCGTGAGCTGTTCAACGCGGTGGGCGAGATTCGGGACCAGTTCCGCGGTGTGGACCAGGGGACGTATCCGACGAACCGGACGATCACGATCGGCATCACGAGCAGCTTCTAGGCGCTCGTCTTTCACAGAGGACGCGAGACGATGAAAACACTTCTAAGATCCAAATTGGTGATCGCGACCGCCGTGTTGACGACGCTGGGAGCGATCACGTTTGCGTGCAAAGATTTCCTGGACCAGCCGCCGCAAGGGTCGGTGGACGAGGCGACGCTGGCGACCAGGGTCGGCGTCGAGGGTTCCCTCATCGCCGCCTACCGCTCGCTGGACTGCAGCAGCAGCTCGGCGGGCTCGTGGGGCTGCGCCGCCAGCAACTGGGTGTGGGGCAGCGTGACCAGCGGGGACGCCTACAAGGGTTCGAACCTCGGCGACCAGCAACCCGTCAACGACATCGAGACCTTCCTCTGGTCGGTGGGAGAAGCAGACTCCTACATCAACCAGAAGTGGGCCCAGGCGTACGAAGGCGTGTCACGCTCCAACGCAACCCTGCGCCTGTTGGACAAGGTTGCGGCGGAGAACCCCACCGCGCTGTCTGCCGCCGAGGTGGACGGCATCCGCGGCGAAGCGATCTTCCTCCGTGCGCACTACCACTTCGAAGCCTACCGGATGTTCGGCAGCAATTCGGAGGGCGGCACGGGCGGGATTCCCTACTACCGGCAGAACGACCTGGACTTCCGCAAGACGAATGTGGGTGTAGACGCCCTCGCGGAGATCCTGGTCGATCTCGACTCGGCGATCACGCTGCTGACGTCGTTCGATCCCGCTGCAATCCCGCGCGGCGGCGATCTCGGACGCGTGACGTTGTGGACGGCCAAGGCGTACAAGGGCCGCGTGCAGGTGTACGGCGCTGCCGTCAATCCAGCCATGTGGGCCGCCGCGTTGACGACGTTGCGCGACGTGCAGGCCAACGGGCCGTATGCGTTGGAATCGACCTTCGACGAGGTGTGGACCGGCCGTCCGGCGTTCCGGAATGGGCCCGAGACCATCCTCGCGTTCCAAGCCTCCGTCCGAGACGGAGAGCCCAGCGGCTGGAACTCGAACTGGGGCGAGCGGCTGAATTTCCCGCACTCCGGCAGCCACTTCGGCTGCTGCGGCTTCCATCAGCCGTCGTTCAACCTGGTCAACTTCTTCCAGGTGGACGCGGCCGGCCTGCCCATCGCGATGACGAGCAGCGCCTGGAACAGCCCCGCGCTGGACCCGACACCGCCGGTGTCCGACACGCAGTACGTCTGGGAAGGCCTGAACTTCCGCGGTGGCCTCCTGACGCGGCCGGTCGATCCGCGCGTCGATTGGACGGTGGGTCGTGACAACACCCCGTACAAGGATTGGGGTCTCCACAACCGTTCGTGGATCCGCGACGCGTCGTACAGCGGTCCGTACAGCACCAAGAAAAACATCCATGAGCAGTCGGACGCCGGGTCATCCGAAAACAACGTGGGATGGCAGGCGACGCAGACGAACAACGTGAATCTTCACATCTTCCGCTACGCCGATATGCTGCTGCTGCTGGCCGAGGCGGAGGTCGAGGCCGGCTCGCTCACCAATGCCGCGAACATCGTCAATTCGA
>JBOHSJ010000331.1:0-2186 GCA_050733035.1 Gemmatimonadales bacterium | reverse complement strand
CGGCCAGCGCCGCCAGTGCCGCCACGCCCCCATTCGCGAACACCTGCCATGCATTTCGAGTGGTTGGTTTCGATAACAAGCTGCTGGACACAAAAAAAGCGAGGAGCAGCAGCAAGCCTCGCCATCCGAATCCCACCAGCGTCGCCAGACCGACCGCGACGGCCGCGACCGCACCCCGCCGTGTCAGCCCCCTAGTCCCTAGCCCCCAAGCCCTAATCCCCAAACAACTCGCGCAGCACGCGCTTCTTCAGCTCGGCAGGTGCCCCCTGCGTGCGGCACCGCGCCCGCAGAAACTTCAGGAACAGCTCCTCGAAATCGTACTGTTCGCCGCAGGGTGGGCAGTCTTCGAGATGCTCCCGGATCTCCCGCTCGAGCTCCGGCGTCAGCTCGCGGTCCAGGAATTCATACAGATGCTCGACGCATTCGCGGCAATTCATGCGGGACTTCCTTTGATGTATCCCATCTCGACGGCATAATCGTAGAGCTTGCCCTGCAGCAGCTGCCGGGCCCGGAACAGCCGCGACTTCACGGTCCCGACGGGGACCTCGAGGATGCCGGCGATCTCCTGATACGACATTCCTTCCACGTCGCTCAGCACCAGCGTTTCCCGGAACGCCTCGGGCAGCTGGTCGATCGCCCGCAGCACCTGATCGTCCACGATCTTGTCGAAGAACGCGCCCTGCGGGTCATCGTCCTGGACTTCCGAGAACACCGCGTACGGCTCGATGGTGTCCACGTCCACCGTCTCGGGGTGCCGCGTCCGGCGGCGGTACTCATTAATGAAGGCGTGTCTCAGAATTGTGAGCAGCCAAGCCTTCGCATTGGTTCCCTGTTCGTACTGATCCCAGGCACGGTACGCCTTGAGCATCGTCTCCTGGACGAGATCATCGGCGTCGGAGGGATTCGCGGTGAGGCGCAGCGCCACCCGGTACAGCACGTCGAGGTGCACCAGCGCTTCGCGTTCGAAGCTCTCACGTTTGAGGTCAGGCGGCGCGTCTGGCATAATCCCCTCACACAAGGCTCGTGAGGCATCGCGAGTTCCGCAATAGGGCGGCCCATGCTACGTTTCTCGCTTCGTGGTGCATAGCATCGTCCCGCTCGCCGTCCTCGAGGCGGTCAAGAATCTCGATACCCCCGTCGAGGATGGGCTCACCGAGTTTGCCGACGAATTGCTCGTGAAGCGTCTGGGGCTCTCGCCCACCGTCCAAATGCAGCTGGCCGAATTCGAGCAGCTCGTCCGCAAGGATGCGCGCGTCGACCCGTCGCATGTCGAAGCGCTGCTGCGGCTCGTGGGTCGCCGGCCGGACGCCGATCTCGTCTTCGCCGACGCGGGCCGCCGCGCCGCGCGCAAGGCCGTGAAGCGGACATCCGGCGTCGTTCGGATCTTTCGCCAGGTCGCCGCGCGTCGGGCGGCGCGTGCGGTGCTCGGCGCCGAGCTTGCGTGGGAGCAGCGGCTCCCGGTTGCGCGCGTCAGCGATCCGATCGCGATTCAGGCGACGCCCGACGGCGCGGCGTGCGGGTTTTACAGCGCGGGGCTCGTCGAGTTGCTGCGCCTGCTGGTTGGATACGAAGGAGCGATGGTGCACGTCGCCTGCCGCGCGCGCGGCGGCACGGGGTGTGAGTGGCGGGCTTCAGCCCCCGACCCGCGCCATCAATGACTCCGCCGCTGCAGGGATTCGATTTCTCCGCGCTGCGCGCGCTGCTGGGTGAGATCGGCGCGGATGCGTGGCTGCTCTACGACTTCCACGGCATCAATCCGTCGGCGACGCGCGTGCTCGGCATCAACGGCATGGGCACGCGCCGGTTCTTCGTGTTGCTGCCGCGCGACGGCAAGCCGGTCGCGCTCGCGCATCGCATCGAGCTGGCGTCATTCGACGGCTTTCCCGGCGAGGTGCGTCCCTACGCGGCGTGGCGCGAGCTGCACGACAAGCTGCGCGCCCTCGTCGCGGGCAAGACGGTGGCCATGGAGGTTTCGCCGGCCGACGCCGTGCCGTATCTCGACCGCGTCCCGCACGGCGTCATCCAGCTGATCGAAGGGTTCGGCGCCCGCGTCGTGTCGTCGGGCGCGCTGATCACCCGCTTCGCCGCGCGCTGGTCGGCGAGCGAGCTGGCGGGACATCGCCGCGCCGCGGAGGCGCTCGCGACGATCGCCCAGGATGCCCTGCGCTGGGCCGGTGCCGAGCTGG
>JBOHSJ010000330.1:0-8343 GCA_050733035.1 Gemmatimonadales bacterium | reverse complement strand
CCTGTGTACGGCATGCTGCCGGGCGATTTTGATGGGGACGGCAAGCTCGACCTGCTACTCACCGGGAACTTCGACGGCGTCCAGCCTGCCATTGGACGGATGCATGCCAGCTTTGGATTGTTGTTGCACGGTGACGGGCACGGGGGGTTCTCGCCCGTACGGGTGAGCGCCAGCGGCTTCTTCGTATCGGGCCAGGCCCGTGACATTCAACGGCTCCGGAGCCGCGGCGGCGCGCTTTACATCGTCGCCCGCAACAACGACAGCCCGCTCTTTTTCAGACTAGGTTTGCTTCGTGCGAATCAGAATCACGCCGTTGGCGCCGCGGATGCCGTAGGCGGCGGTACTGGCGCCATCGCGCAGCACCTCAATAGACTCGATGTCCTGAACGCTGATAGCGTTCAGATTGCCGCTCGCGTTCGGTCCCAGCGGGATGCCGTTGACGACGACGAGCGGTTCTTGATCACCCAGGAACGTCGTGGTGCCGCGCAGATGCAGGATCGTACGACCGTCCGCGGCGCGCTCCGACGTCAGACCCGGCACGCGCGCCAGCAGTAATTGCTCGAGCGACATGCCTGGCGAGCGCCGAATGTCATCGGCCGTGATGATGGTTCCCGAGGTGGGACGCGGTGCCGGGGCGCCGGATCGGCCGTGACTGCACGCGGCAAGCAGGAGAACAACGACAACGAAGGGACGAGCGCTGGAGCGGTTCATACACATCCCCTGATGGTGTGCGCGATTCCAATATACACAACGCCGGAGTATTCGATGAGGACACTTCTGCTCGCCGCGCTGGCCTTCCTGCCGTCTCTGCTTGGGGCACAGCTCCGCGTGGCTTCGCCCGACGGCCGCAATGTCGTGATGGTCGACACGCATGAGGGGAAACTCTCCTACCTGGTGCAACGCGACGGGCGCCCGCTGCTGACGCCGTCACTGTTGGGCTTCGAGTTCCGCGGCGCGCCGCCGCTCCGCGATGGACTGCGGATCGTGGACTCGACGCGGAACAGCGTGGACGAAACGTGGACGCAGCCGTGGGGCGAAGTCTCCCGCGTGCGGGATCAGCACAACGAGCTGAAGGTCTCCGTTGCCGAGACGGGTGCACCCGACCGGCGCTTCACGCTGGCGGTGCGCGCCTTCAATGACGGCGTGGCCTTCCGCTACGAGCTCCCGCAGCAGCCGAACCTCGGCGACTTCGAAATCTCCGACGAGCTCACGGAGTTCGCGATGGCGGACAACGCCCGCGCCTGGTGGATTGCGTCGAACCGGCCGCGGCTCGACCGCTCCGAGCAGTTGTGGTCGTCAGGCCCAGTCAGCACCCTCGACAGCGTGCAGACTCCGCTGACGCTGGAGACCCGCGACGGCAAGACGTTCATCGTGATTCATGAAGCGAATCTCGTGAACTACGCGAAGATGAACCTCAAGGGGCCGCGCATGGAGCACCGCACGCTGCGCGCGGACCTCGCCCCCTACGCGGACGGGGTCAAGGTGCGCGGCAAGACGCCGTTCGTTACGCCGTGGCGGACGATCCAGATCGCCGATCGCGTCACCGAGCTGTCGCCCTCGGTCATCGGCTTGAACCTCAACCCACCGAGCGTCATTTCGAACACCGACTGGATCAAGCCGATGAAGTACGTCGGCATCTGGTGGGGGATGCACATCAACACCATGACGTGGAACTCGGGGCCGAAACACGGCGCCACCACCGAGAACACCAAGCGCTACATCGATTTTGCCGCCGCCAACGGGTTCGGCGGCGTGCTGGTCGAAGGCTGGAACATCGGCTGGGACGGCGACTGGATCCAGAATCGCAACGCGTTCTCCTTCACCCGGCCGTATCCCGACTACGACCTGCCCGAGCTGGCGCGCTACGCGCGCTCGAAGGGCGTCAAGCTCATCGTCCACAACGAGACGTCAGGCGGCATTCAGAACTACGAACGCCAGATGGACAGCGCCTTCTCGCTCTATCACTCGCTCGGCCTCGACGCGATCAAATCGGGATACGTGACGGATCTGACCAGTGAAGGCCACTCCCATTGGGGCCAGTTCATGGTCAACCACTACCGCCGCGTCATCGAGAAGGCGGCGCAGTACGGCATCATGCTCGACGTGCATGAGCCGATTCACGACACGGGCGAGCGCCGCACCTATCCCAACATGATGAGCCGCGAGGGGGCGCGCGGGCAGGAATACAACGCCTGGGGCGGCGAGGGCGGCAATCCGCCGGAACACGAGTCGATTCTTTTCTTCACCCGGCTGCTCGACGGGCCGATGGACTTCACACCCGGCATCTTCGATCTCCTCCGGACCAAGACCGGGCCGGCGCGGCGCAACGACGAGTCGCGCGTGCGCACGACCCTCGCGAAACAGCTCGCCCTGTACGTGGTGATCTACTCGCCGCTGCAGATGGCGGCGGACCTGCCGGAGAACTACGAGAACCAGCCGGCGCTCCAGTTCATCAAGGACGTCGCGGTGGATTGGGACACGACCCGCGTGATCGACGGCAAGATCGGCGATTACGTGATCGTGGCACGGCGCCAGCGCAACGGCCCGCAATGGTTCATCGGCGCCGTCACCGATGAAGCAGCGCGCACCTTCACCGTACCGCTGACGTTCCTCGACGCCGGCAAGGCGTACGTAGCCGAGGTCTACGCCGACGGTCCCGGCGCCGACTGGCTGACGAACCCGCTGCCGCTGTCGATCTCCCGTCGCACCGTCACCCGCAACACGAGGCTGCGCATTGCGCTCGCGCCCGGCGGCGGCCAGGCGGTCAGGATTCGACCCGTCGGTCGGCCTTAATGATTTCATCAGACAAAACTGGGGAATTCTTCATGATTTTGGCTGGACGGTGCGGCATGCCGCCGTAGCTTTGCGCCCCATGGTCAATCCCGCGGAAGTGCGATCGAAAACCGCGGAGTGGCAGCGCCGGCTCGTCGTCGCGGTCGCGGCGCTGCTCGCGTTCGAGACGCTCACCGGCTTATCGATTTTCGTGTTGCCCTTCAGCATTCCGAATCAGGTCGCCGTGGTCCTGCACACCGCGATCGGATTGATCTGCGTCGTTCCCTATGCCTGGTATCAACTGCGGCACTGGCGTCTGTATCGCGAGCGGCAGCTCACACACGTCAAGCTCACGGGCTACTTCTCGATGGCTGCCGCGGTCGCGGTCTGTTGCTCGGGACTCGTCCTGTCGTATCAGGCGCTGTTCGCAGCCCGAATCAGTTACGGCTGGGATCTCGCCCACATCGTTTCGACGTTCGCGCTCCTGGCGTCCGTCCTCCCGCATATCCTCAGTCTCATCTACTACGCGCGGCGCGGGACGGCGGAAGGCGCGCTCGAGCTGCGGCGCGCCCAGGGCCGATTCGGCCGCAACACGCTGTACGGGACACTCGCGCTGGGAGTGATCGTTGCCGCACTCGCCATCGCCTACCGGCCCGTGCGGCTCAACAACCAGCTCCCGCCCGACTACAGCTACGTGTACGGGCCCGACCGCCCCTTCGCGCCGAGCCTCGCGCGTACCACGACGGCGCAAGCCTTCGATGCGCGGTCCATGGGCGGCTCCAAGACGTGCGGCGAGGCCGGCTGCCATCAGCAGATCTACGAAGAGTGGTCCGTCAGCGCGCATCGCTACGCCGCGATGGACGTCGGGTTCCGCGCGATCCAGACGAGCATGGGCCGGCAGAACGGGCCGGAATCGACGCGCTACTGCGCCGGGTGTCACGATCCGATTTCACTCTTTTCCGGCACGAAGAACCTGTATCGCGACGACCTCACGAATCCAACCGGCCTCGACGAGGGCGTCTCCTGCGTCACGTGCCACGCGATTCGCGAAACCGACGTCAAGGGCAACGCCAGTTACGTGATCGCGCAGCCGGCGCGCTACATGTTCGAGCTGCGCGATGGCGCGGGCGCGCGCGGGATACGCAACTTCCTGATTCGCGCGTACCCGCGCGAGCACGTGCGCTCGCTGCAGCACGGGCTGTTCAAGAGCCCGGAGTTCTGCGCCGCCTGCCACAAGCAGTTCATCGACAAGGAGATCAATCAGGTCGGCTGGGTGCAGCTCCAGAACCAGTACGACAACTGGCGCAAGAGCCGCTGGAACGACTCGACCAACCCCCGCCGCACGATCGAGTGCCGTGAGTGTCACATGATGCTCACGCCGTCGGAGGATCCGGCACGCGGCGACGACCGCGATTACAATCGCTCGCCGGACGACGGCCGGCATCGCAGCCATCGGTTCCTTGCGGCCAATCAGTTCATGCCGCTCGCGCTGAAGCTGGACGGCGCGGCGGAGCATACCGCGCTCACCGAACAGTGGCTCCAGGGACGGATCGACGTCCCGGAGATCGCCGACAAGTGGCGCCGCGGCCCGGCGGTGCCGATCGACCTCGTGGCCCCGGCCCGCGCCCGGCCCGGTGAGCAGGTGAATCTCCAGGTGCTCATCACCAACAACAAGGTCGGCCACGATTTCCCGACCGGCCCGCTGGACATCATTCAGTCATGGGTCGAGGTGACGGTACGGGATCAGAACGGGAACGTCGTGTTCGAAACGGGCCGGCGCGACGACCGGCACTTCATCAACCCGGGGTCGTTCATCTTCAAGGCCGAGCCGGTCGATCAATACGGGAAGCTGATCGATCGCCACAACCTGTGGGAAATGGTGGGCGTGCGCTACCGCCGCTCGCTGTTCCCCGGCCAGTCCGATCGCGCCGAATTCACGTTCAACTGTCCCGCGACGTCGTTCTCCCAGCCGGCCGACACGAGCGGCCGGATCGGCAGCGAGCGCGTCGCCTTCCGTGCCCCCCGCGGGCCCGTCACGCGGCTCGACGTATCGGCGCGGCTCTTGTACCGCAAAGTCGACCAGTTCCTGCTGAACTTCATGTTCGGGGAAGGCTCCGGGATCACTTCCCCCGTGACGATCGTGTCGCAGGACAGCACGAGTATCGAAATCGGTGTTTGGTAGCCGCACCCGCCGGCAGCGCCGGCTGGCGCTCGCGACGACGTTTGCGGTAGCCTTCCTAACCATTGCGGTCACGGTCGCCCGGTTCGCCCTGAAGCCGCAGCCCGCATACCAGCCGGGCCAACCGGTCGAAGGCCTCACGTCCGAGCTGTCCCGACCCCTGCCCCCCGATTATCCGCGCGTGACGTTCGTAGATGTGAGCCGCGACGCCGGGATCACGTTTCATCATTTCTGGCGCGAGCGCAGCTCGCAAATCGCGGAAGACATGGGATCGGGCGCCGCGTGGGGCGACTACGACAACGACGGCTGGCCCGATCTCTTCCTCGTGAACGTCGCCGGGCCGGTCACCTTGCCCCCCGACTCCCTGCAACGCTCGCCGGCGCGCTGCGCGCTGTACCACAACAACCGCGACGGTACGTTCACCGACGTGACCGAGCAGTCAGGTCTGGCCCTGCGCATCTGGGGGATGGGCGCGGAGTGGGGGGACTACGACAACGACGGCCGGCTCGATCTCGCCGTCTCGGCCTACGGCGCAAACGTCCTGTTCCACAATGACGGCGACGGCACGTTCACCAATGTGTCCACGGCGTCCGGGATCGGCGGCAAACGCGGCTTCTGGTCCGGGGTCGCATGGGCCGACTACGATCGTGACGGGTTTCTCGATCTCTACGTCACAGGCTACGTGAAGGACACACCGCCGCTGCCGGGTGCCGACGTCCCATCCGCGCGGCTCGACGAAGAGAATCCGGCGAGCATCAACCCGAGCGCATTCCAACCCGAACGCAATCTGCTGTTTCACAACAATCGCGACCGCACGTTCACCGAACTCGCCGCCCGAGCGGGCGTCGTGGGCGCGGCGGGAAAGAGTCTCGAGGCGGTCTGGGCGGACTTCGACAGCGACGGCTGGCCCGATCTCTACGTCGCGAACGACGTCACCGACAATCAGCTGTTCCGCAATCTGGGCAACGGCACGTTCGCCGACATCAGCCACCAAGCGCACGTCGCAGACTACCGCAGCGCCATGGGCCTCGCCGTCGGCGACTGGGACGGCGACCAGGACCAGGACATCTTCATCACGCACTGGATCGCACAGGAGAACGCGCTCTACACCAACCTCGGCACGACGCCGCTCGACTTTCGCGACGAAGCCGATCGCTTCGGCGTCGGCCAGATCGCGCTCGACTTCGTCGGCTGGGGGACGTTTTTCTTCGATTACGACAACGACGGCCGGCTCGATCTGTTCGTGGCGAACGGCCACACGTTCCAACGGCGCGATGCCCCGCGGCTGCTTGCCCCCCAGACGGCGCAGCTGTTCTGGAACCACGGCCCGAGAGACGGCTTCTCCGACGTCTCGGCGGTGAGCGGCGCCTACTTCGGTTCCCCACGCGTGGGCCGCGGCGCCGCGTTCGCCGACTATGACAATGACGGTGACCTCGACGTGGTCGTGATCAATCACAGCGGCGACGCCGTTCTGCTCCGTAACGAAGGCGGGAACCGCAACCACTGGATCAGGATCAAGGTCGAGGGAAGCGCCGTCGGCGCCAGAATCCGCGTCGTGGCCGACACGATGGTCGCGGTGCGCGAGGTCGGCGTCCAGGCATCCTACCTCTCACAGAACGACCCCACCGAGCACTTCGGCCTCGGGGCGCGGCGGCAAGTCGACAGCGTCGTGGTCGTGTGGCCGAGCGGCACGCGCCAGGCGCTGACCCCCGTGGCAGCCGATCAGACCCTGCGCATCCGTGAGGCAACGGTGGCGAGCCAAAGCGCGATTCGTGACTTCTGGTCGCGCTATCGTGAAGCGACGACCGCGCGCGTCGCGGGACGCCCCGCCGCGGCGCGTGACGCCTATCGCCAGGCGCTCGCGCTCGACCCCCGCCACGAAGACGTCCTGTACTACCTCGGCAACATGGAGCTCGAGCTCGGGAACTTCGGTGGCGCCGAGAGTGCCTGGAAACAGCTCGTCGAGGTCAATCCGGGAAGCGCCAGAGCCCACTCGCGCCTGGGCGATCTGTACGCCTGCCCCGATTCCGGCGCGCCCTGGGATCTGGCGCGCGCGCAACACCGTTTTGCGCAGGCCGCGCAGCTGAATCGCGAGGAGACCGGGCCGCTGCTGCGCCTCGGTGAGGTCGCGTTGCTGCGCGGCGACTGGACCGGCGCGCTGCGCTATTTCGACGCCGTCATCGGATCGCACAGCCGCAGCGTCGAGGCGCACTTCCTCAAGGGGTATGTCGCCTGGAAGCGGGGTCAGCACGACGTCGCGGAGGCGCAGTACCAAGCCGCCGCAGCCCTGGCGCATGCGACCCCACCCGTACAGCCGGCGCCCGCCGAGGGCGATACCAAACACGGCACGACGCCGCTGGTCAGTCGACCCACGCGGTGCCGACTGTTCAGCGATCAACTCGAGCCCTACCTGGATCTCAGCCGCCGGATCAACCAGGCGACGTCGCGGCGTCAGTGAGGGACTGACTCCCCACGCTTGATGCTCCTGGTGTTGTACTCGCGTAAGTAGCGCTGCCGCGCGGAGTCGGCGGGATAGCTGTCTCCCGCGGCGTACGGATACGACGGGATCGCGTGGTAAGGGAGTGGCTCGACCGTAGTGCCGTACGCGGTGTTCAGGTCGGAGTCCTTGATCCAGCCGTCGCTATATAAGAAGAAGGTGCGGCTCCAACCGGGCGGCAGCGTTGCCGGCTGCGCGGCATCGAACTCGACGGTCGTCTCGTCGCCCGGGACCATCACGATGTACTGGTCGTCCGAGCCCTCCAGCAACGGCCGCACGTCGCCGAAGCGCGTCGCCGTGCCCGTGATCGGCCGCCACGGCGATTCCTTGGTGACGGAATCGTAGTCGAACCAGTGCGGGCCGTACCGGCCCCCGCGGCGATACATCCGCGAGAACCCGCGGTAGTGCAGATCCCCGGACACAGGCGACAGCGTCGTGACCCGCGTGACCGCCGCAGTTGCTTCTTGACCGCCCTGACCGCCGCCGTTTGCATCGTCCGCCACGAACGCCTGGTCCCAATACACCTGCATGCTCGTGCGCAGCCGAACGTGGTGATCGCGGGTCGGGAAGAGACCGGCGAGATCGATTACCACCGTCTTGTCCTTGCCCGCCGGGAACCCGATCATGCCGCGCGACACCCACTGCCCCCGCGCGTCCCGCACGTCGATCGCCGGCATCTCCGACTTGAGCGCCTGCTGCTGCGAGAGCGCCACGTTGATGCTCGCGTCGCTCGGGAAAATCCAACCGCGCAAGAACAGGTGCGTCCCCGGCTCGCCGGCGCGCTCGTCCAAATCGAGGACCAATGCGTGCGGCTCGGTCAGACCCTGATAGCGCAGCGGCGTGAGGTTCGAGACGTATCGGTAGTCGTTGTCGCGCAAGTCGGCCAGCACGTCGG
>JBOHSJ010000329.1:0-5492 GCA_050733035.1 Gemmatimonadales bacterium | reverse complement strand
ACGATCCTCTCTGCGACCTCCCACGTATCCCGCATCCCGTTTCTCGTTTCCCGCTTCATGAACGCGCGCTCCAGCACTCTCCTGACGTTCGTATCGACGGCGGGTACCGGCCTTTCGTAGGCGAAGCACGCCACCGCCCCTGCTGTGTACGGTCCGACACCCGGTAGTGTCCGCAATTCCTCAGGCGTGGCAGGGAGCGTGCCGTTGTGCCGCCGAGTGACCTCGCGCGCAAGGGCGTGGAGATTGCGGGCGCGAGCGTAGTAGCCGAGGCCGGCCCATTCCTCCATGACAGCCTTCGGCTTGGCGCGCGCGAGCGAGGCGAGCGTCGGAAATCGCGCCAGAAACCGAGGGTAATACTCCGTCACTCTGCCGACTTGCGTCTGCTGCAGCATGAACTCGGAAACGAGGATGGCATAGGGGTTGCGAGTCTCCCGCCAGGGCAGGGGGCGGGCGGCTTTCTTGTACCAGATCAACAACTTACGAATAAACGCCCTAGATTGATCGGCCATGTCAATACAAGATACAGAGCCATGAGAGCATTCACTGCCGCCCTCGACCTGCGGCGATACGTCGGGCGGTGGTCACTGCGCAGTGCCAGCCACGCGGGCCGCTTCTCCTTTATGCTCGTAGACCTGGTGCGTGGCCTGCTTGAGTGGCGCATCTGGGTCCCCAGGTTTCTCCAACAGATGAACGCCGTTGGCTATGGAAGCCTGTTTATCGTGCTGCTGGTCGCGGGTTTCGCCGGGGCCGTTACCAGCCTCCAGGCCGGCTACCAGTTCACCGGTCAGCTGCCGCTCTATGTCGCTGGGGGGATCATCACGGAATCGATGATCTTGGAGCTGGGTCCCGTGCTCACGGGCTTGATCCTCGCGGGCCGGATCGGCGCGCGCTACGCCGCCGAGCTTGGCAGCATGCGCGTGACCGAGCAGATCGACGCGCTCGAGAGCCTGGGTCGGTCGCCGGTCACGCACCTCCTGCTTCCGAGAATCCTCGGTGGAGTCTTTGCGATCCCGGTCCTGGTCATGTTGGCGAACGCCTTCGGCATCGTGGTCGGATACATCGTCGCTCAGTCATCGCTCGGCCTCACGTACGCCGACTTCGAGTTCGGCGCCCGCTACTTCTTCAGGCCGCTCGACTTGTATTACTCGCTCATCAAGTCGTTCGCGTTCGCCGGGGCGGTCACGATCATCCCTTGCTACATCGGCTTCAACACTCAGCAGGGCGCCGAGGGGGTCGGCCGTGCGACGACTCAGGCCGTGGTGGCGTCATCGGTGACGGTGCTGTTGCTCGATACGATTCTCACGAAGCTGATCCTGGGGACCGCGCAATGAGCATCGAGCTCAAGAAGGTCTCCAAGCGTTTCGTCGACAACGTCGTCCTGGACGGCGTCGACTTCTTCGTTGCCGAGGGTGAGACCGTCGCGTTGCTCGGGCCGTCGGGTGTCGGCAAGAGCGTGCTGCTCAAGCACATCATCGGGTTGATCAAACCAGATTCCGGCGAGGTCTGGGTAGACGGCCAGCTCGTTCCGATGCTCCAACGCAAGGAGCTGGCGGCGCTCCGCAGCAGGATCGGCTACGTCTTCCAGAATGGCGCGCTGTTCGATTCGATGGACGTGTTCGAGAACATCCGCCTTGGCATCACTGACGAAACGCAGTACGCCGACAAGGACTACTGCATTCAGCGGGTCAAGGAATGCGTGCGGCTGGTGAACCTGAACGAGGACGTCGGCCGCAAGTTTCCCGCGGAATTGTCGGGCGGCATGCGCAAGCGCGTCGGGATCGCCCGTGCCATCGCCGGGAAACCGACATATTTGTTGTACGATGAACCCACGTCCGGCCTCGATCCCGTGAACGCCGATGTCATCGATTCCCTGATCGAACGGCTCCAGCAGGAGATTGGCGTGACGAGCGTCGTGGTGACCCATGACGTGCGCGGGTCGTTTCGGGTGGCCGACCGGATCGCGTTGCTGGCGCAGGCCAAGATCCGTGCGGTCGGGACAGCGGAGGAGATCATTGCGTCCAAAGATCCAGTCGTGCAGCAATTCCTGGAGCGCGATCTCGAGATGGCCGTGATTCAAGCTGGTCGCCTGACATTCGAGACTCCGGCGCGGAGACGCTCCGGAGGATTCGATCTCGGAGGAGCGCAGTAATGGACCTCACGTACAAGCAGGAGGTCGGAGTCGGGGCGATCGTGCTCGTCGGCTTCGCCGTCTTTCTCGTTGGCATGTTCTGGCTCACGGGACGGTCGATCGGCGCCACTGGGATCAAGGTGGATGTCATGTTCGCGAGCGTTGCCGGCCTGAAGCAGGGCGATCCCGTGCTCGTGTCGGGCGTGAAGAAGGGCAGGGTGGCCGGCGTCAACCTCGAGCGCGTGAAGAGCGTGCGCGTCACGCTCGAGCTGTCCAAGGATGTAGCACCACACATCGATGCCAGCGCCGTGGTGGCGGCGATGGACCTGTTCGGCGCCAAGTTCATCGACTACAACCCCGGCGCGCGCGAGGAGATGCTCGCCGACGGGCGCGTCATCACCGGATCGAACCAGCCCGATATCGCCGATGTGGCGCAGGGCGTCGCCAATCGCGCCAACGAGCTGATGGAGAACGCGGCCAACATCGTCTCCGACCGGCTGGGCGAGGACATTCACAACACGCTGGTCGTGACGCAGCGCGCGATGAACACGCTGTCCACCATGCCCGAGGGGCCGTTCATCAAGCAGACGACGCGCACCCTCCAGGCTACGGAGCGGGTGATGCAGAAGGTGGACTCGATGCTCGGCTCCGGTACGGGCGCGAACATCGACTCGATTTCCAAGAACCTGGCGACGCTGACGAATCACCTGACCCATACGACTGCTCAGCTGGATACTCTCCTGAGTCGGATCAATCGCGGGCAGGGAACACTCGGCAAGATGGCGAGTGATTCCACGATGTACCACGACTTGCATGCGCTTTCCGTCTCGTTGACCGCGTTGCTCACGGATCTCAAAGAGCACCCCGATAAGTACATGAAGCCTGGTTTGGTGAGGGTGAAGCTGTTCTAACCGTCACCTTTCTTGGGACCTCCGCTGCCAGGCCCACCGTCGAACGGAACGTCTCCGGATTGGCAGTTCACCGGGAGGGGGAGACGATGCTGTTCGAGTGCGGCGAAGGCACCCAGCGCCAGATGATGCGCTACGGGGTGAGCTTCGCGCTGTCCGAAATCTTCTTCACCCACTTTCACGCCGATCACTTCCTCGGCGTCATCGGCTTGATCCGGACACTGGGTCTCCAGGGGCGGCCCGAGCCGTTGTTTCTGTACGGCCCCAAGGGCGCCAAGAAAGTGCTGACGACGGCGATGCAGCTCGGCGTCGAGCGGGTGCCGTTTCCGGTGGAGATTGTGGAGGTCAAAGCGGGCGATACGATCCGGCCTGCGGGAAAGGGGATGCGCGATGGATATGAAATCTGCGCGTTCCCCACAGAACACGGCGGCGGTCCATCGATCGGATACGTGCTGAAGGAGCATGTGCGGCGCGGCCGCTTCGATGTCGACAAAGCCCGCGCGGCCGGAATTCCCGAGGGACCGCTCTGGGGCAAGCTCTCGAAAGGTGAAGCGATCGAGCTGGCTGACGGCAGAAAGCTGACGGCAGAGGGCTTTGTGGGCGCCGCGAGACCGGGGCGATTGGTCGCATTTACCGGCGACACGCGGCCGTGCGCCGCGACCGTGGACGCGGCGAAGGGAGCCGATCTCCTGATTCACGAGGCCACGTTCGGTGAAGAAGAACGTGATCGCGCGCGCGACACCGGTCACGCCACGGCCAAGGAAGCCGCGCAGGTCGCGCTCGCTGCCAACGCCAAACGCCTCGTGTTATCGCACGTTTCAGCCCGCTACTCGATCAGCGCGGACGAGCTGGTGCGGGAAGCGCGCGAGGTGTTTCCGAACGTCAGCGTCGCCAAAGACGGACTGGAAGTGGATGTTCCGTTCGCGGAGTGAGTTATATTCCCCGCCCCATGGGACCGGTCTCCTTCACGTATTCCGCCACTGTACCGTCGCCGATCGATAAAGTCTTCGCCCTCATCTCCGAGCCGCTGCGCATGCCGGAGTGGCTGCCGCGGTGCATCGGGGTAAAGGCCACGACCAACGACCGCGTCGGGAAGGGCGCGCGCTACAAGGTCACGTTTCAGCGCGATGCGAATCGCCACGAATCGGTCATCGAGATCATCGACTTTCAGCCGCCGCACACCTTCGGGTGGGTCGAGATCTATCACCGCGCGGGCTCGAAGACATTCTTTGGCCTGGGCTTCGCGGGCGGGTCCACGAAAGTCACGCTCAAGCACATCTGGGTCCCGACGGGATTTCGATCCTGGCTCAACGGCCAGTTCTACCGTCGCCGCAATGCCCGCCGGATGTTCGATGGGCTGATTAACAACCTGCGCAAAGCGCTGATCCGCTAAGTCCTATGCTGAATGGTCGGGGCGCTCCCTTCACCACGAAGCTCATCGCCGTAGTTCTCTCGGTCGCCGCACTCGCGCTTGCCCGAGAATTCTTCATCCCACTCGCGTTGGCACTATGCTTTCAGTCGCTCCTGACCCCACTCGTGCGGGGGCTGGGCCGGCTGCGGCTCCCCGCGCCGGTCGGCGCCGCGATCGTGGTGCTGGGCGCCCTTGCCGTGTTCGTCGTCGGTGGCTGGGCGTTGTCGGGGCCGGCCAGCGCGTGGGTGAACAAGGCACCGTCGAACATCGCGACGGCGCGGAGGAAGCTGCGCGAGCTCGGCCGTCCCCTCGACAGATTGACCGCTGCGGCATCGGGGACCCCCGCCGTTACCCAGACGGATGCGCCGCCGGCCCCGGCCCCAGCGCCTCCGCCAGCCCAGGCGGAGCCGGGTCCCGCGGTGCCGTCACTATTCACCCAGCCGCTGGGACGCGCGACCACCGTTGTCGCGGGGCTGATCGAGACCATCGTGCTGGTCTATCTGATGCTCGCGGCGGGGAATATGCTGTTTCGCAAGTTGGTGAAGCTGTTGCCGGCGCCCGATGACCTGCGCACGGCGACCGACATCCTGATCAAAACCGAGTCGATCGTGGCGCGGTATCTCACCGTCACGGCGCTCATCAACGTGGGGCAAGGCATCGCCGTCGGTCTGGCGATGTGGGCGATCGGCATGCCCGATCCGTTCATCTGGGGCCTGCTGACGTTCGTGCTCGAGTTCATCCCCTATCTGGGGGGCGCGATCAACGTCGGGCTCCTGCTGATCAGCGGCTTTTCGGTTTTCTCGGGGTTGGGCGAGGTGCTGCTCCCGCCGGCGATCTATCTCGTGATCAGCACGCTCCAGAACAACGTGGTCTCGCCCTATGCCTACGGCAATCGCCTCAAGCTGAACCCGCTCGCGGTGATGATCTTCGTGCTGTTCTGGTGGTTCATTTGGGGGATCCCGGGCGCATTTCTGGCGATTCCGATCGCGGCCACGCTCAAGGTGCTCGGCGATCAGGTGCCGAGCATGTCGGCGATGGGGGAGTT
>JBOHSJ010000328.1:0-14088 GCA_050733035.1 Gemmatimonadales bacterium | reverse complement strand
GTCTAGGCGTCTGTCTTGGCGTCTACCTCGCGACGGTTAAAAAACGACGGTAAGGGTGTGCCCCTACCGTCGTCTCACCTACCGTCCTCTACCGTCGTTTTACCTACCGTCAGATACTCAGGGCCCTCACCTGACGAGGTGCGGGGTCTTGCGAGCGCAGCACGATCCGCATCGCGTGCGTGTCCAGATCGATATCCCAGCCCGCGATCCGCGGCCGCACGAACTCCGCCCCGTCGTCCGGCGTGAGGCCTTCGGGCGTCGCATCGAGGAACTCCATCAACTTCATCCGCCACTCGAGATAGCTGCAGCCTTCGCGGCTCGCCGCGATGCGGATGCCCACATCATCGTCGAGCTGGCGCCGCACGAATCCCTGCGCGACTTCGAGCAGCCGGCCGACGATGACGCGCTCCAGCATCACGCCGTCTTTGCGGCTCAACCGCCGAGCCAGGTTGCGGGCGCGGGCCTGGTCCAAACAGAGCCCCAGGAACTGTTGCCGGACATCCGGATGTGGCCGGCGGCGGCTCTTGGTCTCGCCATCCCGTTCCGCCTTGGCGCACGTCGGCAGATCATTCCGGTGCAGCTTGAGGAACTTGGTCATCGGGGCATAGACGTCCATCCGACCGGGGGCCGGAGGACGCCGTCGTCCGGCGACGAGGTCAGCGATATAGATCTCAGACACCTGAACCGCATCCGCCAGCTCGCGCGGGGTGCGCTTCAACTCGCGCAACCGGCGCCGTACCAACTCTCCAACCTTGACGGGGCGCTTCAGGGGGAGGGCAGCCGCCATGTAGGCTCCTTTGTGTGCTGTTTTGTGGGTCGGGCAATATCGCTAAATGCAGGCAAAAACGGTAGTTCTGGGGGCTTTTGCCCGACGGGGCCTTGCCATCCCGCCGGTGTCCATGATACAATTGTATCACGCTATGGATTCAATTGTAGCCACCATCATCCGCCGGGGCGGCGCCATTTTTCGAGTGTTCGCCGGCCAACCCGCTTCCGGCACGGCAACGCCGGGCGGCGCGCGCGTGCTTCCCGCGTACGCCGCACTGGCGCGCTACAACCGCGGTATCGATCTCGAGCCGCGGCTGCGCCTGCTCGTGACGCAGCTCGCCGCCGAGCGCAGCGGTTGCCGCTGGTGCATCGAGCGGGGCCGGCACTTCTGGCGCGAAGCCCAACTCTCACTCGAGGAGCTGCACGCGCTGCCACGCTACGAAACCAGCTCGCTCTTCTCGAACCGGGAGCGCGCGGCGCTGCGATTCGCCGAGGCCGTCACCCGCTACGCCGAGGCCAAAGGTGGGATGCCGCTCGAGCCGCTCACGCGGGCGCGGCAACATCTGAGCGAGCCGGAGATCGCCGCCGTCACGGCCGCCGCAGCTGCGGAGCATTTCTTCAATCCGATCACCGGCGCGCTGGGTGCCGATGTCACGCCCTGGGGAGCGCCCGTCGGGTCGTCGATCCGGAGCTTCTGGCTGTGAAACCCGACACCGGGAGCGGGGCAGGCGCAGGGGGGGGGCGTTGGCTGCTGCTGATTCATCAACTGCCACCGAAACCCGACTACTTCCGCGTCAAGATCTGGCGACGCCTCCAGGGAATCGGAGCCGTCGCGATCAAGAACTCGGTGTATGCCCTGCCCTTCAATCCCCAGTCCACCGAGGACTTCCAGTGGCTGCGCAAGGAAATCACGGCAGGTGGCGGCGAGGCCTTCGTGTGCCGCGCGGGGTTCGTGGATGGCCTCACCGACCCCCAGATCGAAGCGCTCTTCCGGGCCGCGCGGGACGCTGAATACGCGGAAGTGACTCGCGCCGCCGAAAACGTCGATTCCCCCACCGAGGCGGCGAGACTGGAGCGCCGGTTGCGGGAGGTCGCGGCACTCGATCCGTTCGGCGCAAGCGGACGCAAGACTGCGGAGGCGGCGGTGGCCAAGCTCAAGGCTCACAACACCGCGCGCGGGAAACGCGAGCGGCAGGTCAGAGGGCGAATCTGGGTAACGCGACCCGACGTGCACGTCGACCGGATCGCCAGTGCCTGGGTGATCAAACGCTTCATCGATCCCAAAGCCCGTTTTGTCTTTGGCGAACCGCGGGCGGACGCCCTGAGCTTCGATATGTTCGAGGGCGACTATACGCACGAGGGGGACCGCTGCACGTTCGAGACACTCATCCAGCGCTTCGGCCTCGAGCACGATGACGCATTGCGCGCCATTGCCGAGATGGTGCATGACGTGGACTGCAAGGATGGAAAATTCGGCCGCGACGAGACGCCAGGGTTCGCACGACTGATCGACGGCATCGTCAAACGCAATGTGCGTGATGAAGCGCGCATCCAAAGGGGCGCCGAGCTGCTCAACGACCTCTACGAATCAGTACGGCCGTCCCCACCAGGGCGATCAGCGCAAAACTGAACCACTGAATCGCGTACGACAGATGCGGGCCGTTGTCGAAGGCCGGCGTAGGCCAGCGGCGCGGCAATCCCCGAGGTGGCTCCGGCGTCTCCAACTGGATCACGAACGGCAAGAACCCGGAAGGATCGATGTCGCCCCGGCCGCGCGGCGGCACGAAGGCGATGCCCTGGACGACCGCCCTGTCCGGCTCCCGGTAGGCCGCATGATCGACATGGAACGCGTCCGGCGAAGGTACCCATCCTCGATCCACCAGCACTGCCGCACCATCCGCCAATCGCAGCGGCGTGATCAGCGCGACACCCGGGGTGCCGTCGAAGCTCCGTCCTGGCCAGGTCCGCTCGGCCGCGAAATCGTAGACGCCGCGCGCCACCACGCGCCGTTGCCGGGCGCTGTCGGCTGAAATGCCCGACCGCAGCTCGATTGCTGGCAGCGCCAGGCGCGCCGCCAGGGCAGCGTTCCGCATGCGGCGTTGCTCGAGTCGACCGAGTTGCCACACGCCAGCCGTGACACACAGGGCCGCGACCACGCCGGCCACGATCGCGAGCGTTACCTCACGGCGCTGCACAGTGCCAGCTTCTCGGCGCGGGACAGGCGGCGAATCGCCGCTTCACGTTTCAGCGCCGCACCGCGGTCGGGCTGTTGCTCCTGGTAGGCGAGCGCGAGGGGACGGCGCGAACGGGTGTAGGCGCTCGCCCTCCCACTGTTGTGGGACTGCAGACGCCGACCGAGGTCGTTGGTAATGCCGGTGTACAGCGAGCCGTCGCGGCAACGCAGGAGGTAAACCATCCAGGGCACGCGTCCAAGCTAGCGGACGCGGACAGGCCGCGCCATTTTGCGGCGCGTGACCCACGAGCGACGCCGGATCTTTGCGTGGTGTCTGTTCGATTGGGCGAACTCGCCGTACACGACGCTCGTCGTCACGTTCGTCTACTCGGCATACTTCGCGCAGAGCTTCGCGCCCGACGTCGTCACCGGCACCGCGTGGTGGTCGCGCGCCGTCGCGATCGCCGGCCTCGCCGTCGCGCTGCTCGCGCCTCCCCTCGGCGCCGCCGCCGATCGCAGCGGTCTGCGCCTCCGGTTTCTCGCCGCCACCACCGCCGTCTGTGTCCTCGCGACTGGGGCGCTCACGTTCGTGGCGCCGGGGGGCGGCAACGCGGCGTTGCTCGCGCTCGCCCTGTTCGTATTGGCCGACATCGGATTCGAGTTGGGGATGTTGTTCTACAACGCCTTGCTCCCGACCATCGCGCCGCCCGACCGGTTGGGGCGCGTCTCGGGATTCGGATGGGCGCTGGGCTATGCGGGAGGGCTGACCGCGCTCGTGCTCGCACTCGCCGGGTTGGTGCAGCCCGAACAACCGTGGTTCGGGATTTCACGTGATGCCGGCTTCAACGTTCGCGCGACCTGCTTGCTCGCCGCCGTGTGGCTCGCGGGGTTCGCCCTTCCTCTGTTTCTAACACTGCGTGAAGAGCGTCGAGCGGCCGCGCCCGTGGGGATCAGCAGCGCATTCCGCGAGCTGGCCACGACGCTTCGCAACGTACGGAACTATCGAGATGCAGCTCTCTTCATCGTCGCGCGGCTGCTCTTCAACGACGGCCTGATTACGGTGTTCGCGTTCGGAGGCATCTACGCCGCCGGGACATTCGGCATGTCGCTCGCCGAAGTAATTCAGTTCGGCATCGCGATCAACTTCGCGGCCGGTGCCGGCGCATTCCTGTTCGGCTTCGTGGATGACCGCATCGGCGGGAAGCGCACGGTGCTCGTGAGCTGCGGCGCGCTCGCCGCGGCCACCGCGCTCGCGGTCTGGGCGCCGACTCGAGGGTGGTTCTGGGTGGCGGGAATGTTGATCGGCGTGTTCGCCGGTCCCAACCAGGCGGCGAGCCGCTCGCTCATGGCGCGGTTCGCGCCGCCGGGAAGCGAAAACGAATTCTTCGGATTCTTCGCCTTCTCCGGGCGCCTGACGGCGTTCGCGGGGCCGGCGCTGCTCGGGGTCGCGACGCAGCTCTTCCACAGTCAGCGCGCCGGGGTGGCGACGATTCTCCTCTTCTTCCTGGTGGGGGGAGGCCTGCTGCTCGGCGTCGATGAGCGGCGCGGCATCAGGCGAGCTTCGCCTGCATCGTGATGTCGACATTGCCCTGGATCGCCTTGGACACGGGACAGTTCTTTTTCGCCGTCTCCGCCGCCTGGATGAAGGTGGCCTCGTCGATGCCCTCTACCTTGCCGCGCACGTCGAGCGCGCTGCGCGTGACTTTCGGCGCCCCATCTACCGTTTCGATCGTGACGGCGGCGCGCGTTTCGATGCGCGTCGCCGGATGCCCTGCCTTCTCGAGGCCGGACGAGAGGGCCATGCTGAAGCAGCCCGCATGGGCGGCGGCCAGCAGCTCCTCGGGGTTGGATCCCTTCTTTCCCTCAAAGCGCGTGCCGAAACTGAAGGAGCCGCTGAAGGTTCCACTCTGCGCCTTGAAGCTCCCTTTGCCATCTCTGAGCTTACCTTCCCAAATCGCTACGGCGTTGCTGGTCGCCATCGGCCGGATCCTGGTTAGGAGGGAACCGGAATCTGGCGAGACGCACGCTCCTTCGCTACGCTTTCAGTCCCCTCTGTTCGGGAGCTAATCCGATGGCGACCAAAAAGAAGGCAGCAGAGAAGCGCACTGGAACGAAAGCCCGCACTCGCCCGCCGGCCCGTCGCCAACCGGAAACGCTGCGACTGCGCGACATCTCACCCACGTTCACCGCCACCGACTTGCAACGCAGTATCGCTTTCTATCGCGACGTCCTGGGATTCGTCGTCGGCGAGGAGTGGCGCGAGAACGGCACGCTGCAGGGCTGCGAGATGCGCGCCGGCGCGGTGACGTTCCACCTCAACCAGGACGACTTCGCCAAGGGCCGGGACCGCACGAAAGGGATCGGCTCGCGGCTGCGCTGCACCACCGCGCAGGACCTCGACCGGTTCGCCGCCGAGGTCAAGGCACGCGGCGGCGCGCTCGACCAGGAACCGATGGACATGCCGTGGGGCGAGCGCCAGTTCATGATCACCGATCCGGACGGCTTCAAGCTGACGTTCGTCCAAGCGCGTTGAGTCTCTCACTCGCCGCGCGGAACGTCCTGCGTTCGGTTGCAGCGACGCTGGTTCCGGACGGCGCGGCGGATCTCGACGAGCAGGTCGCGCGCAAGATCGCGTCGCTGCCCCGGGCCGCGGATCGCGCAGAACTCGACCTGCTGCTCCGTCTACTCGACTCGCGCGCGGTGAATCTGCTCCTCAGCGGGATTCCCCAACCGTTCACGCGCATGTCGCCGGCGCGGCGCGAGCGCTGTCTGCGCGGCTGGGCGACGAGCCGCATTCCACAGCGCCGCAAAGCCTTTCAAGCACTGAAGCGCCTGACCACCGTCACGTACTACACCACACCTGCGGGCGCTCGCGCGATCGGGTATCCGGGCCCGCTCGGTCCGCCGCCCAACACTGCGAAGCAGATTCGCCCCGTCGTCATCACCGGCCGTACCTTGCTCGACTGCGATGTCGTCGTTGTGGGCTCGGGCGCCGGCGGCAGCGTCGTCGCCGCCGAGCTCGCCGCCAAAGGCAAGGACGTCATCGTGCTCGAGAAGGGCGGCTACCGGAACGAGGCCGACTTCTCCCATCACGAGGGCGAGGCGCTCGAGACGATGTACGACGCGGGCGGCCTTCTGGCCACCCGCGATCTCGGACTCGTGGTCCTGCAGGGCGCGACGCTGGGCGGCGGCACGGTGATCAATTACACGACCAGCTTTCCGACACCTCCGTCTGTCCGGCACGAGTGGGCCCGCAAGCATGCGCTGCCGCACTTCGAGAGCAAAGAGTTCAACGTTGCCCTCCACAAGGTCGCCAATCGTCTCGGTGTCAACACGGACCACGCCAACCCGTCGGGGCGTGACCGCGTGCTCATTCGCGGGCTCGAGCAGCTGGGCTGGCATCACGGCGTGCTGCCGCGCGACGTCCGCGGCTGTACGCAGGACGACTCCTGCGGCTATTGCGGCTTTGGGTGCCGCCGCGGCGCGAAGCAGTCCACGCTGATCACGTACCTGCAGGACGCCGCGAACGCCGGCGCGCGGATCGTGGTGGACTGCGACGTGCGCAGGGTGGTGATCGAGCGCGGACGCGCGACGGGCGTCGAAGCCCGCGTGGGCGACTTTGCCGTGTCGGTGCGGGCGAGCGCCGTGGTGGTGGCGGGCGGCTCGATACATTCGCCGGCGTTGCTGCTCCGCTCCGGCGTCCAGCTCCCTGCCCTGGGACACCACCTCGCGCTGCATCCCGCGACCGCGGTGCTGGGCGAAATGGATGAAGACATCCGCCCGTGGACGGGCACTGTGCAGGCGCACTTCTCCGATCAGTTCGCCGATCTCGACCAGGGATACGGCTTCAAGTTCGAGACCGCACCGATTCATCCATCGCTGCAGGCGCTCGCCGCGCCGTGGGAGTCGGCCGCGGGACATCGCGACCGGATGGCGCGGCTGCCGCGCACCGCGCTGGTCGGGATCCTGTTACGGGACCGCTTCGGCGGCCGTGTCAGCGTGGACCGCGACGGTGTGCCGGTGGTCGACTACCGGCTCGCGCGCTACGATCGCGCGCACCTGCGGCGCGCACTCGCGGGAGCCGCCGAGGTGATGGAAGCCGCAGGCGCGCGCCAGATTTGGGTGCCGCTCGCGCGCGATATCGGGTATCGCCCGGCGCCCAATGCCCGAGCAGACTGGCTGCGGCGTGTGGACGCCGCGGGTTGGGGACCGAATCAGCTGCTGCTCGTCACCTTCCATCAGATGGCGTCCTGCCGCATGGGCGCGAGCGCGCGCACCTCTGTCGTGGATGCCGAACACCTGGTGTGGGGTATACGAGGCCTGTACGTCGCGGATGCGAGCGTCTTCCCGAGCGCGTCCGGAGTGAATCCGATGCTGACCGTCATGGCCATCGCCCATCGGGCGGCGGGAATAATTGCGCGATAGGAGCACTGCATGCTCGTTCTGATGACCGTGGCCGCCTTGGCTATCCAGCAGTCCGTTGCCGACAGTTCGCCATTTCGTGCGTTGCCATTACCCGCGCCCACGCCGACACGGAGCGCGACGGGCGCACCCGGACCACGCTACTGGCAGCAGCGCGCCGATTACACGCTCGAGGCGACGCTCGATACGGCGACCAACGTGCTGCGTGGCCGAGGGCGCATCTACTACGCCAATCGCTCGCCTGAGCCCCTTTCCGTCGTGTGGGTGCAGCTCGATCAGAATCTGTTCGCCCCCGGCTCGGTTTCGAGCGTGCTGAATCAGCCGCCACTGCTGTTTGCGGGCGGCGTCGTGTTCGACTTCAGCGGCAAGGGCTTCGTCGGCGGGATCACGATCGATCGGTTTGCCGCGGCTGGCCGGCCCCTCACCACCAAGGTCTTCGGGACGATGATGCGCGTCGAATTGCCGCGGCCGCTCGAGCCCGGACTCGGCATCACGTTCGACGTCGCCTGGCACTTTCCCATCCCGCCGTACGGCGGTGGTCGCATGGGGCGCGTCGGCTCACGCTTCTACGAGCTGGGCCAGTGGTACCCGCGGATGGCGGTCTACGACGACGTGCACGGCTGGAACACCCTGCCCTTCCTCGGCGCCGGTGAGTTTTATCTCGAGTTCGGCGACTTCGACGTAAGCCTCACCGTGCCCGCCGGGTTTGTGGTCACGGCAACGGGGGCACTCGCCAACCCCACGGTCGTTCGCACGGCGCAGGAGCGCGCGCGCCTGTCGCGCGCGTTCACCTCCGGACAGGTGGTCCCGATCATCACTCGGCCGGAAGCGATCGCGAACGCGACCCGTCGGGTTCCCGGAACCCGGACGTGGCGCTTCACGGCGAGCGGCGTGCGCGACTTCGCATGGGCCGCGGGGGCAGGGCTGCGGTGGGATGCCAGCGTCTGGGAAGGCATTCTGATCCAGACCTTCTACCACGCCGACGCCACGCCGTGGGAAGAAGCGAACACCATGCTGCGGTTCGCGCTCAGGCACTTTTCCAACAACCTGGGGCGGTATCCGTGGCCGCAGATCTCCGCCGTGGAGGGGCTGGTCGAGGGCATGGAGTATCCGATGGTGATCTTCTGCCCCTCTCTGCAAAAGCGCGAAGACCAGTACTGGGTTCTGATGCACGAGCTCGGGCATCAGTGGTTCCCGATGCAGGTGGGCTCTGACGAGCGGCGCTATCCCTGGATGGACGAGGGGTTCAACACCTTCGCCGACTACGACGCCGCCGAGGCGTTCTTCAAGGGCACCGCGTACGGCGACACGGTACGCCGCGAGCTGCTCGGGGCTTACGCGGCGACCGCGCTCCCCGGCAGCGAACAGCCGATGATCACGCAGCCGGTCGAAGTACGGCAGCTCTACTGGACCGCGTATCAGAAGCCGGCGCTGATGCTCTCGATTCTGCGCGAGGCGGTGATCGGCCGTGAGGAATTCAACCGCGCGTTCCGCGAGTACGCCCGCCGCTGGAAAAACAAACATCCGCAGCCGGCCGATTTCTTCCGGACGATCAGCGACGTGACGGGCCGTGACCTCGACTGGTTTTGGCGCAACTGGATTTACACGACCGCGCGCCTGGATCAGGCAGTGGATGAGGTGCGGCGCGAAGGGGACAGCACGTTCATCGTGCTGTCGAACCGCGGGCAAATGGTCCTGCCCGTGCAGCTCGAGCTTCGCTACGGGGACGGGACGACCGAACGCCGCGACCTACCGGCCGAGATGTGGAACCTCGGCAGCAAGTTCACCTACCGTATGACCGGGCCAAAGCAAGTCGCCGGCGTCGTGATCGATCCGCGGCGCATCTATCCGGACATCGCGCGCGCGAACAACAGCTGGGGACGGTAGCAGGACCTGCGGTAACGCCCAGAACGTTGTAGGGGCGCAGCATGCTGCGCCCCTACATGCTTCTCACAGGCTCGATCTGCTATTTGTCGTTACTGGGCCGATCCTCAGTGTCGATGACGAACACCTCGGCCGGCGGAGTGCTTCCCGAGCCCGGGCCGTAGCCCGTCTTGCCCGAATGCACCGGGATCGTGATCACGACCTGCCCGATGTTGTTGCTGTAATCGCTTTCAAGGAACATGTGGCAGAAGCCCTGCGGGTCCTTGGCCGGACACGGCTCATTTTTGTTCCTGGGCGTAAAGGGCGGGTTCACCCAGATGCGCAGCGTGTACGTGCCGGGCGGGACGAGCTCGGCGTTCGGGTCGTTCAGCACGAAATACTGCCCGACCAGCCATTTGTAGTACTGATCGGCGTACCCGACACTGATCCCCTGATTGCCCGGCACTTCCGGTAGCCCGAGTGCGGGCCGGGCCGGCCGGCCGCACGCGCGATAAACCCATGACTTCGGGGGGGCGCCGTCGTTGTAGGGCGCGACGTCGATCATACAGAAGCCGTTCTTGCGGGCCTTCGTGATCTTGCCGTTGGCGTCGATGAGCTGGTACAGCGCGTAATTGCGGAAGTGATAGTGCTGGTGGCACGCATCGTTCTCGAACAGCCCATCGGAGTCGCTGCCGTCGCCGTCGCCGTTCGGATCCCAATGGCGATTGGGGTCGCCGATGAAGATGTCCGCGTCGCCGACGTTCGGCGTGTTGACCGTGAACCGCAGGAACCGGTACCGGCCTTGCACGAGACCGGCCTCCTGCAAGCTGCACGCACTCTCCTTGATCTCCTGATCGTAGACCACCCACGACGTCGCGAGCGTCTTGGCATCGACAATCATGTCAGGCGTGCCATCGAGATCCTGCACATGCGCGAACTCTGGTCTGGAGACAACGGAGCGGTCGAGCGAGGAACAGGCCGCCACCAGCAGGCCGGCAGCCAACATCGGGGTGACGTGTCGGGGCATGGACAAGGCTCCGGAAAAAAGAAGAGGCGACGAACGTGGAGCGCGTCCGGAGATGTCGCAAGTAGGAATAAACTCTAGTTCGACTGCATAGAAACTCAGTGAAGCCCGCCGCCCCCAAACTGCTTGACGAGATCGGCTAGCACGGCTTTCGCGTCACCGAACAGCATCCACGTGTTGTCCAGCACGTACAACTCGTTGTCGATACCGGCGAAGCCGGGGTTCTTGCTGCGCTTCACCGCCAGCACCGTCTTCGCCTTGTCGGCATCGATGATCGGCATGCCGTAGATCGGCGTGCTCTTGGCGTAGCGCGCCGCCGGATTGACGACGTCGTTCGCGCCGAGCACCAGCGCGACGTCGGTCTGCGGCATCTCGGGATTGATCTCGTCCATCTCGACCAGCGCGGAGTATGGGATGTTGGCTTCGGCGAGGAGCACGTTCATGTGGCCCGGCATGCGGCCGGCGACCGGATGAATCGCGAACTTCACCGTCACGCCCCGCTTGGTCAGCGCGTCGTACAGCTCGCGCACCTTGTGCTGCGCCTGCGCGACGGCCATCCCGTAGCCCGGAATGATCACGACGGTGCGCGCCTGTTCCAGCAGCTGCGCTGCGCCCTCCACCGTTTCCTGCTTCCACGCCTTTTGTTCACCGGCCGCGAGCGCCGGCTGTGCCTTGCCGAACGCGCCGAACAGCACGTTGGTAAAGGAGCGGTTCATCGCCCGGCACATGATGATCGAGAGGATCAAGCCGCTGGAGCCGTCCAGCGCCCCGGCCGTGACGAGCAGCTTGTTGTCGAGCACGAATCCCATCGCCACCGCGGCAAGACCGGCGTAGGCGTTCAGGATCGAGATGACGGTCGGCATGTCGGCGCCGCCGATCGGAATGATGAGCAGCACACCGGAGAGCAGCGCCAGCGCGCCGATAGCGATGAACACCTGACCCGACCACGGCGCGGTGGGATGGAGCACGAGGACCACACCGAGTGCGACGGCGATCGCCAGTACGCCGATGTTGACGACATTCTGCCCTGGATACGTGACCGGACGCTGCGGAATCCAGCGGACTTCCTGGAGCTTGCCCGCGGCCATCAGGCTGCCGGTGAACGTCAGGAACCCCAGAATCACTTCGACGACAAGCGCGCCCGTCCGGAACGGCGTGAAGTGCGCGCCCGCCGGCTCTCCCAGCCACAGGAAATACTCCGCGGTTCCCACGAGGCCGGCGGCGAGACCGCCAAAGGCGTGCGACAGCGCCGTCCGTTGCGGCACCGCGGTCAGCGGCACGCGCGACAGCGGCACACCCACGAGAAAGCCGGCAATGATGGCGAGGACGATCCAGCCGTGATGAATGATCCCGGGCTGGGCCCACGTCGCGAGCACGGCGATGGCCATGCCCGTCACGCCCGCGATCACGCTGCGGCGCGCGGTCTTGGGATCGTTCATCCAATACAGCGCGAAAATGAACAGCGCCGTCGCGACCACGGCGGAGAGGTCGCCGATGACGCGCATCACTGCTTCTTGAACATCTTGAGCATGCGGTTGGTGATCATGAAACCGCTCACGATGTTCGTCATCGACGCGAACAGCGCGACCGCGCCGAGGATGCGAATCGTGAGCGGATGGTCCGCGCCCGTCACGACGATCGAGCCGACGACGGCGATCGCCGAGATCGCATTGGTCAGCGACATCAGCGGCGTGTACAGCAACCGGGATACGCGGCGAATCACGCCGAGGCCAATGAACGTCGCCAGCACGAACACGAACAGCATCGACCCGAAGTCGCTCATGGTTTCCGTACCTCGCCCGCGTGCGTCACGCAGGTGTCACGGGTGATCTGGTCCTCGAAATCGAGGCGTAACTGGCCGTCCTGAATGATGTGTCCGAGGAAAGCCTGGACATTGCGCGCGTACATCTGACTCGCATGCAGCGGCAGCGTGCTGGGAAGATTGAGCGGTCCGAGAATCGACACGCCGTTGCGCACGATCTCCGACCCCGGCTCGGTCAGCTCGCAATTGCCCCCTGTTTCGGCAGCGAGATCGACAATGACCGATCCGGGCTTCATGCCCTCCACGGCCGCGGCGCTGATCAGCACGGGCGCCTTTTTGCCGGGGATCGCCGCGGTAGAGATCACGATGTCGGCATCCCTCACGGCGGCCGCGAGAAACGCCAGCTCTTTGCGGTGGGTGTCCTCCGACAGCTCCTTGGCGTACCCACCGGCGGTCTCGGCGTGCTCTTCAATCTTCATCTCGAGGAACGCCGCGCCGAGGCTCTGCACCTGTTCCTTGACCGCGGGCCGCACGTCGAACGCCGACACGATCGCGCCGAGCCGGCGCGCCGTCGCGATCGCCTGCAACCCCGCCACGCCCGCGCCGAGCACGAGCACTCGGGCGGCGGGGAGCGTGCCGGCGGCAGTCACGAGCATCGGGAATACCCGGGGGGCGGCCGACGCAGCCAGCAGGACGGCCTTGTAGCCGGCCACCGTTGCCTGCGACGACAGCACGTCCATCCCCTGCGCGCGCGTGATGCGCGGCAACAACACGAGCGTGAATGCCGTCAGCTTGCGTTGCGTGAGCTGGCGCAGCAGGTCAGGGGCAGGCTGGAACGCGGCGATGACGGCGGCACCCTCGCGGTAGCGCGGGAGATCCGCGGCGGCGGGCGCCTGCACCTGGACGAGGATGTCGGATTCCCCAAGTATCGACGATCGCTCGCCGAGTTTGACTCCGGCGGCACTGTAGGCGTCATCCGGGAAGAACGCGCTGTTTCCCGCCCCGCGCTCCACCACGACGTCCTGACCGCTCTTCACGAGGCGACCCGCGACGTCGGGGGTCAGGGCCACACGGCGTTCGTTCGGCGCGACCTCCTTCGGCACCCCGATACGCATGACGGGGGGGCTCAGGATCCGCGCGGCAGCTTGGGGGGCTCGCGCTGTTGCGCCAGCATGCGTTCCGCGAAATCCACGCGCTCCGCGAGCTCGTTGAACTGCTGGCGCAAGCCGTCGAACTGGTCTTCCAGCTCGCTCACCCGCCGCTCCGCGCGCCCGGTCAGCTCGCGACGCATGAAATGCGACTGCTCCACGAACCAGTTGCGGACGGGCAGCTCCTTGGAGTCACGGAATTCGCCGGCGGCAATCAGCACCAGATCGTACAGGTACCAGACGCCCAATCCGCCGAACGTCAAGAGCATGGCGATCGCGGTCTTCGGCTTGTCCACGTAGAAGCGATGCAGCCCGAAGATGCCGCCGAAAAAACAGAGTCCCAGCGCCACGCCGCGCGAGCGTTTGGAAATCTCGTGCTCGGGAAGCTCAATCTCGGGCTCGTCGCTATAGGCGTCAGGCAGCGTCATGCCCGATACTACGGGCCACTGGGGGGCGCGGCAAGCAAGCGCAGTCGCCGCTGCTCGTCGTCGTAGGTGACGAGTAGGATGGCGCGCGACGAGACGCGGACCGTCTCATCGAGTGTCAGCCGGCGCGGCGTTTCGCGGCGGTGGTCGCGCTCCACCTCTCGTTCGGAGTCCTGTTCCGCCGGGACCGGCTCGCGCTCGAATGTAATCGACAGGTGGTGCATACCCGGCGTGACGGGCAACTCGTGGAACACAAAGAGGGGCCGGTCGGCACGGGCGCCGCCCGCGCGCACTGCTTCATCCACAACGGTCGTTTCATCCACTGATACCCGGAGATGATAGGGCAGCATGCCGCGCTCGCAGACCTCGTCCTGGCGCATGTGCGGCGGCAGCTTCGCGAGCTCCTCCGCGCTGAGTCGGCGGGAGCGACGCTCCTGCTCGCGGAGCGCGCGCCACGCCAGCCGTATCTGACGCTGCTGGGCGGGCTCGGGCACATATGGAAC
>JBOHSJ010000327.1:0-10160 GCA_050733035.1 Gemmatimonadales bacterium | reverse complement strand
CGTCGCGGCAGCGGCCGCGCTCGGCGCCGTCCTGGTCGCGTACAGCGCCGCGCTGCTCCGCGCCCCCACGACCGTCGCCGCCCGGCGCCTGTTCCGCGCCTCGATTGCCTATTTGCCCGCGCTCCTGCTGCTGCTCGTCATCCTGCCGCACTGAGCTCGGCGTGGCGCTCCATCATATCAGCGTCACACTGCACGTCCTCGCACCGCCCGCGTTGCGAGCGCAGCTCTTCAGCGCGCTGGGACTAGGCGACTCACCCGCGGGTAGGGGCCGCCGCATCTTCAAAGAGCGCACGCAGCGCCGGCTCGATCTCCGCGTGGCGAAACTGAAATCCCGACGCCAGTAATCGCGCCGGCAGGACCCGCTGGCCACTCTGCAACATCGCCGCGCCCTCCGTCCCGAAAGCCATGCGCAACGCAAATGCGGGAACGGTAACGAGCGCGGGCCGGCCGAGCACCTTTCCCAGCGTCTTGGCGAATTCGCGATTCGTGACCGGTGCCGGCGCCGTCATGTTGACGGGTCCCGTCAGACTTGCCGCACTGAGAAGGTGCAGGACGGCGTTGATGCAGTCGTCGATCGCAATCCAGCTCAGATACTGGTTGCCGCTTCCGACCGGCCCGCCAAGTCCCAGGCGAAAGGCGGGCAGCATCTTGGCGAGCGCGCCGCCGGTCGTGGTGAGCACGACGCCAAATCGCATGTTCACGACGCGGATGCCCGCGCGGCTCGCGGCCGCCGTTGCCCCCTCCCAATCGCGCGCCACGTGTGCGAGGAAGTCCTCGCCTGGCGCGCTCTGTTCAGTAACCGCCTCATCGCCGCGATCGCCGTAGTACCCGATGGCGGAGGCCGCGAGCAGCGTCGCCGGACGACGCGTGAGCCCGGCGATCGCGTCGGTGAGGAGACGCGTGCCCCGCACCCGGCTGTCGCGAATCCGCTTCTGCTTGGCGGGCGACCAGCGCCCGAACACGTTCTCGCCGGCGAGATGGATGACCACCTCAGCGCCTTCCAGGCTGGCGCGGTCGATCGTGCCGCGTTCGGGATCCCACAGCAACGAGCGCTCGGCCGTCGATGTGGGAGGGGCCCGCCGGACCAGACGCACCACCTCGTGATCGCGCCGGTGCAGTGCTTCAATGAGCGGAGAGCCGATCAAGCCGGTCGACCCGCTCACGACGATTTTCATTCGGGAAGAATCGCTTCAGCCTCGATTTCGACCAGCATGCAGGGATCCACTAGTCGCGTCACTGCCACGAGCGTGGCCGCCGGGCGAATGTCGCCGAAGACCTCGCCGTGCGCCCGCCCCACCGCCTGCCAATGATCGATGTCGGTCAGATACATCCTCGTGCGCACAACATCGGTGAGACTAGCGCCAGCCTGCTCGAGTGCTCGCCCGATGTTACGCAAGGCCTGTACCGCCTGCGCGTAGGGATCGCCGAGGCCGACAATCGTGCCGGTCGCGTCCGTCGCCGTCGTCCCTGACACATGCACGACCCGGCCGATGCGAACCGCGCGCGAATACCCGATCACCGGCTCCCACGGCGCCGCACTCGAGATGTTGTGCCGACTCATCGCCCTTCGACCGGCGCCGCGTTCCAGGTGATGTGCGATGGAACGCCGGTGGCCTTCGCTTCAGCGATGCGGTCGTCCATGGCACGCACGATCTCCTCGACCGCCCGCGGGGGGTTGAGGAACGTGACGCCGCCGATGCTGGGTATCGCGGCCCGGCCATCGGTCGTGCGCAGCTCCGCGAGTCCCGCCCGCAGCTTGTCGAGGACGATGCGGGCGGAGGCGGCCGTCGTCTCCGGCAGGAGGGCGATGAACTCGTCGCGGCCGAGGCGGGCGACGATGTCGGTGGCCCGGAGCGCCCCACGGAGCGCCGCGGCCGCGGCGCGCACCACCTCGTCCCCAACCCGCGTTCCCAGATCCACCACCGCCACGCTGAAGGGATGCTGGTAGCGGCGGGCCCGCTCGATTTCGGCACCAGCCGCCTCATGGAACGCCCGGGCGTTGCGGACGCCCGTGAGATCGTCCACGCGGGCCAGGCGGCGCTCCCGGGCCAGGGACCGCCGCAGCGCCATGATGGCCCAGGTGAGCCCGCCGATAGCGGCGAGGGCCAGCACGATGATCGGAGCACAGTCCCGGAGCATGGCGGAAGCTTAACTCCGGGTGCTGCAGGTCGCGACGGGCCTTGATTTCACTGTCCTAAATCGGATAGATGCCGGCGGGACAGCACGATATTTTCAGGGCGTGACTGGTGCAGCCGTAGCCCTTCCCGCATTGAGCTCCGACGAGCGTTGGCGCGCTGTGCTGGCGCACGACCGCCGGTTTGACGGGGCGTTCGTGTACGCGGTGCGCTCGACGGGGATTTACTGCCGCCCGTCATGCGCCAGCCGCCGGCCACGGCGGCCGCAAGTCACGTTTTTCCCGATCCCCGAAGCGGCGGAACGCGAAGGCTTCCGCCCCTGTCGCCGGTGCCACCCGGCCGACGCGACGGCCGGCAATCCCACGGTGGCGCTGGTGCGGCAAGCGTGCCGGGCACTGGACGCCGGTGAACGTCCGCACGGGGCCCAACGCCGCCTCGTGCGCGCCTTCAAGCGGGTTCTGGGCATCACGCCGAAAGAGTACGCGGCCGCGCGCCGCGTCGCGCGGTTCAAGCAAGCATTGAAGCGGAGGAAACAGGTGAGTCCCGCACTTTACGAAGCCGGCTACGGCTCCTCGAGCCGAGTGTACGAGCGCACCCACGCGCAGCTGGGCATGACACCCGCGACCTACGCCCGCGGCGGCGCAGGGATCGATATCGTCTTTGTCACGGTCCCGACGTCGCTCGGCCGCCTGCTCGTCGCAGCGACCGAGCGCGGCGTGTGCCGCGTCATGCTGGGCGACAGCGCCGCGAAACTGGAGGCCGACCTGCGGTCGGAGTTCGATGCCGCCCGCGTCCAGGAGCAGAAGGGCGGGAAGCTGGAGGGATACGTCGACGCGATTCTCTCATATCTGGAAGGTCGTGGGCCGGACCTCGAGCTGCCGCTCGACATCCGGGCCACCGCCTTCCAGCGGCGGGTGTGGCAGGAGCTGCAGCGGATCCCGTTCGGCGAAACGCGCACGTACACCGAGGTTGCAAAGGCAATCGGGCAACCGAAGGCGACGAGGGCGGTCGCGCAAGCGTGTGCGAGCAATCCCGCGGCGCTGGTGATTCCCTGCCACCGAGTTGTTCGAGAAGACGGCGACCTGGGCGGGTACCGTTGGGGAGTTGAGCGGAAGAAAGCGCTCCTCGAGAGGGAACGAGACTAATTCACTGGTATCCAATAACTGACTTTGATCGCGAAGAAGTTGTCGCCCCTCGCCCCGAACGAATCTGCGAGATCGCCGAACCCCACCAGCCGCGCTGTCGGCTGGTACCCGAACCGATCCTGCGCCCACACGAGGTACAGCGTGCTTCCTGGCCGCCACTCCCAGCGCAGCACCGCATTGCTGCGGAACGACAGGATGTTGAAGTCGGGATTGGCGATCTGCAGCGTGTCCGCGCCGATCGCCCCCAAAGTCGTACTCCGTGAATGCGCTCAGCGTAGCGATGTAATTCTGGAACCAGGCGCGTGGCTTCGTTTGCCGATAGATCATCCCCGCGAACGCCGTACGGCCATCCGCATTGCCGTCATGTCAGCGGCCCTCCTTCCGCGCGTCCGCAATGAGCTGGCTCAGGCGTCCCAGCTCGGCATCGGAAAGGCGTGTCGAAGAAAGATCGAGCAGCGCGGCGACCGCCCGCTCCGTCGAGCCGTCGAAAAATGTGTGGAGCAGCTGGCGCAACGCCGACTGGCGCGCGCGCTCGCGCGGCACCGTGGGGAGAAACACGTAGCGAGGACCGTCTTCCTCGTGACGGAGATGCCCCTTGTCCTCCAACACCCGCAGCAACGCGCGGACGGCGGAGTAACTGGGTGGCTCGGAGAGCTGATCGAGCACCTCGGCCGCGGTGGCGCGGCCGGCGCGGTAGATCACATCCATGATCTCCCGTTCCCGACGGCTGAGCTGCGTGGTCGTTTCTTTGGACATGGCCAAACCCCCAGCGGTTGGATGCTAAAAAATTAGCATTAACTGCTAAGAAAGCAGCATTGGGGGTTTTGTTGTCAAGGCAGGTGGTGGCGCACCTGCCGGGCCTGCCAGAGGTGGCGGCGGTCGTGCGCGAGGATGAACTGGAAGTAGGCACCCAACGGCAAACGTAGCAGCCGGTTGACGTGGGAGATCGTCCGCACGCGCGCCAGATCCAGGCCGTCGGCCTGCCGCACGCGTTCGGCCAGCTGCTCGCGCACCCGCAAGAACTCCGGGAGCAGGTCGGAGACACGGTAGGTGGCGGTCAGAGGTACCCGAAGCATCGGCGGCGTCTTCATGCGGAATTTGGGAGGCGGCTCCATGGATCCCGCCACCAGGCGCGAGAACCAGCCATACTTGAAAGGTCCCGAGGCCGTCTGCCGCTTCGCCCGTCCCTGGGCGATCGCCTGATCGAACGCCGGCATCGCTTTCGTCACCCCGACGTTCAGATGCTGCAGGCAGTCGGCGATCGACCAGCGGCCCTTGCCGGGATGCCAATTGAATTGCGCTTCGCTGAGACCGGAGGCTACCGCTTCTCCGTCCTGCTTGATAGCATCGATCTGTTCGAGCATGACCTGAAGCTCAGGGGTCATGCCTCCAATATGACACTTCCGGAGGCTTTATGAGTGCGTTGGCCGTCCCGCTGATCCTGCTGTCGACAGTCGTGCAGGCACGCCAAGCCGCACCTCCCACCGCTCCTCGCGAGCTCGTCGCGCAAGCCGTTGCCGCGATGGGTGGAGAAACGGCATTACGCGGATTCAGGGCAACCTCGGTGAGCTTCTACCAGACGTCGTTCGGAATCGGGCAGGAAGAAACGCCGGGCTCGCCCGCCCGTCCCACACTCACCATCGGTCAACAACTGACGGACTTTGCAGGGAATCGGGCGGTCGCCACCATCGAAAACCGCAATCCCGCCGGCGCCGTCAATACGGTGCGCCGCGTGACTGCCGGGGGCATCGGGATGCTCGAAACGAACGGCGTGCCGGCGCCCGACGGGGCGGGCGCGGTCGCTAACGTCGAGCGGTTCATACGGCGCAATCCGGAGCGATTGTTGATTGCGGCGCTGGACAATCCCGCGGCGCTGCGCGCCTTACACCCCCAAACGTGGCGCAACGAAACGCTCGACGGCGTGCGCTACGCTGCCGGCCTCGACACACTCGATCTCTATTTCGACCGGCGCAGCGGATTGCTCGTGCTCACCGAAACACTGACCGACGACCCGATCCTCGGCGACCGGCGCACCCGCACGGCCTACACTCGCTGGCAAGAAGCCGGTGGAGTTCTGTTGGCTAGACAGATCGATGTCGAGGTAAACGGCCGGCTGCAAACCAACACGATCCTGACTGCGGTCAGCACCAATCCCGCCACGTCCGACACGATGTTCGCGATTCCGGATTCTATCGCGGCTCGCGCACAGCGCAGCAGTCCCACACCTCCACCGGTCGTAGTCACGCTGGTGGAGCTCGCACCCAACGTCTGGCGCGCCGAGGGCGGGTCACACCATTCGCTCGTCGTAGATCAGGGCGCTCGTCTGCTGCTCGTCGAGGCGCCGCTCAGCGCGTTGCGCATGGAGGCGGTGCTCGACACGCTGCGCTCCCGATTCCCGGGCAAGCCGGTCGGGCTCGTCATCAATACGCACCATCACTGGGATCATGCCGGCGGGTTACGGGCGGTGCTTGCCGCCGGCGTGCCCGTCATCACGCACGCGCGTAACACCAGTTTCGTTCGGTCAATCGCGGCGGCGCCGAAGACCGTTCGGCCGGACATCCTGTCACGGCGCCTCGGTCCCGCGCGCCCCCGTCCCCCCGCAATCAGCGGTCTCGAGGACAGCCTGGTCGTCGGCACGGGTGACGGCCAAGTGGTTGCTTACCGCTTGCCCACCGCGCACGCGGAGGGTTTGCTTGCGGTCTACGTCCCCTCGGCGAAGGTCCTCTTTCAGAGCGACGTCGTGAACGCCGCTCCGAACCCGCCGGCGGCGGGCAGCGCCGAGCTGGTCAAGTTCGTGAAGGGCCGCGGGCTAACCGTCGAACGCGTGGCGGGCGGGCACGGCATGGTTCTGCCATGGGCGGACGTGGAGCGCGCTGCGATTCCGTGAGCTTCTAGGACGCGTATCACATTGCGGGGCTGGGGCGGTTTTATATTGGTCGCCCCATGCTCCGCCATGCCGTCGTGCTCGTGGGCGTGTTCGTCTTGCCCGTCGGTCTGCGTGCTCAGGACGTCACCTATCGCGTGGTGGTCCATACATCGAATTCGGTCACGCGTCTCTCGCGCGACCAGGTCTCGAAGATCTTTCTCCGCAAAGTGACCCTGTGGGATAACCGCCAGCCCGTGTTGCCGGTGGATCAGACGGCCGAATCCCCCGTGCGGCGTGCGTTCACCAAGCAGATTCATCAGCGTACGATCGCCTCAGTGCAGACATGGTGGCAGCAACAGACGTTCGCGGGCGTTGGTGTGGCGCCGCCCGAGCGCGCCACCGATACCGAAGTCCTCGAGTACATCCGCAAGTATCCCGGCGCGATTGGCTACATCCGGGGCGGCACCCCGCTCGGCACCAACATCAAGGCGATCGACGTCGCGCCGTAGTACGAAGCGCTTCGTATTGACAAGTACGAAGCGCTTCGTATATTCGCTGTTCATGGCCTCGCGCACCACCATCCGTCCGACCAACGCCGAACTCGCGATCCTCAGCGTGCTGTGGCAGCGCGGACCCAGCACCGTGCGAGACGTGCACGAGGCGTTGCGCGCGGACCGCACCGCGGCCGTCGGGTACACGACGATCCTCAAGCTGCTGCAAATCATGACCGAGAAGCGGCTCGTCAAGCGGGACACGCGCGCGCGGACGCACGTCTATTCCGCCGCCGTCTCCGAGGCAACCACCCGCGGGCATCTTCTGTCAGACCTGGTAGATCGAGCGTTCGGAGGGTCGTCGCTGGCGCTCGTCCTGCAAGCACTTTCCACGACCCGCGCCACACCGGCCGAGCTCGAGCAAATCCGGCGGCTCCTCGACGAGCGGAATGGAGATTCATGATGAACGCGACACACGCGCTGGGCTGGGCCCTCGTGCATTTCCTGTGGCAGGGCGCCGCCCTCGCCATCCTGCTCGGCATCGCGCTGGCGGTGACGCGACCCACGGCCGCCCGCGCGCGCTATACGCTCGCGCTCCTGACGCTGGCCGCGATGCTCGTTGTGCCGATCGCGACCGGTGCGCGCCTGTACGACGCCGCACGCCGCGGGACTCTCGCTGCTCCGCCGGCAGCCACGCTCGCGCAGCGCGAGCCCGAAACGCGCTCGACGCTTCCGGACTCCCCTGCCCCGCCCGTGGTCTCCACGAGCACTCCGACAACCGATCAGCCCATTGCTCACACCGTCGCCGCGACTGCACGCCTCGCGGCACTGAGAGACTTGCTGAATCCGGCGGTGCCGTGGCTCGTGGCGTTGTGGGTGGTGGGCGTCGTCGCATTGTCGGTCCGCCTGGCGCACGGCTGGATGACGGCTCGGCGGCTTCGGACCAACGGCACCCGGACTATTTCCGCGTCGCTCCAGCAGGTGCTGGCGCGGCTGGCCGCGCGGATGCGCGTCAGCCGGCCGGTACAGCTGCTGGAATCTCTTCTCATCGAAGTGCCGGCCGTGATCGGCTGGCTGCGGCCTGTCATCCTCGTTCCGGCCAGCGCATTGAGCGGTCTCACGCCGCAGCAGCTCGAGGTCTTGCTCGCGCACGAGCTGGCCCACGTTCGCCGCTACGACTACCTCGTCAATGTCGTCCAGTGCGTGATCGAGACGCTGCTTTTCTACCATCCGGCCGTCTGGTGGGTGTCACGCCGAGTCCGCGACGAGCGCGAGCACTGCTGCGATGATCTCGTCGTGCAGCTGTGTGGCGACCGGCATCTGTACGCGTCCGCTCTCGTGGACATGGAGCGCCTGCGTCCTCGGACGCCGCGACTGGCGCTCGCCGCCACGGGGGGGGGCGGCTCGTTGTTGCATCGCGTCACACGTCTCATTCGCCCGACGGCGGCGCGCACTGAGCTCTTCCCCCGCTGGGCGGCCGGGCTCGCCGGCGTGCTGGCGGTGACTGTGGCGCTGCTGGCCACGGGGAGCGACCGTCTCTCGGGTGAGCCGACGGCGCTCGCGCCCTCTGCTTCCGATACCACGCGCACGGCGCCCGATACGGTGCTCCGTCACCCCGATCAATCGCAGCCGCTGGCGCAGCGCCTTGAGTGGGCCCGCACGCAGGCCCGGCAGCTCGGACGGCGGACGTATTGGATCGGATACCAGGTCTCGCGTCCAGATTGGCTGGAGCATTCCGTCTACATCGACCGCGGCACGGAGGTGATCGGCGAGAACATCAGGATCAGCGGGCACCTGTTCGGCGACTTCAACGGCCTCATGTTCCGCGGCGTGCGCCTAGCGCCGCTCACGGGAACGACCGACTCGGACGACATCGCGATCCTGTTCGGCTTCAGCGATCAAGGCGGCAAGGCCACCCTGACGCATGTCCATGTTGCCAGCATCTACCTGCCGATGGATTTCCGCGGCCGCACGCTGCTGTGGCTGGGCCGTGCGGCGGATGCGCAGAGCATCCCGCTGATCGAGGGCTTGTTCGCGTCCACGGTGCAACCCGCGCTGCGTGAAGACCTCGTTGCGGCCGTCGGTATTCACGGCAGCAGCGACGCGGTGGTTCCGATTCTGACGCGCTGGCTGACCAGCCGGGAGCCGACCGACGTGCGCTCGCAGGCCGCCGAGTGGCTCGGGTTTCATCCCACGGGCGCGGCCGTCGCGGCCCTGAGCCGGGCGGCGCGCAATGACCAGGCGGGTGACGTGCGGCGCGAGGCCGCGGAGGCGCTGGGCGACAACAGGCTCCCGGCAGCGACGGATTCGGCCATCGCGATCGCGAAGACCGCACCGGACGCGGAGGCGCGGCGCGAAGCGGTCGAGGGCCTGGGAGAAAAGACCGAGGACCGCGCGCTCGCGGCGCTGGTGGCGATCGCCCACAGCGATCGTGACGAGGACGTGCAGCGCGAAGCCGTCGAAACGCTCGGCGAAATGGCTGACGGCAAGGGTCTGCGCGCGGTGCAGGATATCGCGCGCACGCATCCCCGCCCCGACGTGCGCCGCGAGGCCGTCGAAACGCTCGGCGAGAACCTGCCCCCGGCGCAGGCGATCCCCGCCCTCAAGGCGATCGCGCAGAGCGACCCGAGTCCCGACGTCCAGCGCGAAGCGGTCGAGACGCTCGGCGAAGTGGACGGCGGTACCGAGGCCGCGTTGGCTTTGCTGACCGAATTGGCGCGCACGCACCCCAATTCAGAGGCCCGGCGCGAAGCGATCGAGACCATCGGTGAGATGGCACCCACCGAGCAAACGGTTCGCCTCCTCGCCGAGCTGGCGGCGAATGACCGGAGCGAGGACGTGCGGCGCGAGGCCGTAGAAACGCTGGGAGAGATCGGCGCCATCGGCCTGCCCGCCGTGATCGAGATCGCCCGAACGCATCCCGATCCCGAGGTGCGTCGTGAAGCCATCGAGACCATCGCCGAGCACGCTCCGACCGCGCAGGCGCTCGATCTACTCGCGCACATCGCCCGCCGTGACCAGAACGCCGACGTGCAACGCAGCGCGGTCGAGACCCTCGGCGAGCTGCACGACGACCGCGCGTACGGGCTGCTGGTCGAGTTCGCGCGCACGCATCCCGTCAGCGACGTGCGCCGCGCAGCGATCGAGACGCTGGGCGAGACCGGACGGACGGACAGCGTCATCGTCATTCTCGAGGGGGTCGCGCGCGGCGCCGACGATCCCGACGTGGCGCGCGAAGCGGTGGAAACCCTGGGAGAGCTGCACGACGCGCGCGCCCTCGCCGTCGTGGCGCGCATCGCGCGCACGCATCGCGATCTGGACGTGCGGCGCGAAGCGATCGAGACCTACGCGGAAGCGGCGATCCCCGATTCCGCGGTCGCTTTGTTCAAGGGCATCCTCGCGACCGAAGCACCCGAGGACGTCTATTCGGAAGTGTTGGAGTCGCTCGAGGAGCTGGAGGGTGGCGCGGGCATCCCCGCGCTCATCGACGCAGCGCGGTCACACCCGAACCGCGAGGTTCGGG
>JBOHSJ010000326.1:0-8143 GCA_050733035.1 Gemmatimonadales bacterium | reverse complement strand
CCGCCGCGGTGTGCGCGGCGGCCACGTTCATTCCACTGCGAATGGCGCTGCGAAAGATGGAGACGTTCGAGTTCTAGCCTAACGCCAGCTCACGCCTCCCACCAACTGGAACGAGCTCCCTTCGCCGAGGATGAATTTGCCCTCGACGTAGGGCCGCGTGCGTCCGCGCCGCCCTTCGAGACCGGTCAACAGGTTGAGATTGGTGTCACTGGCGCTGTTCCCGCCGGCGCTCACGTGCGACCAGTTCAAACCTCCACCCACGTACCACGCGCCATATCTCGTGGGTGGCCGATACTTCAAATCGAAGTTGAGCGACCACAGCGATCCGCCACTCACGAAGTAGTAGTCGAACGTTGGGTAGAACGCGATGCTGGGCGTGAACGGGTACGTGAGCTGCGCCCCGAGCAGCAACTCGTCTACATCGAAGTTGTAGCCGAGGTGCGCGCCGTAGGTCGGACCGGAGTTCACGATGGCGCGCCGCCGGGCCCGCCGCTGCGCGTCAGCCGTGGAAACCGTGAGCGCCAACAGCAGCAGCACGAGCAGTACTCGCGAGGACCATCGGTTCACGACGCGCTCCAAGGTTCAGGGGATGCAGACTGATAGGAAACGGGACTGGAAAATGCAAGTCAGGCCGCGACGCGGGCTCCGCAGGCATTGCAGTAGCGAGCCTCGGTCTCCAGCGCCTTCCCGCACCGCACACAGTAGCCGGGAGCAGTCCCGAGCCGCCGGCCGCACTCCGAACAGAACTCAGCGTCTCTCTCCGGGCGCGGGCCGTGATCGAGACATGAGGGAGCAGGGAGCGGGGAGCGGGGAGCAGATTTCGCCGGCTGCTCCCTGCTCCCTGCTCCCTGCTCTCCCCGCATCGCAGCCAGAGCTTCACCGGTGTATTTGGCCTTCAGCGCCTCGTAATCTTGATCCGAAAGCTTGCCAGTGGCCCGATCGAACTCGATCTCTTTCAGTGCTCGCAGCGCGACCGTCTGCCGGCTCATGTCGTCGTCGGGGTCGTCGCCTTCGTCAGCGGCCGAGTCGTCGCCCGTCCCCGCGGGGTCCAGCGGCGGTCGCAGAATCGGAAACAGCACGTAGTAGGTGAGCCCTGCGGCCAGCAGGATCCCCACGAGCAACTCGATTATCTGGCGAATGGATCAGCTCGACAGGCGATCGAGCTCGCGGCGCAGCCGCTGGAGCTCTGCCGGCGACGCGTCGGGCGGCGCCGGGCTCCCGGTCGCGGCGGCGACTTGGGTTTCACGCGTCCAGCGGCGGAGCACGAGCATCAAGAACACGCCGGCAATCAAGATCGCGATGGAGGGCACGAGGTAGCCGGCGAGATTGAAGCCCCGTTTCGGTGGCGACATCAACACCGCTTCACCGTACTGCGCCGTGAACTCGTCCAGAATCTGTTGAGCGGTTTTTCCTTGCCCGGCGAGCCGCAGCACTTCCTTGTGGAGAGCGGGACTGTAGGTGCAGGAGAAGTCGGTCGTGCGACACGTGTAGATGTCGAGTCCACAGCCGCAGCTGCACTTCAGCTTTTTCTCGATCGCCTGTATATCGGCGTCATTGTCGGCGGCCGTGGTCGGTGCGATCGGCCGACCGGCACGGCGGGGATCGTACACGCGCCCAGCGCTCGCCGTGTCCTGAATAGCCGCACCAACGGCCGCAGCGGCCATCGCAAAAAACCCACGCCGGCTGACCGCGTCGGTCATCGCTCGACCTCGAGCTTCACGGCGTATCCGGCTTGCACCCGCGACGCGGTCGAGCCTTTGACAGCCACCGCCGTGCCCCCGGGCCACAGCACGATCAGGCCTCCGAACACGAGCACGAAGCCCCCGAACCAGACCCACCACACAAGCGGATTGATCGTGAACCGATACACCGCCTGTTCGGTCCCATTCACGAGACCGGCAAGTACGACATACAGATCCTCGCGCAGCCCGCTTTGAATGCCGACCTCAGTGGACGGCTCGAACGTGGGCCGGCCGAGCGCGTCCACGTGCTGCCGCTTCTCGGTGCGCAGCCGGCCGATCAGCTTGCCGTCGCGGCGGACTTCCACCAGCGCCGCCGTGATCTCGCGGTTCAATGCGTTGTACTGCGAGACGCTGAGATGGGTGAACCTGTAGAGCTGCCCGTAGGGACCTTTCAGCTCGATCGATTCGCCGGGACGTAGCGTCGCCTGTGTCTCGGTCTTGAATGCCATGCCAGCGAAGCCGATAAAGAGCAGGACGATCGCGACGTGCACGATGTACCCGCCATAGCGCCGCCGATTCCGTGCCAGCAGCCGCACCACCGCGAGCGCCGTGTGCTCGCCGTACTGACGGTGCCGGGCCCGGGCGCCGCGCGCGAACTCCTGGGTGACGGTCGTCAGGACAAACGCACCGAGGCTGAACGCCAGCAGCGGACCAAAATCGCGCATGCCCGCGACGAGGAGGATCAACAGGGCGAAGGCGCCCGCCGTGACCGGTACCGCGAACTGGCGCCGCAGATTGGCGGGAGACGCCCGGCGCCACGCGATGAGCGGACCAATCCCGGTGAGCAGCAGCAGGGCGAGACCGAGCGGGATGTTGACGATGTTGAACGTGGCGGGGCCGTACGTGATTTTGACCCCGCGCACCCACTCCGTGAGAATCGGGAACAGCGTACCCCACAGGACGGAGAATGCGAGCCCAATGAACAACAGGTTGTTGAACAGGAAACTCGCTTCCCGGCTCACGATCGATTCGAGCGTTGCTTCGGCCTCGAGCAGATGCAACCGCGTGGCGTACAGCGTGAAGCTCGCGACCGTGGCCACCACGAGGAACACGAGGAAGAAGTAACCGACGCTCGATTGCGTGAAGGAATGCACGCTCGCGATCACGCCGGACCGCGTGATGAACGTCCCGAAGATCGAGAGCACCCAGGCGCCGAGGATCAGCCCCAGATTCCACTTCTTCAGCATCCCGCGCTTCTCCTGTACCATGACCGAATGGAGGAAGGCGGTCATCACGAGCCAGGGTAACAGCGCGACATTCTCGACGGGATCCCACGCCCAGTACCCACCCCACCCCAGCTCCACATACGCCCACCACATTCCGATGAGCAGCCCGATACTGAGAAACAGCCACGACACGATCGTCCACTTGCGCACGGCGACCAGCCACTCCGCATCGAGCTTCTTGGAGAGCAAAGCGCCGATCGCGAACGCGAACGGGATCGTGATCGAGATGTAGCCGAGGTAGAGCATCGGGGGGTGAAACACCATCCCCGGGTTTTGCAGCTGCGGGTTCATCCCCTGCCCGTCCAGCGGCGTGAACGGCAACCGCTGAAATGGATTCGCGGCGAACAGCAGCACACTCACGAAGAACGCGGCGACCAAGCTCGTCACCGCGGCAACGTAAGGGAGATAGACACGATGCCGCCGGCCGGTGAGCAGCTGCGCCAGGGCGCCGAACAAGCTCAGGACCGCCGCCCAAAACAGCAGGCTTCCCTCTTGTCCCGAATACAACGCCGACCAGAGATAGAACGTTGGCAGGTTGCGGCTGGTGCGAGACGCGACGTATTGGACGCTGAAGTCGTGACGGAAGATCGCAACTTCCAGACAGATCACCGCGATCAGCAGCGCACCGAACAGCGCGAACGTCGCATGCCGGGCGCTCTGTTGCAGGTCGGCGCGGCGCTGGGCGCCGCCGGCAAATCCGGTGATGGCCCCCCACAGGCCTACGAGGAACGCAAGCCAGAGAGAAAGATGGCCGAGCAGTGTCATTTAGGCCTTGGGGACTGCTTCGTAACGCGACCCGCATTTCGCCAGCACGTTGGTCGCGTGAATAATGCCGTCCTTTTGGAGTCGCCCTTCGACGACGACTTCGACGGAGTCGGTGAAGGTGTCGGGAGGGAGGCCGCGGAACACGACCGGATAACTCACGGTGCCGTCCGTGATATGAAAGCGCAGCGTCTGCGTCGCGGTCTCTTTCTCGACCGTACCGGGGACGACGCGCGCGCCGATCTTCATGCCGAGATCATAGAACGACGGGTCAACCGAGACGCGCTGAGCCAGCTCACTGGGGGTCAGGAAGTATTGCCCCGTCTGTTTGATGCCAGACGCCATCAAGTAGCCGACCGAGCCGACGATCAGCACGGCCCCCAGCGCGAACTTCGTCCCTGCCTTCATAGCCGTATTATACCATCCCTCGCGCGCGCGCTCCATCGCCCAGGCCACGGCAGCCTCGGCGCTCTCGACACGGGGATTAGCGCCGGCGTTCCTGAAGGAATCGTGAAGACCGACGACGGGCCGGCCGACGCGCTGCGCCAGCGCCAGCTCCGGCCGGTCTGCTCGGCGATGGCCGTTTCTTCCTTCGTACACCGATCACCGCGATGATCGAGTTCATGACCCAAACGGCGGTTGCACGATCCCGCGATCGGTGATGAAGCCCGTCACGTAGCGCGCGGGGGTGACGTCGAAGGCGGGATTCAGCGCCGCCACGCCGGCCGGGGCCGTGGGCCGCCCCGCCATCACCGTGACTTCGGCCGGCGCTCGCTGCTCGATCGGGATCAGATCGCCTTCAGCGAGCGTCGCGTCCACTGTGGACCAGGGCGCCGCACAGTAGAACGGCACGCCATGATGGCGCGCGAGCACCGCTAATCCGTAGGTGCCGATCTTGTTCGCGAAGTCGCCGTTAGCACAGATGCGATCGGCTCCGACCAGGACGACATCCACCCTGGCCTGGCGCATCAACGTCGCCGCCGCCGCATCGGTGATGAGCGTGCAGGAGATCCCGGCGTGCATCAGCTCCCAGGCGGTCAATCGCGACCCCTGCAGCAGGGGCCTCGTTTCGCCCACGTACACATGCACACGACGCCCCTGCTCGTGCGCCAGATAGATCGCCGCGAGCGCCGTCCCGATCCCGCCCGTGGCGAGCGCACCGGTGTTGCAATGCGTCAGGATGTTGGCGCCGTCGTTGAGCACCGTCAGCCCGTGCTCACCGATGCGCCGGCACATCGCGCGGTCCTCCTCCCAGATCGCCGTCGCCTCGGTGTGCAGCCGCTCCCACACGGCCGGCCCGTCGCCCGGCGTCGCTTCCGCGACGTGCAGCATGCGCTCGAGCGCCCAGCGCAAATTCACGGCCGTCGGCCGCGCGGCGCCCAGGAGCGCCGCCAGCTCTTTTAAGCGGGGCAGGAACTCCGCGCGTGGCGCCATGCGCTGCTCGCGTGTAGCGGCGACGAGCCCCATCGCCGCTGCGATGCCGATGAGGGGCGCGCCGCGCACCTGCAGCTGCCGGATCGCATCGGCCACCGCTTCAGCACTCTCCAGGTCGCGCGTGAGCTCGGCATCGGGCAACGCGCGTTGATCGATGATCCGCACGGCGCCGGAGGGAGACCAGGAGATGGCTTGGATTGGCACGAAACAGAACCTAAAGCGCGGAAATGCAAATACTAGACGCACAGACGCACAGCGGTTTACAGGGATCAGTTTCAGGAAAACCTGCTCACTCGAGACTGATGCCCGCTGTGCGTCTGTGCGTCTAGCTTTTGCCTGTCCTGGCTTTAGGATTCTCGCATGAGCTACCAAACCTTGTTGTTCGAGCTGAAGGACGGGCTTGCATTCGTCACCATCAACCGTCCTGACAAGCTCAACGCGCTGAACGATCAGGTGATGATGGAGCTCGGCTATGTCGCCGACCGCATCGCCACCGAGGACGAGATCAAGGGCGCGATCCTCACAGGCGCTGGGCCCAAAGCGTTCGTCGCCGGCGCCGACATCGGCGACCTGGCGCGGCAAGGTCCGTTCGACGGCAAGGCTCGGGCGCAGCGCGGCCAGGGCGTGCTCCGACGACTCGAAACGTGCGGCAAGCCGGTGATCGCCGCGGTCAACGGCTTCGCGCTGGGCGGCGGCTGTGAGCTGGCGATGGCGTGTCACATCCGGATCGCGAGCGACAACGCGAAGTTCGGGCAGCCCGAGGTGAAGCTCGGGATCGCGCCAGGCTACGGCGGCACGCAGCGGCTGCCGCGCCTCGTCGGGAAGGGCATTGCCATGCACCTGATTCTGACTGGCGAAATGATCGACGCGCAGGAGGCGTACCGCATCGGGCTCGTGAACAAGGTCGTGCCTGCCGCCGATCTGCTGGCGGAATCCGAAAAGATGATGCGGGGTATCCTCGCGATGGGGCCGCTGGCCGTGCGTCTGGCGATGGAGGCGGTAGATCAGGGCCTGGAGATGACTCTCGACGAAGGGCTGCTGCTCGAGGCGAACCATTTTGGCCTGCTCGCCGCCACACAGGACACGAAAGAGGGGTTGACCGCATTTCTCGAGAAACGCGCCGCCAAGTTTCACGGACGCTAATCCTGCTGCTCGCCGCGACGGCGGCGTGCCTCGGCGAGCGGGAACGCCCCGGGCCTCCGCGAATCACTTTTTCGATCGACGATCCGTCGGTGACCACGAGCCGCACCGACACGGTTGCCGGTAACGTCCGCGCCGAAGATGCGGACGGCATCGATTCCGTCTGGGTCACGCTGGACAGCGTCGAACTGGGTGAGAATGGCGGGTTCGACCAGGTCTTCAGCTCCCGCTACCTCTTCTTCGTGGCCCCCGGCCGGGGTATCGGCGAGCAAGTGCCGCTGCACCTGCGCGCACGCGATATTTCCGGTTTTGAGGTCCAGCGCGACACGTACGTCGTGGTCGTACCGTGACTTCCGCTGCAGCCTTAACTGTTGACAGGACAATGACTTCCGCCTATTTTTAGGGCTGTGACTGATCGCTCGAACCGCCCCCAAAAAAGCCGTCCGGTTGCAGTCGCCGAAGCGCTCGAGGGCTACCTGAAGCGCGCTGGTTTGGCGCGCCGAGTGGGGCAAGCCCAGATGATTCCCGATTGGCCGGGCCTGGTCGGAGCTCAGATCGCCGCGGTCGCTACGCCGGAGAGCATCACACCCGATGGCGTGCTGTTCGTGCGTGTCGCGACGAGCTCGTGGATGAATGAGCTGCAGTTGATGACGCCCGACATCATTGCCCGGGTGAACGCGGGGCGCGGCGCGGGCCGGATCACCACCATACGCTGGCTTCTTTCACGCTAGGAACTTGATGCCCAAGAAGAAACCCGCCCCCTCCGCATCCGCTAAAGAAAAAGGGAACGGCGGCTATCAGGCCGACTCCATCCAAGTCCTGAAGGGTCTGGAAGCCGTACGGCGCCGGCCCGCGATGTACATCGGATCCGTTTCCGCTCGCGGGCTGCACCATCTCGTCTACGAGGTGGTGGACAACTCCGTGGACGAAGCGCTCGCCGGCTATTGCACGAACATCGCCGTCACGATCCACGCCGACAACGCGATCACGGTCGTGGACAACGGTCGCGGCATCCCGGTGGACATCCACAAGACCGAGAAGAAGCCGGGCGTCGAAGTCGCGCTCACGGTGCTGCACGCCGGCGGCAAGTTCGACAAGAGCAGCTACAAGGTGTCCGGTGGGTTGCACGGCGTCGGCGTCTCGGTCGTGAACGCCCTGTCGGAGAAGCTCGAGGTGTGGGTGGACCGCGACGGCAAACGCCACCACATGGCGTTCGAGCGCGGCGACACGAAGAAAAAGCTCGAAGTCGTCGGGAAAGCCAAAGGCACCGGCACGACGGTGTGGTTCAGGCCCGATACTCAGATCTTCACCGAGACGCGCTTCGACTACGCCACGATCGCCAACCGGCTGCGCGAGCTGGCGTTTCTGAACAAGGCGCTCACGATCGTCCTCAAAGACGAGCGCAAGGGCAGCACGAAGGAAGAGACCTTCTACTATAAGGGCGGCCTGTCCGAATTCGTGAAGTGGATCGTCGGCAATCGGCGTGCCTTGCATCCCAAGGCGATTGCGTTCGAAGCGACCCGCGAAGACGTCGAGGTCGAGGGCGCCGTCCAGTACGACGATCAGTACAGCGAGAACACCTTCACCTTCGTGAACAACATCAACACGCACGAAGGCGGGACGCGCCTCACCGGCTTCAAGTCGGCGCTGACCCGGACGATCAACGAGTGGGCGAAGAAGGACGGGCTCCTCAAGAAGGAAGAGTTCACCCTCTCGGGCGACGACGTGCGCGAGGGGCTGAACTGCGTCCTGCACGTCAAGGTGAAGAACCCGCAGTTCGAAGGGCAGACCAAGACCAAGCTCGGCAACTCGGAAATCAAAGGTGCGGTCGAGCAGGTC
>JBOHSJ010000325.1:0-5213 GCA_050733035.1 Gemmatimonadales bacterium | reverse complement strand
ATCAGGTTCTGGTCCTGCACGGCGCGCGCGCGGGTCTCGATGATCCGGGCGACCGTCTCGTTCTGCAGATTGGCCAGCTCGGCAGTCGCCATGTCCCGCATCGCCGCCATCTCCCGACGCATGGGTAGCTGCCTCGCTCCTGCGAAGATGGGCACGTTGAAGCCGAGCATGAGGCTCACCATCGTCGGGAATTGCGGGCGTTGCTGGTACTGGACGCCGACCGTGAAGTCGGGAAACAGCTCGCGCCGGGCGGCGGACAGGGATGCCCCCGCGGCCGCGACCCGCTCGGCCCCCGCGACGAGCGCGGGACGCTGCGCCAACGCCCATGCGATGAGTGAGTCCACCGGGGGTAGCTCGGAGCCGCCCGCGTCGGGCAGCGCGAGAGCGGGTATCTGGCTCAGCGCCGATCGGCCCAGCAAGGCGTTGAGCCGGGCAGCCATCGCCACGCGCTCCTGCCCCATGCGGGTGATCTCTTCGCTCATCCGGGCGACCTCGACCTGCGCGCGCAGCACGTCCTGCTGCACCGCTGAGCCGACGGCGTACATCGTGGTGCTGACTTCGAGGAAGCTCCGCAGCAGCTCGCGCGTGCGTCCCATCACGTCGAGCGCACGATCGGCATACGCGGTGCTGTAGTAGGCCATCCGCACCTGGGCCGCGAGCATCCGCTCTTGCTCGTCGGCATCGGCCCTTGTCGCGGCCGCGGTATGACGGGCCGCGCGCTTTGCGCCCCCGAGCTTGCCCGGCCACGGCAGCATCTGCATGAGCTGCACCTGGTTCATCGTCATCGGATCCATCGTGTTGCCGAAATCCGAGGCCATGCGATTCATGAGCCCGAATTGCAATTGCGGATCGGGGAGTGCGCCGGCGGGCCCGATGCGCTGGCCCGCGGCAGTAGCCGACGCGCGCGCGGCGCGCAACATGGGATTCGCGTCGCGCGCCATCCGCAGCGCCTCGGCCACCGTGAGCGTGTCGACCGGGACGGCCTGCGCGACTGCGCCGGACGCCAGCACCAGCGCAGCCGCGATGATTGAAGCGGTGGTTCGCATCATGCAGCCGTCTTGGCGACGCGGTTGTAGACCGCACCCACGACGCCGCCCAGCAAGGCGCCGACCAGGCCGAGCTCGACGATGCCGATCAACCACCCACCAACCGTCGGCCCGCTCCCAAGGAACAGCGTCATCCAGGGATCGGGACGTCCGGCGATGGCGTAGATGGCAAAGCACAGCACCGTCAACACGGCGCTCGCGACAGCCCCCGCGAGTGCGAGAGCCTTGGTGTTCAGTTGCGTGTTCATCTGATCCCCCCTCTTATCCGGCGAAACACCGGAGACACGTGTAAACAGACCCCGGCGACGTGCCGGGACGTGCGTCGCCTCAGGCGACGAGGATCAGAGCTGGTTCGGCGGAGGAGTCGGCGGACCGGTCCGGTACAGATCTCCGTGACGCGGAGCCGGGGGTGCGACGAGGACGATCAAGTTGGCGGGAACAACAAGCACCATTTTCAACGAGCGCATGGCTGGAGCAGCGGTGACGCAGCCAAGTGTGGACACGCAAGGCGCCGCATCAGTGTGTTCACACGCACCGTCATCCAATCCTTGGAGCAGCACCGGGGCACCGCTTTTCGTCGTCGGCGCGAGCGGACAAGCGGCGGCCAGCAGCGGCGTGGCATACGACAGCGCCAGCCCAGCGAGTAGGACGCTCGCGAGCAGCCGGCGAATCGGTCCCTGCGTGACAGTCATCATGGTGACGATGAGAGAATCGTACTACTCGCGACCCTTTCCCTCTCTAAAGTTCGTCTGAAGGAACACTCATAAACTAGCCCAAGCGGTCTTCAAGGCGAACTCCCCCTCGTTTCACGCTGGGCGGGCGATCGTCCAGCACAACCTTTGACCAATGGAGATCGCCATGAGACTCGCTATCCTCCCGCTGCTCGCCTTGATCCTCGCCGCGCCCGCGCAGGCTCAGCAACCGATGACGCAGCAGGATCCCACGATGCGCATGCAGCGAATGCAAGAGACGATGACGCAGATGGACCGCCTGATGCAGAATGTGCGCGCCCTCAATCAGATGATGGTGCAGCAGCGGGCGCAGCAAGGGCTCCAGCAGATGGGGCAGAACATGGAGCAGGCGTGCGAGCGGCTCCAGACCATGCTGCGCCAGACGGAGCAGCTGCAAAAGGACCCCGTGATGCAGCGCGACCAGGACCGGATGCGGCAGATGGATCAGCTGCATGACCGCCTGCGTGACATGCTGCGGGAGATGGATCAGGCACGGGACGCGTTGCACAAGATTGCAACGCCATGAACGCCCGCTGGGCCTCGCTTCTCGTGACGCTCGTCCCCCTCCCCGGCACAATCGGGGCGCAAGGATTCGCGTACGAAGGCGGCCTCAGCCTCGCCACCGGCGCGTACATCTTCACCGCCCGCACGACGAGCTGGGCGCTGTCCAGCGGCCTGAGCGTGCGGGCGGGGCGCTTCACCGTGCGCGCCGCCGCTCCGCTGTTCGTCCAGAACACGACCCTGCTTACCGGGTCCGGCGCCGGTATCATGCCCAGCGGCGGACCCTCGAGCGGCATGGTGCAGGATTCGGGAACTGGTGGCGGGGGCATGATGGGCGGCGGCGGAGGGCGGCGACGGATCACGATGCCGGCATCCGCCGTTACGGGCTACCGGGTCGTGATGGGAGATCCTGTTCTCCATCTCGCCTGGAACATCCTGGATGACGCGACCGCACTGACCGCTGGTGTGGCCACCAAGTTCCCGCTCACCGACACGACGGCGTTCGGCACCGGGGCATGGGACGTGGGCGGGACGGTGGCGTTCACGCGCCACATCGGGACGGCCGGTTTTGTCGGACTCGATGCCGCGTACTGGCACTTCGGGGACCTTCCCGAGCTCGATTTCCGCGACGTGGTCCTCGGCACGGCGAGTGCGGGCCGGTCGGTCGGCGCGGGATGGGCCGCATCGCTGTTCGTGTCGGGTGGTACGGCCGCGCTGCGCGGCTACGATGCCCCGGCCTCGGTCGGGTTCACCGTTGCTCGCCTCGGAGCGCCGGCCCTGTGGGGGTTCACGGGCGCGATCGGGCTGTCTCGGACCGTCCCCGATGTCGCCCTCAGTCTGAGCTGGCGCGTGCGACTACGTTGATGCAGCCGACGGCAGCGCGTTCAGCGCGCGCTCGAGCCGCGTCCGCGCTTCCGTCGCGAGGGGCGTGATGTCATCGCGGCCGGTAATCCCGAGTTGCACGATGGGATCGAGCACGGCCACCCTGCTCTGCGCCGGTCCGTTTTCATAGACAATCACGTTGCACGGCAACAGCAGCCCGATATCAGGCTCCGCTTGGAATCCTTGCCAGGCAAGCGCCGGATTGCACGCACCGAGGATGATGTATTTCTTGAAGTCGACGTCGAGCTTCTTCTTGAGCGTCGCCCTGACATCGATCTCGGTGAGCACCCCAAACCCCTGCTGCTGGAGTGCGGCGCGGGTCTGCTCAATCGCCTCCTCGTACGGCAGCGGCACGAGCTTCCCGATCCCGTAGTGCGTTCGCTTGCCTCTCATAATGGTGGTCTCCTGCGAGGTCAATATCAGCCAATCGGGACGAGGTAAACGTGAACTGAACAGCAAGGTTGCTTCACGCGCACCTTCCGTTCGGCATAGCCCCACGCCAGTTTCGGTTGCGTGACGACACTGCAGCGGTGGATCGAACCGCGCTGCGCGGCCAACGGCGGGCTTTCGGGCTTCCGGCTCTTGTCCAACGGCCTCGATGCCTTCGTGGCCCGCGCGTCTCTCATCGAGCTGGCCGAGCGCACGCTCGATTTGCAGTACTACATCTTCCACCCCGATCAGACGGGCTCGCTCGTCATCGACCGGCTCATCGCCGCCGCCGATCGCGGCGTGTGGGTGCGGCTCCTGTTGGACGACTGGGGCACGATCGATAAGAACGATGCCGCGGTCGCGGCGCTGGATGCGCACCCGAACATCGAAATCCGCCTGTTCAACCCGTACGTGCAACGCACCGGCCTGGGGCGTCTGGCCGAGCTGGTCACGAGCTTCAGGCGCGTCAACCGGCGCATGCACAATAAGCAGCTCATTGCCGACAATGCGGGCGTGGTGCTCGGGGGGCGCAACATCGGCGACGAGTACTTCAGTCTCGGCGAGCTCGACTTTCAGGATGTGGACGTGCTCGCGGTCGGGCCGGTGGCCCTGCAGTCGGCCAAGAGCTTCGAGGACTACTGGAACAGCGAGTTCGCCGTGCCCGTATCGCGCATCGGCGCGCCCGAGCCCGACCCCGCGAAGGCGGCGGCGGCACGCCAGCAGCTCGGCGAACGGTGCGCGCTCCTCGCCGATTCGCCGTACGCCCGCGCGCTTGCCGGCTCCGGGCTCGCCACGGACCTGCGCCACCAATCCTTGAATTTTCATTGGGCCGACGCCAAGCTCATCGCCGATCCTCCCGAGAAGTTGAACCAGCCCGCCGGCACGCGCAGCGTCAAATCTCTGGGTGGCCAGATCTCGCCGTATCTTCGCGCGGTGCGGTCGGACATGCTCGTCGTATCCCCGTACTTCGTGCCGGGGAAAGACGGCGTCGCCTTCTTCGGCGAGCAACGGCAGAACGGAGTCAACGTTCGGGTGTTGACCAACTCGCTCGCCGCGACGGACGTTTGGCTCGTCCACGCCGGCTACATCAAGTACCGCCGCCCGCTGCTCAAAAAAGGCGTGCGGATTTACGAGCTGCGGCCGGAAGCGGCCGGCTCGAAAGGGCCTCGGGCTTCGGGGTTCGGGATCGGATCCTCACGCGCGAGCCTCCATGCCAAGACTTTTGTCTTCGATCGGACGTCGGTGTTCATCGGCTCGGTCAACCTCGATCCACGCTCCCTCGAGCAGAACACCGAGGTCGGGGTGCTGGTCAAGAGTGCGGCGCTGGCCGCCGAGGTCGCCGATCTGTTCGATCGTTGGGCGAGCCCTGCCCTGGCCTATGAGGTCACGCGCGGGAAGTATGGCCGCCTGGAATGGACTGGCGGCTTCACCAACGAGCCGGGCGCTGGATTCTGGCGTCCGCTCGGCGCGAGATTCTTCTCGCTCTTTCCCATCGATTCCCTGATTTAACGGAGACGTATGCTGACCTTGCTGCTCCTCCTGCAGGCGACGGCCCCACAACGGCCCGCGCAGCTCACGCGCTTCCTCGAGCAGAGTATCGGACTCGATGCCGCGCAGCTGGCCG
>JBOHSJ010000324.1:0-7233 GCA_050733035.1 Gemmatimonadales bacterium | reverse complement strand
CCTCCGCCGAGCGCGCCGCCGCTACCGCCCCCCGCTGCCGCGCCTCCGCCACCCCCGCCAAGTCCGGCGACCGCGGCGAGCACGCCTGGCAAACGGAGCACGGGACCGCTCCGGCCGGTGAATCCGTTCATGGTGCAGGATCCCAAGCAGAAGGCCCGCCGGCTCGCGCGCGCTGATTTCCGACATGCTGGTTTATCATCCGGAGAAGCGGCAGCAGGGGATTCGCGACGGCACGCTGCCGCAGCTTTTCAAGGACGAGATCGAAAAGAGCTGGCAGGAGTACGTGGAGCAGGTCGGCGCCGAGATGGCGCAGAGTACGCCGTTCTGGACTGAGGCGCTGAATGAAATTCTCGCCGGGGGGCATAAGCTGTTCTAATGAGCCTTTCCGATCGTTTTGCCGATTTCGATCGCCGCCTCACCGAGCTTAGGGGCTTTCTTTGACGTCGACGGGAAGACCGCGCGTCTGGCGGAGCTCGAGCGGCAAATGGCCGACAGCGCGCTGTGGTCCGATGCTGCGCGCGCCCGCCAGACCGTCGCCGAGGTCAAATCGCTGAAGGGTTGGCTCGAGCCCTATCACGCGCTGCGCAAGCGCGTGGACGAGGGCCGCGAGCTGAACGATCTGCTCGAAGCCGAATCCCACATCGATCTCGCGTTGCAGCGTTCACTCGAGACGGAGGCCCAGGACATCGCCGGCCGTCTCGAGGCGCTCGAAATGCAGAATATGCTGCAGGGCCCCGACGATGCGCGCGACGCGCTGCTCACGATTCACCCGGGCGCGGGCGGGACCGAGTCCCAGGACTGGGCCGAGATGCTCGTGCGTATGTACACGCGCTGGGCCGAGCGCCACGGCTTCGCCGTCGAAGTGCTCGACCTGCTCCCCGGGGAAGAGGCGGGTATCAAGTCGGCCGAGATCGAGATTCGGGGGCGGTACGCGTTCGGGCTGCTCAGGGCGGAGAAGGGCGTGCACCGTCTGGTGCGCATCTCGCCCTTCGACTCGCAGTCGCGCCGCCATACGTCGTTCGCGTCGGTCTTCGTCTATCCCGAAGTGGATGACGAAATAGAGATCGAGATCAAGGACGACGATCTGCGCATCGACGTGTTCCGCGCCTCGGGCAAGGGCGGCCAGCATGTGAACAAGACGTCCTCGGCGGTGCGCATCACCCATCTGCCGACCAACATCGTCGTCTCCTGCCAGCAGGAGCGCAGCCAGGGGAAGAACAAGGCGACGGCGATGAAGATGCTCAAGGCGCGGCTGTACGAGCGCGCCGTCGCGGAGCGCGAAGCGAAGAAGGCCGAGGTGGACAAGCAGAAGACCGATATCGCGTGGGGCAACCAGATCCGCTCGTACGTCTTCCAGCCGTACACGATGGTGAACGACCACCGGACCGAGCTCAAGGTGAGTGATGTGCACAAAGTGATGGACGGCGATCTCGATCCCTTCATCGAAGCGTTCTTGCAGCGCTTCGGGAACGGGAAATCGTAATGACGGGATTCGTCGAAGCCGCCCGCCGGGAGAAGCTGCGCGAGCTCGTAGAACGGGGCGTCGCGCCGTTCGCGTACCGGTTCCAGCGCAGCGCGACGGCGCAGGACGCGCTCGCCTCCTATCGCAGCGACGACGACGCCACCACGCACGCGCTCGCCGGGCGTCTGGTGGCGCTGCGGCCGCACGGGAAGACGACGTTCGCGCATCTCGAAGACTCGAGCGGCAAGATCCAGCTCTACTTCAAAGGCGACGAGCTTGGTGATGCCTACGGCATCGTCGAGCTGCTCGATCTCGGCGATCACCTCGGCGTCGAGGGACGCCTGATGAAGACGCGCACCGGGGAAATCACGCTGCGCGTCGCGCGGTTCACGCTGCTCGCCAAGGCGCTCCGGCCGCTCCCCCTCGGCAAGGAAGACGCGAGCGGCGTCAAACACGGTGAGCTGACCGATCCGGAGCTGCGCTACCGGCAGCGGTATACCGATCTCGCCGTACATCCGGAGGTACGGGAGGTGTTCCGGCTGCGCGCGCGGATCGTGCGGGGCATCCGGGCATTCCTCGATGCCAAGGGGTATCTGGAAGTGGAGACGCCCGTGTTGCAGCCGCTGTACGGCGGCGCCACGGCGTTTCCGTTCAAGACCCATTACGCGGCGCTCGACGCGACGTTCTATCTTCGGATTGCGGACGAGCTGTATCTCAAGCGCTGTCTGGTGGGCGGGCTCGAGAAAGTGTACGAGATCGGTCACGATTTTCGGAACGAAGGGCTGTCGCGATTCCACAATCCGGAATTCACGATGGCGGAATGGTACCAGGCGTACGCGGACTACAACGATATCGCCGAGCTCACGGAAGAGATGCTCGCGGGCATCGTCCAGGATCTGTTCGGGACGCGCGTGCTCGAGCGTCATGGGGCCACGCTGTCGTTCGAGCGGCCGTTCGCGCGCAAGGACTACTCTGCGCTGGTGCTGGAGCACGCCGGGGTGGATCTGACACGTGCCAGCGACGCGGATCTGCGGGGCGTCCTGCAGCGACACAACGTCCCGCCCGCCGAGGTCGCGGCGCTCAAGGGTCCAAAGCTCGTGGACGAAGTCTTCAAGACAACTGTGGAGCCGAAGTTGGTGCAGCCGACGTTCGTGTTCGATTATCCGCTGGCGCTGTCCCCGCTCGCCAAGCCGAAGCGCGGCGATCCGACCAAAGTGGAGCGGTGGGAGCTGTTCGTGCAGCATCGCGAGCTGGCCAACGCGTTCAGCGAGCTGAACGATCCCGATGAGCAGCGCCGCCGCTTCGAGCAGCAGGGCGCCCTCCGCGCGGCCGGCGACGCCGAAGCGCAGCAGCTCGACGAGGATTACATCCGCGCGCTGGAATACGGCATGCCGCCGGCGGGCGGCGTGGGGCTGGGCGTGGACCGGCTGACGATGATTCTCGCCGACCAGACGAACATTCGCGACGTGATTCTCTTCCCGATGCTGCGGCCCGAGTAATGCCGATCATCATCGTGGTCTTGAAGGTGATCCTCTTCGGCGCGGCGGCCGCGGCGGTGTTCGTGCTGGCCACGAATTGGCCGTCCTGGCTCGATCTGCGGATCGCGATGCGCTACATGAAGAGCCGGCGCTCCTCCCGGCTGTTGTCCTTGATCACGATCATCGCCGTCGGCGGCGTCACGGTCGGCGTCATGGCTCTGGTGTTCGTCCTCGGCGTGATGAACGGGATGCAGAACGATCTGCGCGAGAAGATCCTCGTGGTGAACCCGCACCTCCGCGTGCTGACGTACGGGGAGGGCCTGCGGCTCGATGACTGGCCCGACGCGCTCGCGAAAGTGCGGCGGATGGACGGCGCCGTCGCAGCCGCGCCCTTCGTGTTGTCGCAGGGACTGATCTCGGCGGGCCACGACTATGCGGAAGGGGTCGCGGTGGTGGGCGTCGAAAGCGATACGGGAACACGCGCGGTCACCAGCTTGCCGCGCTACTTCACCAAGGGCGACCTCACCTTCCGCACGACGCAGCCCGGCGTGGAAGGCGGCATCGCGATCGGAACGCGGCTGTCCAACAAGCTCTCGGCCTATCCCGGCGATGTGGTCACGATGGTCGCGCCGGCCGGCTCGCAGTTCAATCGCAGTTTGGGCGCGTTCGTGCCCAAGTACCGGCGCTACGAAGTCACCGGATTGTTCGAAACCGGGATGTTCGACTACGACAACAGCTACGTCGTGATGTCCCGGCAGGCGGCGCAGGACTTCGCCGGACTCGGCTCGGCCGTGACGGGCCTCGAGGTGCGGCTGGCCGATCCGGAGCATGCCAATGAGTTCGCGCAAACGATCGAAAACCAGCTCGGCTATCCGTACCGCGCGCTCGACTGGCAGCTGCAGAACCGCGGGCTGTTCTCCGCGCTGAAGCTCGAGAAGCTGGCGATGGGATTGATCGTCTTCCTCATCTGCGTCGTCGCGGCCTTCAACGTGGTCGGCACGCTGTCGATGGTGGTGCGCGACAAGACTCGCGAGATCGGCATTCTCCTCGCCATGGGGATGCAACGTGCCCGCATTCGGCGCGTGTTTCTGACCCAGGGCGTGTTCATTGGGCTCGTCGGGACGACGCTGGGGGCGTTCCTCGGCGTCGTGTTCGGCATCCTGGTCAATCGCGGCCATGTGATTCCGATCGATCCGTCGATCTACTTCATCGACCACCTGCCGGTCCTGATCAACCCGCTCGACGCGCTGGCGGTGGTCGCCGCGAGCGTCGTCATCGCCACCCTCGCGCCGCTCTATCCGAGCGTGCGCGCCGCCGGTCTCGATCCGGTGAGCGCGATCCGCTACGAATGAACGCGCTCCTCGTCGCCCGGGCGATTCGTCGCGTGTTCACGGGGGGAGACGGGCAGCTGCTCGAGATCCTGCGCGGCATCGACATGGAAGTCCGGCGCGGAGAGTTCGTGGCGATCGTGGGGGCCTCCGGGGCAGGCAAGAGCACGCTGCTGCACTTGCTGGGCGCGCTCGACAGCCCGACCGGCGGTGACATCTGGCTCGACGGCTCGCGGTACGCGGATCTCGACGCGCGCGGCACGGCGGAGCTCAGGAACCGGAAACTGGGATTCGTGTTCCAGTTTCACCATCTGCTGCGCGAGTTTTCGGCGCTGGAAAACGTGATGATGCCGTTGCTGATCGGCGGCGCCACGCCGCGCGCGGCACGCTCGCGCGCCGAGGAGGTGCTGTCCGAGGTCGGCCTCGCGGGCCGCATGACCCATCGCCCCGCCGAGCTGTCCGGGGGCGAGCAGCAGCGCTGCGCCGTCGCCCGGGCGCTCGTCCACGATCCGAGCGTCGTGCTGGCGGACGAGCCGTCCGGTAACCTGGATCACGCCAACGCCGAACGGCTGCATGAGATCTTTTTCCGTCTGGCGCGCGAGTATGAGACGGCGGTCGTCGTGGTCACGCACAACCGCCAGCTCGCGGGACGCGCCGACCGGGTGCTCTTGCTGGAGGACGGCCGGCTCACGACAGTGAGCTCGGTCGATGCGATACCCTGATGCTGTGCGATAACTGCCAGGAACGCGACGCGATCATCAACCTCACCCAGGTCGAGCATGACTCCAAGGTCACGCTCCACCTGTGCGAGCAGTGTGCCCAACAAAAAGGCGTGGAGACGGGCGGCGCGATCATGAAGACCCCGCTGGGCAATTTCCTCGGCGCACTCGGCAAGGGCGCGGCACTCGTCCCGACGACCGCGGACGGAGTACGCTGCCCGGCGTGCGGCAGCACCCTGCGTGACTTCCGCGATTCGGGCCGGCTGGGATGCGATCAGTGCTACGCCGCGTTCGATGGGCATCTGCGTGACTTGCTGCGCCGGCTGCACGGCTCCAGTCAGCACGTCGGGGAGCGCTATGAGAGCCCCGGTGAGGCCGGAGGGGACTCCGATCCGCGCAGCCGCCTGCTCGAGCTGAAGGCGCAGCTGCGGCGCGCCGTCGAGGGGGAGAACTTCGAGCTGGCGGCCGAGCTGCGGGACCGCATTCGGGTGCTCGAATAATGGACCTGTCCCTGCTCCCCGATGGGGGAATGCGCTGGCTGGACGCCTCGGGTCCGAAATCGACGATCGTCCTGTCCACCCGCATCCGGCTCGCCCGCAACGTCCGGGGCGTGCCGTTCAGCCAGCGCGCCAAGGACGCCGACCGCACCGCCGTGTTGGAGCGGATCAGCGAAGCCGCGGCATCGTCCGATCATCTCGCCGCTGCGGTCGCCTTCCATCTCGATCAGATGGAGCGGCCCGAGCGGCAGCTCCTGCACGAACGGCATCTCGTCAGTAAGGAATTGGCAGGCCTGGAGCGGGAGTCACGGCCCCGGCCTGGAGCGGCGCTGCTGGTTCAGGATCAGGTCGGCGTGATGGTAAATGAAGAGGACCACCTGCGGCTGCACGGCATGTGGTCGGGTTTCGATTTGGAGGACGCGTATGCCGCTGTGGAAGCGGTAGATGCCGAGTTGGGCCGCCTCGTTCCTTTCGCCTTTCATCCTGAATTTGGCTATCTTACGTCCTGTCCCACGAATGCAGGAACCGGGCTGCGGGCCAGCGTCCTTATCCATTTGCCGGGCCTTGTTTTGACCAAGGAAATCAACAAAGTTCTGCAAGGACTCTCGCAGGTAGGATTAACCTTTCGGGGCTTGTACGGGGAAAACAGCGAAGTCGTCGGGAATTTCTTCCAGTTGTCCAACCAAACAACCTTGGGGAAGACAGAAGACGAGCTGATCGATCACCTCGGGAAGATCGTGCGGCAGGTCGTCGAGTACGAGGAACAGGCACGGGACGTGCTATTGAGAACCGCACCCGAGGAAGTCGAGGACAAGACGTGGCGCGCCTATGGTCTGCTCAAGCACGCGCGCCGGCTGTCGTTTGAAGAGACCATGAATCTGTTGAGCGGTGTGCGGTTGGGCGTTGGGCTGAATCTGCTCCCGGGACCCGGGGTATATACGCTCAACAAACTGCTGATCTACACCCAGCCCGCGCACCTGGCAGCGATGGATGGCCGGTCCACCGGCGACCGCGAACTGCCGACGGTGCGCGCTGCGTTTGTGCGCCGCCTGCTCGAAGCAGAACCGAGTTGAAGGTCGAAAGGGTGAGTCTGGAACCGCGATGAACGGCTACAATTTCACGGATCGAGTCCGGAAAGTTCTGCAGATGGCGCGGGAAGAAGCGGCGCGTCTGCATCACGAGTACGTTGGCACCGAGCACATTCTGCTCGGCTTGATCCGCGAGGGCGAGGGCGTCGCCGCGGCGGTCCTGACGAATCTCAACGTCGATCTCGAAGAGATCCAGCAGAAGATCGAAGAGACGGTCAAGAAGGGCAAAGCCGCGGCCGCGGCCGGGCCCGATCTGCCATATACGTCGCGCGCCAAAAAGGTGCTCGAGCTGGCGATGAGCGAGGCGCGGGAGCTCAATCACTCCTACGTGGGGACCGAGCACCTGCTGCTCGGCCTGCTGCGTGAGGAGAAGGGCATCGCCGCGCAGGTCCTGACGGACGCCGGCGTGAACCTCGAGCAGGCACGCGCCGAGACGCTGCGGCTGCTCGGCAGCGAGATGCCCGCGACGCCCGCCGGCGGCGGAACCGGCGCCCAGCCGACACCGCCCAAGAGCGAGAAGAAATCCAAGACCCCCGCGCTCGACCATTTCTGCCGCGACTTGACGCAGCTCGCGGCCGAAGGCGCGCTCGATCCGACGATCGGGCGGCAGAAGGAAATCGAGCGCGTGATGGAGATTCTGTCGCGCCGCAAGTAGAACAAT
>JBOHSJ010000323.1:0-7347 GCA_050733035.1 Gemmatimonadales bacterium | reverse complement strand
GTGTCAACCAGGACGACGGCGTTGCTCCTCGAGCGCCTGGACGAGGTAGTCGTCGTGGCGCTCGGAAAGATCGGCGGGGCCGTCAGGCAGGGATCCGATCAGGAGCTCGAGCGACCAGCCAGGTTTGCGCTCGGCGAGGACCTCGCCGGCGAAGGCCCGCAGGCCTCGGCGCAAAACCTCCGCGCGTGGGAGCTCCGCACGGCGCGCCACTTCCTCCAGCAGAGCGCGATCGGTCTCATCCAGGTAGACCTGGACAGGCTCGCGGACCCGCGAGCGTTTCTTCGAATTCATTGTTTAAATGTATTGCATGTACGTCATACATGCAATCTGGCGTGCGCCGGGCCTACGAGATTTACTTCAGGAAAGGCAAGGTTGTCAGACTTTCGGGTCTACCGGGAGATGGCGATGCGTGTGGTCGCCATCTTCACCTTCATCCAGGAACCAGCAGTACGCCCAGATCCTGGCAGGTCTGAGGATCTGCCGGCCGGCGCGCAGGATGATCCCCATCGGCTCGTCGTCGATGACTAAAGGAAGGCTTGTCATGCCCGCTGGGGAAGCAAGACTCCTGCCGTAGCGAGTTCGTGCTACGTGCAGTCCTGCCAACGTGTTACGCTTTTGCGCGAACTCTAGATCGTCATTCCGACACGTTCAGCGCCGGTTGCGCTGTGTCGAGCTGACGCGGTGGCTTGATGGCCGTAAAGCCGGACCGCCTGGAGCGACGGCCGCGTTCCACCTGCCAGCCCCGATAGAGCGTCTGCAGCGCTTCCGGCGCCAGCGGGATCACCTCGCGGTTTTCGGCGGCCGGGGGCAGTACCACGTGCACGCCGCCGGACGGCGTCCGGACCTGCAGATCGGCGACCAGGGACGCGCGCTGCTTGGCGCGCATCTGGCTCAGACTTCCGGGCGCGATCGCGACGAGCGACGGTGAGATATCGGGGAACCAGCTCCCGAAGTTGATCACGAGCGCCTGAAATGCCCCACCCCCCAACTGCTCGGCAACCGCGCGGCCCTCGGCGGCCTCGACCGCTCCCAGGTCCTGATCCAGCAGGAACACCTCGGCGTCGTGCGCCGCGAGGAACAGCGCCTCGGGCAGCGCCGCCGCGCCGAGCACAACGACGACGTCGCCCGGTTCGAGCCGCGCGGCCCACGGCACGATCGGATGCTGCCGATCGAAGCCCCAGTGCGTCGGCTCGCGCTGCGCTTCACGCAGCGCACGATGCTTCTGGCGCCAGCGCGGGAAGGAGGGCAGCCGCAAGCGGCGCGCGATGATGCGATCCACGTGTTCGAGCAGCAGCACCTCGGTGAGCAGATACTGGTCCTGCGCGCTCGTCTGGAGCTCGCGCACAGCTTCGTCGCCGATCTGGAGCAGATCCGCCCGCGGCACGGTGTTCTTGTATTCCTCGAGCCGCTGCAGGATGAACTCCTGGTACTCCTGCTTAAGGGAGCGCGGCGCCCGGCGCACAGGCGTCATCCCCGTCTTGCTGATCGAGGGCAGGGAAGTCAGCATGGCTCGACGTGCACCGTCACTTCTTCCAGCTCCAATTCCTTCTTGAGACGCTCCTCGACCGCATCGGCAATCGCGTGCGCATCGGCGACGTTGGCAGCCGGGTCCACGGCGATGGTGACTTCGGCGTAGCGAACGGCCGTGTTGGCGCTCCGCCCGCCGCGTGAGCGGATGCGGTAGGCGCTGACCACACCCTCGACGGCCTGCGCGCTCTGGCGGATCGTCAGCTCCGGAATCGCGCGCTCGTCCACGAGCACCGGGACCGTCCGCGCCAGGATCTGGTAGGCGACCCGGACGATCAGCAGCGCGACCAGAATGCCGACGACCGGATCGACCCAGAGGTAGCCCTGTCGTGAGAACAGCACGCCGATGAGCACCGCGATGGTGATGAAGACGTCGGTCCGGGTATGGGCGGCGTCGGCCATCAGCAGCTCGCTCTCCAACTGACGTCCGCGACGGTTTTCGTACCAGGCCACGAGGATGTTGGTCGCGAGCGTCGTCAGCAGCACGGCGAGGCTGAGGTCACTCAGCTGAATCGCATGGCCCCCGGCGATGAGCTTCAGCACGGCGCTGCGGATGAGCTCGAATCCCGTGATCGAGAGGAAGACGACGATGCCGAGCGCCCCCAGCGTCTCGAACTTCCCGTGGCCGTAGGGATGGTCTTCATCGGGCTCACGCGCCGCGACGCGGACGACGATCAACCCAAGCACGTTGTACAGGGCGTCCACGGTCGAGTGAAGAGCATCACCCAGTACTGCGAGGGAACCCGACAACACGCCGATCGCGGCCTTGGCGATGACGACGGCCACGTTCGCGAAGAGGAGACCAGTAAGTACTCGCCGTACGGCGACGGAGCGGTCTAGGGCCCTGCCGGACATGGTCTGCAAGCTTGTGATGGGGGCCGATTTAGTCAACTTTCCTTGACATATTTAGACAATTGTATAAATATCTCCTCCAATGGACGACTCCCTGTTCCGCGCTCTGGCCGATCCGACTCGGCGCAAGATCCTGGAGCTGCTGACCGAAAAGGACCGAACCGCCGGCGAGATCGCCGAGCAGTTCCCGATGGCCTTTGCGTCGGTTTCGCACCACCTCGGCGTGCTGAAGGCGGCGGACCTGGTGGCTACGGAGCGCGAGGGGCAGTTCATCCGCTATCGGCTCAATACGACCGTCTTTCAGGAAGTCGTGCGGTACTTCATGACTCGCTTCGGAGGGGGAAACAATGCGTAGCCGCTGGTTTGGTCTCGTCATCGCGGCGCTGGCCGTGGCGCTGTCCGTGTGGGCGCACCCGAACCTCCCCCCCGCCGTGGCGACGCACTGGAGTTTGCGTGGCACGCCGGACGGATTCTCGAGCCGCCTCTGGGCGGTCTCGATCGCCCCGCTCGTCATCGTCGGGCTGACGCTGCTCTTCAACGTGCTGCCGAGGGTAGACCCGCGGCGCGAGAACTACATCGGGTTCCTCAGCAGTTACTGGCTGATCGCCAACGCCGTGATCGTCTTCATGCTGGTGGCGCATGCGATGCTGGTCGCGTCGGGCCTTGGCTACTCCGTGCGAATCGATCGCCTGATGCCGGTCGGCGTGGGCCTGCTGTTCATCTTCCTCGGCAACTATCTCACGCGCGTCGAACCGAACTGGTTCGTCGGCATCCGCACGCCCTGGACGCTGTCGAGTGATCGGGTGTGGCGAAAGACCCACCGCACGGGCGGCTGGTTGATGGTGATCGGCGGGTTCGTGCTGGCGATTGGCGCGTTCCTTCCGCCTGGGGCGTTCGTGCCGCTGCTCGTCACGACGCTTGCGATCGTCGCGCTGTTTCCGATCGTGCAGTCGTACGTGCTTTGGAAAAGGGAGCAGGGAGCAGGGAGCAGGGAGCAGCCATGAACATCCTTGGCCTAGCACTTGTCGCAGTGATGACACAGGCGGCCGATACGGTGCCGCCGGCGGCTGCCGTGGAATCGCTGTACACCATTCGGAGCGGCGCCCTGCAGCTCGCCGGTACGCTCACCACGCCGCGCGGGGTCACGCGCTCGGTCCCCGTCGTGGTGATCATCGCCGGCTCGGGTCCGACTGATCGCAACGGCAACTCCGTGATGGGGATCAGGCCGAATTCCTACGCGCAGCTCGCCTGGCGGCTGGCGGAGCGTGGGATCGCGACGGTGCGCTACGACAAACGCGGCCTGGCGGGAACGCAAGGCACGTTCGACATCACGAAGATGACGTTGGATGACTTCGCGGCCGACGCCCGAGCCGCGGCGGAATCGCTGGCCCACGATGCGCGGTTCTCGCGTGTCTTGCTGTTAGGGCACAGCGAAGGCTCGGCCCTCGCCATGATCGCTGCGCGCCGCGGACCGCCGGTCGCCGGCGTGATCAGCGTCTCGGGACTGGGCCGTCCACTAGGCGTGGTGATTCGGGAGCAGCTCGCCCGGCAGTTCGATAGCGCGACGATCGTCCGCTATGACACCGCGATGGCGCAGTACCTGCGCGGCGAGCAGCCGAAGGATGTGCCGCCGCAGCTCGCGCCGTTATTCGTGCCGGTCAATCTGTCGTTCATGCGATCGCTGGCGTCCTTCGATCCCCCGGCCGCGCTTCGGTCGTTAAAGCAGCCGGTGCTCATCGTGCAGGGCGGCCGCGACCTGCAGATCACGACCGCCGATGCCGAGCGGCTGCACGGGGCCCGGCCCGGAACGCAGCTCGTGATCGTCCCGATGGCGAATCACGTGCTGAAGGAGGCGACCGATACGACCCTCCTCGGCCAACTGCCCACCTACCAGAACCCGGCGCTTCCGATCATGCCCGAAATCGTGAGCGCGATCGCGGAGTGGATTCTCAAATCGTGAACCCGGGCTAAGAGCCCGGGCTCGGCGTCGGTGCGCCCTATAAGGGCGCGCGTTCACAGCCGAGCGCGCGCTCTTAGCGCGTCATACGGCGCGCAGTAACACGCCTTTCAGGTATCCAGTCTCCGGCACATTCAGCAGTTCCGGATGATCCCCGGCGGCGCCGGTCGCGGCGAGGAACTGGATGCGCCGGCCCGAGTCTTTGGCGGCGTCCACGAGCATCGCGCTGAACACGTCGCGGCTGACGTGATACGAGCAGGACGATGTGAAGAGCACACCGCCCTCGGCGAGGATCTTCATCGCCCGGAGATTGATCTCCTTGTAGCCGGCGACGGCGCGGTCGAGACTCGCTTTGGTCTTGGCAAAAGCCGGTGGATCCAGCACGATCGTGTCGAACTGCTCGCGGCGCCGCTCCAGCTCGCGCAGCAGGTCGAACGCGTTCGCTTCCCGCCACGCGATGTTGCCGATTGCATTGAGGCGCGCATTCTCGGCACCGCGCGCGAGCGCCTCGGTGCTCTGGTCCACGGCCAGCACTTCTTTCGCGTGGCGCGCGAGGTGCTGCGCGAAGGAGCCGTGGTAGGTGAACAGATCGAGCGCGCGGCCCCCCGCGCGCGTGTGTTGCCCGACGAGGATCCGGTTTTCTCGCTGATCGAGAAACGCGCCGGTTTTCTGGCCAGACCAGGGAGCCGCGAGATACTTGATCCCATCCTCGACAACCTCGACAACCTCGGGAACCTCGCCGTGCGCCAGCACGACCTCCGCTGGTAGCCCTTCGTGGCGCCGCACCGCGGCATCGTTGCGCAGCAGGATGCCTTCGGGACCGAATACCTCGCGGATCGCGGTGACCACGTCTGCGCGCGCCGTCTCCAGACCGGCCGACAGCAGCTGCGCCACGATAAACGGCCCGTACTTGTCGATGATGAGCGATGGCAGCCCGTCACCTTCAGCGTGCACCGCTCGCCACGCGGTTGCCGTGATCGCGGCGCGACGCTCGGCGGACGCTCCGATGCGCTTGGTCCACCATGTGGCGTCGATCGGCTCGTCGGTGCGCGTGAGCAGCCGCAACCGGATCTCCGAGCTGGGCGAGTAGAGTGCCTGCCCGAGGAACTTGCCCTTACGATCCGTGACCGGAACGATCCCCGGTTTCCTCTGGGGCTCGTCTGCGACGTCACTGCGGTAAATCCAAGGATGTCCCTGCTTCCAGCGCTCCGCACCTCGCGCTGTGACCTTCACGGTCATCGATCCGGCCTCAGCTTCGCGGCGTCTCGCAGATACATATGTTTCAGGGCGCGCTGCGGCTTGGTTGTATAGAAGTGGAGCAGCACGCGGATGCAGCGCGGCAGCCCGGTCGGGACAGCGACCTCCGCCGCTCCAAGGAGGGGCACATCGTTCCAGCCGAGGCGCCGAGCTGCGCGAGCCGGGTAATCGGCATTGAGGTCGGGAGAGGTCGTGAAGATGGCGCTCTCGACGTCCTCGGGCGCGAAGCCGTTGGCTTGCTGAAGCGCGGAGAGTAGCTCCTCCGTCGCCTCGAGAATCGCCTCACTCGTATTTGCGGTGGCGGTGGTCGCTCCCCGCAGACCGCGCAGGACTTTGGTCATGACGCTTGCCGATCAGTTGCGCTTGATGGTGATCACCGATCCCGTTCTGCTCAAGGGGCGGGACGCGGTCGCCGTGTGCCGAGCCGCCGCCCGGGGCGGCGCGACGATGATTCAGGTCAGGTGGAAAGATGGCGCGCCGGCCGAAATCTTGGAGTTGACCCGCGCGCTGGTGGCTGCGCTTCCCGTGCCCGTTCTGGTCAATGATCGCGCGGACATCGCGCTCGCCGCCGGCGCCGCGGGGGCGCACCTGGGTTGGGACGATCCCCCGCTCGAGGCGCTGCGCCCCCATCTCCCCGCCGGTTTCCTGCTCGGCCTGTCGGTCGGGTCGCCGGACGAGGCCGCCCGCGCCGCTGCCACCACCGCCGACTACTGGAGCATCGGGCCCTGCTTTGCCACGCCCTCCAAAGCTGACGCGGGGCCGGCACTCGGACCGGAGGGGTTTGCGTCGCTTGCGCGCCTCGCCCCAGAGGGGATGCCGCTGATCGGCATTGGCGGCATCACGGGCAGCAACGCGCGGTCGATGATGATAGCGGGGGCGGCGGGTGTTGCGGTGATTGGAGCGGTGCTGGCGGCCGGTGACACGGAAGCGGCGGCACGCGCGATCGTTCTTGACATGTGGTGAACATGCTTGCATGTTTAGCACATGAAAGGCAAGATGATTCAGATCCGGCATGTCCCGGAGGATCTTCATCGGAAACTGAAGGCCCGCGCCGCCAATGCGGGCATGCCGCTTTCCGACTATTTGCTGCGCGAGATTCGACGGGTGGCGGAACAGCCTACGATTGAAGAGCTGTGGGAGCGCATCAAGCGGCGCGGTTCGGTCGAGCTCAGGGTCAGTGCCGCCGATCTGATCCGTGAGGATCGCGACGCGCGGTGATCATTCTCGACGCCTCAGCGGTGGTCGAGATGCTCATGGGGAGTCGTGCCGGTGGACGCGTGACCGACCGGATCCAGGCAGAAGCCGCCCCGCCGCGCAGCATCGCGCTGTTGGATCTCGAAGTGGCAAATACGTTGCGCCGGCTGGTGCGGCTCGGCGAATTGGACGCACAGCGCGCCGGGGGTGCGCTGACTGACCTCGCCGCCCTGGCGCTCGTCCGGTTTCCGCATACGCCCTTCCTCAGTCGCATTTGGGAGCTGCGCGACCGCCTTACCGCGTACGATGCCGCCTACGTGGCGCTTGCCGAGGAGCTCGGTGCCCCGCTGCTGACGCTGGACGCCCGGCTGGCGCGTGCCGGCGGGCATCGCGCGCAGGTCGAGTTGATCGAGGCGTGACCGAGGCACTAGACGCCGCCGGCCTCGTACAGCGGCACGTCGCCGCGGAGATCCGTGTCGGGCCGTGGATGGGGGACACGGATTCGGCTCAGACGCCGGCTCATCGGCATCAGCACGGCCTCCACGCTATCGGTCCTGAAC
>JBOHSJ010000322.1:0-4852 GCA_050733035.1 Gemmatimonadales bacterium | reverse complement strand
CTGCAAAGGCGGACATGGAACTCACACAGAGGAAGTCCCGTGCCACCCTATCTCCTGATTTCACCGCGCAGCAATTGGAAGACTCGCACGCTGTTTGTGGTACTTTGCTGACAACGCCATTCCCGCTGCGCGTCGTCTTTGTCTTGAACTCATTCGACATCGGAGGGACGGAGCTGAACGCCGTGCGCACCGCCGAAGCGTTCGACCCCGCGCGCGTCGCACTCTCGGTCGTCGCGTTTCATCCGGATGGACCGCTCCGCTCGCGCTACGACACGCTCGGCGTGCCCGTCGAAGTGGTGCGCCTGCGAAACCTGTACGGAGTGGGCGCGCTGTCGCAGGCCTGGGCGTGCGCTCGGCAGTTGCGGCAGCGCGGTGTCGATGTCGTCCACACGCACGATGTCTATGGCAACATCTGGGGCGTGCCGATGGGCCGTCTCGCGGGAGCGAAGGTGCTGGCGAGCCGGCGTTGGTGGAAGCGCACGCCGCGCCGCGGATTGCTCGCCGTGAACCGCATCGCATACCAGTTCGCGCACTGCGTGTTGGCGAACAGTCCCGCCGTCGCGGACATGCTCCGGCGGGAAGAGCAGCTCTCGCCGCGGAAGATCGCCACCATCACCAACTTCCTCGAACCCGACGCATTTCTGCGCCGTTCGGCTCCATCGCTCGCCGTCGCGCGGCGGGCCCTCGGACTGCCCACCGATGTGGCGCTCGTTGGAATCGTCGCCCGCCTGCATGCGGTCAAGGATCACGCGACGCTGTTTCGTGCGATTGCGCAACTTCCTTCCAACGTGCGACTCCAGGCGGGTCTCGTCGGCGACGGTCCCGAGCGCGACGCGCTCGAGCGCCTGGCGACGGAGCTCGGCATCACAGCACGCGTGCATTTTCTCGGCGAGCTCCCCTCGCGGCCGACGGCGCATGAGCTGTTCGACATCTCCGTGCTGTGCTCGCTCAGCGAAGGATCTCCCAACTCCGTGCTGGAGGCGATGGCGGTCGGCCGTCCGGTGATCGCGACCAGCGTCGGTGGCGTGATGGACACGATCACCCACGAGGTGAATGGCCTGCTCGTCGCGCCGGGCGATGTGACGGGGCTGGCCGCGGCGCTCACCCGTCTCGCATCCGACGCAGCGCTGCGGACACGGCTCGGGGCCGCGGCCCAAAACGCCGCGACGAGCTACACGGCCTCCCGCGTCGTCGGCGAGCTGACCGCCCTCTACCAACGTCTCACCGGAACGCCCGCGTGATGGCCCTCGCGAGTCGCCTGCGGCGGGCCGCGTTGTCGCTCGCGAGCGCCAGCGGTGCGCTGCACGCCGTCGGACGGAGCGACTGGCGGCGCCGGCGCCTGACCATCCTGTGCTATCACGGGCTCGCGCTCGAGCACGAGCATCTGTGGCGACCGGGCCTGTACGTGACTCCGGAGCAGTTCGGGAAGAGACTCGCGCGGCTCACCGAGCTGGGCGCGACTGTGCTGCCACTCGAGGAAGGGCTCTGGCGTCTGCGGAACGGGACGCTCCCGCGCCTCGCCGTGGCGATCACGTTCGACGACGGTGGCACCGACTTTCACAGCTCGGCCCTGCCGCTGCTGCGCGCGACCGGGGGGGGCATGCCCTCCACCGTGTACCTCACGACGTACTACTGCCTCGCCGGCGGGCCGATCTATTCGCTCGCTATCGACTACCTGCTGTGGCGCGGACCGGCGCGCGTCCTCGAGCCTTGGCCGGCGATGGGCATCACCCAACCCGAGCGATTCGACGACGAGCGCCAGCGGGCCGCGCTCACGGCGCGCATGGTGGCCGCCACCCGCGGCCCCGCGTTCCCGGTCGCACGGCGCGAGCAGCTGCTCTACGAGCTCGCCGCCCGGCTCGGCGGCGATACGGGCGTGCTCGACCGGCGCCGCTTGCTCAGAATCATGACGCCGGACCAGGTGTCCGAGTGCGCGCGTAACGGCGTGACAGTGCAGCTCCACACCCATCGTCATCGCACGCCGCGAGACCCGTTCCTGTTCCGCCGCGAGCTGGATGAGAATGCCGGAGCGATCAAGCGGATGACCGGCGCTACGCCGCAGCACTTCTGCTATCCGAGCGGCGATTACGCCCCCGAAATGTTCGACTGGTTGGCGTCGGCCGGGGTCAGCAGCGCGGTCACGTGCGATGTCGCCCTGGCCGCCCCGACCTCGGACCGGTTTCTGCTGCCCCGCTTTCTCGACACGTCGCAGCAACCCGAGGCCGCGTTCGATGGCTGGGTCACGGGCGGCGCCGCGTGGGTCTCACGCCCACCGCAGGTTCGGGTCTAGAGCCCATGTGCGGCATCGCGGGCGCGATCCACCGAGACTCCGTGCGCGAGCGCGTCCAGCGGATGTGCGATGTGCTCGCGCATCGCGGTCCCGACGATGAGGGCATTTACCAGGACGGCGACGTCGCGATCGGCATGCGCCGCCTCGCGATCATCGATGTCGCGGGCGGCCATCAGCCGCTCTCGAATGAGGACGGCACGATCTGGGTCGTCTTCAACGGCGAGATCTACAATCACGGGCGCCTGAGGACGGAGCTGCAGCGGGCCGGTCACGTCTTCCAGACGCACTCGGATACCGAGGTGCTGGTGCACCTCTACGAACAGGCGGGGCCGGAAGGGTTCGCGCGCCTGAGCGGCATGTTCGCGTTCGCGATTTGGGACGCGCCACGGCGCCGCCTCGTGCTCGCGCGGGACCGGATGGGGATCAAGCCGCTCTACTACTGCGGCGCAGGCCACAGCCGGTTCGGCTTCGGCTCCGAAGTGCGGACGCTGCTCGCAGGGGGGCTCGCGCGCCCCGACGTCGATACGGCGGCCGCAGTCGCGTACCTGCGCTTCGGCTACGTGCCGGATTGCCAGTCCATTCTGATGGGGGTCCACAAACTGCCGCCCGGGCATTTCCTCGATGTGACCCAAGGGACGGCGCCCGTGCTGCGCCCGTTCTGGCGCGCGAGCGCCCGGCCCCAGAAGATGGACGAGACGGAGGCGGTCACGGAATTGCGCCGTCTCCTCGACCACGCGGTCGCGTCCCACCTCGAATCAGAAGTGCCGCTGGGCGCGCTGCTGTCGGGCGGGATCGATTCGTCCACCGTCGTCGCGCTGATGACCCGGCACGCCCAGGGCCGCGTCCGTACGTTTTCCATCGGATTCGAAGAGGCGGGATTCAACGAGGCCGATGACGCACGCGCCGTTGCGACGGCGCTCGGGACGGATCACACGGAGCTCGTCGTGCGTCCCGACGTGTCGGCGCTGTTCCAGAGCCTCATCGCCGCCTTCGACGAACCCTTCGCCGACTCCTCAGCGATCCCCACGTATCTCGTGTGCCGCCTCGCGCGCTCGGACGTTACCGTCGCCTTGTCGGGCGACGGCGGCGACGAGCTGTTCGCGGGCTACGCTCGGTATGCCGAGGTGTTGGGCCGCACCGAGCTTCCCGCCGTGGTGCGCCCCGTGCTGCAGGCGCTCGCGCGGCGACTGCCGCACGGTGCGCGGGGGCGGAATCGGCTGCTCGATCTCGGCCGCAGCCGGCTCGGACGATATGCCGCGACGATGCTCCTGCCGGCGCATCCGCGATTTGGGGGCATCGTGCGCGCCGATTTGGCGCCATCGACCGATGACTTGGAGCAGGCATTCGGGGCCTGGCAGACCGACCGTGGCGATGCGGACCTCCTCACCACGATGACGCTCACGGACCTGCGCACCTATCTCCCGGGGGACATTCTCACGAAGGTGGACCGCACGAGCATGGCCGTGTCGCTGGAGTCGCGCGTGCCGCTGCTCGACAACGCCCTCGTCGATTTCTCGCTCGCCCTGCCGAGCGAATTGAAAATGCGCGGGGGGCGGGGAAAGTGGCTGTTGCGCCGGGCGATCGAAGGACTGGTGCCGGCGCGCGTTCTCGAGAAGCCGAAGCAGGGGTTCGCGGTCCCGCTGCGGCGTTGGTTCCGCGAGGAGCTGCGGCACTCCGTGGACGCGCTGCTCGGCGACTCGCTGGCGTACCGATACGCTGACCGCGGCGCCGTGCAGCGCATGATACGGGAGCATCGCACGCAACGGCGCGATCATGCCGGGGTGATCTGGCGGGTGCTCGTGCTCCACGGGTGGCTGCGCGCGCTCAGCGCCGGCGAGCTCGCCGGCGGGATTCCCGCCGACTTGCGTGTGCCCGCGTTGACCGCGCCGCGCTAGGGTCCTTTCGACGCTTTCTGTTTCAGGCTCGCCCACCAGTCCATTCGCTCTTTGATGGTCTTTTCGTGTCCGAAGGACGTGGGGTCGTACCACGTCGCGCCGCGGAGCGCGTCGGGGAGGTACTCTTGCGGCGTATACGCCTCCGCATTGTCGTGCGCGTACTGGTACCCCGCGCCGTAGCCCAGCTCTTTCATGAGGCCGGTCGGCGCGTTGCGAATATGGAGTGGGACTGGTTCGGCGGGGTGCGCTGCGGCGGCGGCCTGCGCCTGTCCAAACGCGGCGTACGCTCGATTCGACTTGGGTGCGGTGGCGAGATAAATCGTGGCCTCCGCCAGAGCCAGCTCCCCTTCAGGACTGCCGAGGAAGTGATAGGCGTCTTTGGCGGCGAGCGCGACGGTCAGGCCACGCGGATCCGCAAGTCCGATGTCCTCGATCGCCATGCGCACCAGGCGCCGCGCGATGTACATGTGATCCTAGCCACCGGCTAGCATGCGAGCGAGCCAATAGAGCGCGCCATCGGCATCCGAACCGCGCACCGCTTTGTGCAGGGCGGAGACGAGATTGAAGTGCTGTTCGCCGGCTTTGTCATACACAGGCAACGGTTTTTCCAGGACCTGACGAATGACATCGGGGGACGCGGGACGGGGGACCGGGGACGCGTTGATGT
>JBOHSJ010000321.1:0-3556 GCA_050733035.1 Gemmatimonadales bacterium | reverse complement strand
AACTTGTCGGTGAACGGTTCCCGGCCTTGGGTGAATTGGCCACGCTCCCCCAGGTTTACCGGGGGGCGGCTCGTCGTGAACGGATTGGCCAGGATATTGAACGCGTCGATACGATTCCAGCCGTCCGCCTTCACCTGCTGATAGACTACACGCGGCGTAATGCTGACGCTCGCGCTCGGCGCCAAACGGAGCGCTGCCCGCAGACCGGCGCGGCCGGTGCCGTTGACGTCATCATCGGGGCGAAGCGACGGCTGTACGGCATCCATGTACCCGCCGGTGCGCGTACTGTACCCGACGATCCGGAACGCAGCCTTGTCACCCACGGGCGCGTTGAACCCGAGCTTCGCCGTACTGCCGGGATCGCCGCCGTCGATCACATTGACTCCCACTTCGCCAAACGTGCTGCTCACGCCCGGTTCCGGTTGGTTACTGATGTAGCGCACCGTGCCCGCCAGCGAACCGGCGCCAAACAGCGTTCCCTGCGGTCCGCGCAGCACCTCGACGCGGCCGACGTCGAACAGGTCGAGATCGGGCGTAAACAGCGAGAGCGACACCACGGCGTCGTCCAGATAGGCGCCGACGTCTTCCTTCACGCCGGGCTGGTCGCGGGCGATCTGCCCCGACGACGCGCCGCGGATCGCGGGCTGGCTCTGACCGGGGCCGAGGTTCTGTACGCTGAAGCCGGCCACGTTCGCCGCCACCGCTTCGATGTTGTCGGCACCGCGCAAGCGCAGCGCTTGTTCCGTCGGCGCGGCGATCGAGAACGGCACTTCGGTCAGCCGCTGCTCGCGCAGCATGGCGGTGACGGTGACCGCTTCGAGCTCCACCGCCTGCATCACGAAGTCGATCACGGTCTCTGCATCCGCCGCGACGATGACGTTCTGCCGCGCCTGCGTGCGCAAGCCGGGAAGCGCGGCGGAAACCGCATAGCTGCCGGGCTCGAGATTCGCGATGCTGTAGCTCCCGTCGCTGGTCGTCGTCGCACGCCGTGCCGCGGCCGCCCCCTGCGCTCTGATCGTCACCCCCGCCAGCGGGCCGCCGCTGCCGTCGCGCACCGTCCCTCTGATGCGGCCGTTCTGGGCCGCCGCCGGGACGCCGTACAGCAGGACGGCGGCGAGTGCGGCAAAGCTCAGGACCTTCGCACTGCTGATCATAGAACTCCCTCCCTATTGGAGCAGGCGCATCTCCGCCCGCGCGTACAGGAAACGGCCGTTGTAGCCGAATGGCGACGCCGCGGCCCAGGGGAACGTGTTGTCGTTGTTGTTGAACTCCGCTTTCGGCCTGTCGGGATAGACATCGAACAGGTTGCGGGCGCCGATGGACAGATTCACCGCGCTAAATTGGTAGCCAATCTCGGCGTCCACCAGCGTCTTGCCGCCGTAGACTTCGCGATCGGTGAAGCTGGGCTGGGCCGAGGCAAATCCGCCGTAGTACGACACGCGGGCCAACGAGTGCACCCTGCCCACCGTGTACTGACCGGTGAGTGTGGCGCGCCAGTCGGGGCGTTCCTCTTCGATCCCCACCGTCGTCACCAGGTCGAGAATGCTCGTCAAATCGGTGGCCGTCCCCTGCAGAATCGTGGGGAGCGGGTCCACGCGCGTGATCCGGTTGACCGTGTAGTTGACGGCCGCGCTCAGGTCCACCGTCCCCGTGGCCCCGGCCCCCAGCCGGATGCCCCCGGTGATGTCGACGCCGCGCGTGCGCGTGTCCAACCCGTTGGTGAAGAACTGCACCGCCCCGATGTTCGAGAACCCCGAATCCGAGAGAATCCGCTGCGACACGGTGTCACCGAACGTCGCGCCGAGCAGAATCCGGTCTTTGATCGTGATGTGGAAGAAATCGACCGTGAACGTGACGTTGTCTTGCGGCGTGAACGCGAAACCGCCGCTCAGGTTCACCGACGTCTCGTCCTTGAGGGACTTCGCGCCGAAGATGCGCGACGCGCGGTTGTCCACCGGGAAATTGCCCACCTCGACGAACTGACCGCCGATCACGTTTGTCGTCGTGTGACTGAAGAAGCTCTGGGCCAAGCCCGGCGCGCGGAATCCCGTGCTGGCCGCGCCGCGGACCACGAAGCGCGGGCTCGGCTGAAAGCGCAACGCCAGTTTCCCGCTCAGCCGCTCACCGAAGTCGCTGTAGCTCTCGAACCGGCCGGCGACGTTGGCGAGAACCTGCGAGCTGAGCTGGCCTTCCAGATCCAGGTACGCGCCGACGTTGGACCGCGAGTGCTTGCTCGCGTCGCTGGGCGCGAACCCCGGAAAGACCGACGAGCCGGCCGGGGCGAGCCCGCCGCTGTCCTGCGCGAGATGCCCGCCGTTGATCCAGGAGGCGGTTTCCCCCGCAACGATCTCGAACTCCTCGCGCCGGTACGCGGCGCCGACCGCCACGTTCACCGGAGACGACAAGCCGAGACTCATGCGCTTCGCGAGGTTCAGCGCCACGCCGCTTTCATTGCGCTTCAGCCGACCCGCGAAGAAGGACAGCTGATTGGGAATCCCCGGGTCGTCCGCGTTGCCCAGGATGCTGTCCGCCCCCGGGGCGCACGGCGTATCGAGACAGGGGCCGAGCGACGGGTTGTTGGTGTTCTCGAGGTTGTAGTCGAACCGGTTCTTGCCGTAGGATGCGCCGAAATCGAGCGCCCACCCGCTGACCTGACCGCGGAAACCGCCGGCCGCTGAATAATCGGCCACATCGGGCCGGAATTCGGGGAGGAACCCGTTCGGATACAGCTCGGGCCAGTTCCGGTTGCCGTCGGCATAGCGCCAGAACCCGTTGCCGGTGCCGGTGCGATGACTGTATCCGCCAAACGCGTAGACTTCGCTCGTGCCGCCGTCATTGAGCGGCATCCGGAAGTTGGCGAACGTCATCGCGTCCTTCTCGAGTCCGTCGCCCCAATGGTAGTTTGGCTGCTTCAGCGCATTGCGCTTCTGCACGATGCGGCCGGTCAGCGTGTCGATGACGTCCGTGACGCCGTTTACATCCGCTAAGAAAATGTCGGGCCAGGCGCGGTTGGTCGGATCGCGGTGCAGGTATTCGCCGAACACGGCGAGCGAGCCGCGGCCCAGGCCGATGCCGAACCCGCCGTTGACGTCGGCGGTGGCGCCGTCGTCGGGATAATTCTTCGTCGCGTACCCGCCCGTCTCGACGTTCAGGAACGGCGTGAACCCGCCCTCCTTCATGACGACGTTGACGACGCCGGCGATGGCGTCGGAGCCGTACTGCGCCGACGCCCCGTCACGCAGCACTTCGATGCGGTCGATCGCCCCACCGGGAATGGTATTGAGGTCCACGCCGCTCGATCCCGCTCCCATGCCGTAGGCGAACGTGTTCAGCACCGCCATTTGATGGCGCCGCACGCCGTTCACGAGCACGAGCGTATGGTCGGGGCTGAGACCGCGGAGTGTGAACGGCCGCACGATGTCGTTCGCATCGGTCACGCTCTGCCGCGGGAAGTTCACCGAGGGCGCGAGCGCCTGGAGAATTTGGCTGGTCTCGTTCGTGCCCTGCAGCGCGATCTCCTCGGACGTGAACACGTCCACCGGAACCGCGAGCTGCT
>JBOHSJ010000320.1:0-22732 GCA_050733035.1 Gemmatimonadales bacterium | reverse complement strand
GGAAGCCGCGCACCGACGTCTACGAGACCGACGCTGAGCTCATCGTCCACATGGACATCGCCGGCATGCGCGCGGAAGACTTCAGCGTGGAGCTGGACGAGGGGATTCTGAAGATCTCCGGCGAGCGCAGCGGCATGCGGCAGCAGGGCAAGCGCCACTATCACGCGATGGAAGTGCAGATCGGACCCTTCGAGCGCCGCTTCCGGCTGCCCGTGGTGGTCGATCCCTCGTCCATCCGCGCCACCTATGAACACGGCTTTCTCGAGGTCCGGCTCGCGAAGCAGCCGCCGCGCTCATCGGGCGCACAGTCGGTGCGAGTGACTTAATGGAACGCCTGCCGGTCCTCCCCCTGGGCCAGCTCGTCGTTTATCCCCACGTCGTTCTTCCGCTGGCCCTCACAGATCCCAAAGCCGTCCAACTGATCGACGAGATCATCCAGGGCGAGAAGCGCGTGTTGCTCGGCGTCGTGAAGTCCATGGGCGGGATGGAGCCGCCCGAGGGCGCCGTGATGAACACGCTGCCGCATCAGCTCTACGACGTCGGCACGCTCGGCACGATCGTGCGGATGCTGAAGCTGGGCGACGGGTCGGTGCGGGTCATGGTGCAGGGACTGGAGCGCGCGCGGCTCAAGGACATTGCGCAGGGCGAGAAGTGGCTGATGGCGGAAGCCGAGCCGTTGCAGGAGAATCTGCTCGAGGATTCGCGCACGGAAGCGCTGAAGCGCACCGTCATCGCGCAGTTCTCCCGCGTGATCGACATCGCGCCCTACCTCGGCGCCGAGCTGCACGAAGTGCTCGCCGGCATCACCGAAGCGGGGAAGCTGGCCGACTTCATCGCCGCCAATCTCGATCTTGCCCTGCCGGCGAAGGCCGAGCTGCTCGCGATCGACGATGTGACGCGCCGGCTCGAGCGCCTGGCCGAGTTCCTGGTGCAGGAGCTGCAAGTCCTGGAAGTCGGCACGCAGATCCAGGAAAAGGTAAAGACGCGGCTCGATCAGAATCAGCGCGAGTACGTGTTGCGCGAGCAGCTGCAAGTCATCCGCCAGGAGCTCGGCGAAGGTGAGGGCGACGACGAGCTCGAAGAGCTGGCCAAGCGCCTCGAAGAGGCGCAGCTCTCCGCTGAAGCGAAGAAAGTCTCCGATCGCGAGCTGAAGCGGTTGCGCCAGATGTCGCCGCAGTCCGCCGAATACCAGGTCGCGCGCACCTATCTCGACGTGTTCGCCGCGCTGCCGTGGAGCCGCGTCACGCAAGATCGACTCGACCTCAAGACGGCGCGCGAAATCCTCGATCGCGACCATTACGATCTCAAGACGGTCAAGGAACGCATCCTCGAGTACCTCGCGGTGCGGACGCTCAATCCGGACGCGAAGGGCTCCATTCTCTGCTTCGTGGGGCCGCCCGGCGTCGGCAAGACGTCGCTCGGCCAGAGCATCGCCGAGGCGTTGGGTCGCAAGTTCATCCGCGTCTCGCTCGGCGGCGTGCGCGATGAGGCCGAGATTCGCGGCCACCGCCGGACCTACGTCGGGGCGATTCCCGGCCGCATTATCCACGCCTTACAACGCTGTGAAAACCGCAGTCCGGTGCTCATGCTCGACGAAGTGGACAAGATGGGCGCCGACGTCCGGGGCGATCCCACCGCCGCACTGCTCGAGGTGCTCGACCCCGCGCAGAACTCGACGTTCGTGGATCACTACCTCGAGGTCGCGTTTGATCTCTCCGCCGTGATGTTCATCGCGACGGCGAACAGCACCGTGCCGATTCCCGATCCGCTGCTCGACCGCATGGAGCAGCTCACGCTGGTCGGCTACACGCCGTCGGAGAAGCTGCAGATCGCCAAACGCTACCTGCTGCCGCGCCAGCTCAAGGAAACAGGCCTGGGCAGGGGCGAGGAGGGCCAACGCGCCCATCTCGCCGATGCCGCGCTGGAACGGCTGATCGGCGAGTACACGCGAGAGGCGGGCGTCCGCCAGCTCGAGCGGGAGATCCAGGGCGTGCTCCGCAAGGCCGCGTTGGAGGTCGTCGAGGGTGGGTCGAAGATGGTGAAGGTGTCGACCAAGAACCTGGAGAAATACGCCGGTCAGCCCAAGGTGCAGAGCGAGGTCGCGGGACGCGCGCCGGAGATCGGCGTGGCCACCGGCCTGGCGTGGACCCCCGTCGGCGGCGACATCATGTTCATCGAAGCGATCCGGATGCCGGGCAAAGGTCAGATCACGCTGACGGGTCAGCTCGGCGACGTGATGAAAGAGTCGGCGCAAGCCGCCTGGAGCCTGCTGCGCGCCCGCGCCGGCGCCCTCGGCATCCCGCTCGACGCGTTTACCCAATCGGACGTGCACCTGCACGTCCCCGCGGGCGGCGTGCCCAAAGATGGGCCCTCGGCGGGCATCACGATCGCCGCGGCGCTGGCCTCGCTCCTGTGCCGCCGGCCGTCGCGGCACGATGTGGCGATGACGGGCGAGCTGACGCTGCGGGGCCGGGTGCTCCCGATCGGCGGCCTGAAGGAGAAACTGACGGCGGCGGCGCGCGCGGGCGTCACGTCCGTGCTCGTTCCCGAACGGAACAAGAACGACCTTATTGACTTACCTGAAGAGGTACGGAAGTTGCTTGATATCAAGCTCGTGGAAACGATTGATGACGTCCTCGCTTTGGCACTGCTCGACGTGCCGCTGCCCGAAGAGCGGACGGAACGCCGCTCGGGAGGGATTCGTGTCGTGCCGACACCTCCAGGACCTCCAGCACCTCCACCGCCTCCCGGCGAAGCCCGGCGATGAGCGATGTCGCCACGCTCGAAGCCGCGCTCGCCGAGATCCGCCGGCGCGACGGCAAGTACACTGAACGCGCCTACGTCTTCGTGCTGGCCGCCCTCGAGTACGCGCAGACGAAATTGCCCTCGCGGCGGCACCTGAGCGGGGTGGAGTTGGCGTGGGCGTGCCGCGACTTCGCCCTCGAGCAGTTCGGGATGCTCGCCAACTCCGTGCTGACTCACTGGGGCATCCATACGACCGAGGACTTCGGCCAAATCGTGTTCATCCTCATCGACGTCGGCCTGCTCGCCCGGCAGCCTTCCGACCGGCTCGAGGACTTCGAGCGCGTGTACGAGTTCGCGGAAGTGTTCAAGGCTGGAGCCGGCTATCGCTGGCCAGGAGTCTCCTCTTCGGGATAGTGGTTCGCCCTCCCGCGGTCAGCGGGCGGTTCTACGCCGCAGATCCCGCAGAATTGCGGGCCGTTGTAGCCACCCTCCTCGCAGATGCTCACAGCGCTGCTGGCTCTTTACCTCCGGCGCGGGTTCGGGCGGTCATCGCACCGCATGCCGGCTACATCTACTCCGGGGCGACGGCGGCCGCCGTCTTCGCTCGGATCACCGTACCAGGATTAGTCGTCATCCTGGCGCCCAATCACACCGGCATCTCCGAAGCCAAAAGCGGCGTCTCGCTCTGGGAGGCCGGGGCGTTTCGGACCCCGTTGGGCGAGGTGCCCGTTGACGCCGACGGCGCGCAAGCACTGCGCGAGATCTCGAACGGGTTCGTCGAAATCGATCACGCCGCCCATCGCGCCGAGCATGCTGTCGAAGTCGAGCTGCCGTTTCTCCAGATGGTGCGCGCGGACGTGCGCATTATCCCGCTCGTCATCGCGTGGGATGGATGGGAACCCGCCACGATGCTGGGCGAGATGCTCGCCCGGTTCGTTCGAGCGGCCGGCGAGCCGGTGTTGCTGCTCGCCTCCAGCGACCTGAATCACTATGAACCAGCCGCCGTGTCGGAAAAAAAAGACGCGGCGGCACTCGATGCGGTTCGGGCGCTCGACGGTGCCGAGCTGCTGTCGCGCTGCAAGCGGCAGCGCATCTCGATGTGTGGCCGCGGACCTGCAGCGGTCCTGCTCGCGGCGGCCCGAGCCCTGGGCGCGAAGCAAGCCGAGGTGGTAGACTACCGCCACTCGGGTTGGGTCTCCGGCGACAACGCACGCGTGGTGGGGTACGCGGGGGTGATGATTCCGTGAATCCAATTCCGGTTCTCTCGGCAAGCGAAGCGGCGGCATGGGACTCGGCGGCGCGCACGCAGTATCGCGTGCCGAGCCGAGTCCTGATGGAGACGGCCGGCCGCGCCGTCGCCCAGGTGCTCGTCGCCGAGCTGCCCGCCGCCGTGACCGGGGGAGTGTTGGTCGCGGCGGGAGCCGGCAACAACGGCGGCGACGGGTGGGTCACCGCCCGCGCGCTCCACGCCACCGGCATCCCGGTGTGGGTTGCCGCCGTCGATCCCAAAACCGATGACGCGATCGACAATCGCGCGCTCGCCCGCCTCGACGGCGTGCGCGAATTGGGACGCGAAGAAGCGTGGCCGCAGGCCGCCGTTGCAGTGGACGCGCTGCTCGGCACCGGAGCCGCCGGCCCCGCTAAAGGCGACGTGCTGGCTCTGGCGCAGCGGGTCGCCGAGTACGGCGCGCCCATTCTTGCCGTTGATGGTCCGACGGGGCTCGACCTGACGAGCGGTGAGGCACACGGGCCGGTGCACGCGCAGCTGACCGTTACGTTCGGGGGCCCCCGGCGTGGGCATTTGCTGGCGCGCGAGTGGTGCGGCAAGGTCGTCGTCGTGGACATCGGCTTCCCGCCGCCCGACAGCGCGTGGCCGATCCTCGTGACCGATGCGTGGGCCGCCGCACGACTGCCGCGCCTCATGCCGCAGATGCATAAGGGCGATCGCGGGCGCGTGTGCGTGATCGGCGGCGCCGATGGAATGAGCGGCGCGGCGCTCCATGCCGCCCGTGCCGCCCTTGCCGCCGGAGCTGGTCTCGTCAAGCTCATCGCTGCGCGCGAGACGATCGCGGCCGCGCAGGCCAGTCTTCCGGATCTACTCACCGTGGAATCGGCGCTCCTGGAGCAGCTCGAGCCGGCGCTGGCCGAAGCGCTGGAGTGGGCCGACGCGGTCGTGCTGGGCCCGGGCCTTGGGCGCGAGCCGCGCGATGCGCGACGTGCGTTTGTCGCGGCTGTGCTGTCTCGTCGTCCGATCCCGACGGTACTGGATGCTGACGCCTTGCATCTCGTGACTCCCGAATCCCTAACCCCCAGCCCCCAACCCCGCGTGCTCACGCCGCATCTCGGTGAGTTTCGAGCGCTCGGTGGCGACGCGCTGGCGGACGAAGCCGCGAACGACCGCTGGTCCGCGGCCGGGCGCGCCGCCGCGAAGCTCAAATGCACCGTGCTGCTCAAGGGTGTTCCGACCGTCATTGCGGACCTCCGCGGCCCGGAGCACGTCGTGGCGAGCGGCAATCCCGGACTTGCGACGGGCGGCAGCGGCGATCTGCTCGCCGGGTTCATCGGGGCGTTTCTCGCGCGGGGCACGGCGCCTGCCGAAGCAGCGGCTCTCGGCGCGCACGCGCTCGGCCGTGCGGCGGAGCAGGGCGCGCGCCAGTGGACCGCGCGCAGCCTGCGGCCCGCCGACGTACTCGCCGCGCTGCCCGACGTGTGGCGGGCCTGGCAAAACGTGAAGAAATCACTACCTCCAGTTCTCGTGGAACTCGAGGCTCCGGAAGTGGCGTAATGCCAGGCAAAAAATGTTGTTTTCCAACCACAGTGGCGGCGCTTCTACTCGCCTGCACAAATTCACGCCTCGGAAATGTCCAGCCAATCCGGATATGGAGTCCCGAGAATCGCGTGGTGATCTCCGATTTCTCCTACGTCGAAGCGGTGGCTGCCACGCCATGGCTCGTCTTTGCCGCGACGACTCACGGACTGGTCATTTACGACCGGACGGCGCGCCGATTCCGTTCACCTGTCACCGTCCTCGACGGCTACCCCAGCGGCAGGGTGCGGCGCGCGATCGCTGATCCGTCGGGGAATGCGGTATGGCTCGATCTCGGAACCGGTCTTGGTTACGTCCGTTACGATGTGGATGGACGCATCTGGACGCCTGGCTCACTACCTTCCGGGCAAATTGACCAACCTCTGACGGTCGAAGCGGCGCTGGCCAGCGCCCCGATCGCCGCCGCGCTCCGAGCCGCCATACTCACGGACGCACGCCTACGCACGCATCAGTTCACCGCTGCCGCGGCGACGCCGGAACGTCCGGAGATTTTTTTTGGCACGAACGGACTAGGGTTGGTGCGGGTAGACAAGCAAACAGGAGAATGGGACGTGTTGATGTACGGATTGGTCGCACCAGGAGTTGGCGCGGTTGCCGCTGCGCCGAACGGCGTCTGGGCTGCCAGCAGCGCACGGGCAGGAGCCGAGCGTCGCGGCCTGACGTGGGTTGCGAGCGATCTTTCCGCCACGCGTGGCGCGGAAGGCAGCCGCGCCGCCCTCGGCTTCTCTTTCCTCTATTCTCGTCGGCTCGTCGCTGCAGGGAATCACCTCTGGCTTGCTACGGAGCAGGGGGTGCTGCGCATCGATTCGTCCACGTTTGCATCCCGGGTGTGGGATCTGCCGGACGTCACGTCGCTCGCATCCTCTCGCAGCGGCATGTGGATCGGTACCACTCGTGGTCTTTCCTTAATAACGGCCGACGAGCGGGCGCTCGACGTCGGGCCGAGTGCCCTGGCGATCACCAGTCTGCTGGCGGTCGGCGATACACTGTGGGTTGGAACCAACGCGGGACTGGGGCAGGTCTTGCCCGGCGCGAATGCCGTTACGACACCAGGCGAGCTGGCGAACCGTTCCAGTCTGCGCGTGACCGTTTACGCACTCGGGCGTCTTCAGGATACGATCGTGATGGCCACCGAAAGAGAGCTGCTCTGGCGCAATCCCACCACGCTGGTGTGGACCGCCGTGCCGTTGCCGCTCACGCTCGGCGTACCGACGGCGATCGCCGCTCACGACGGCACGCTCTGGGTCGGCGGTACCCGCGGTCTCGCGCAGGCCGACATCTCCAACGGGTCGGTCCACGTGTACGGCGTGCCGTTCGACGTGCCGGCCGCGGTCCGCGACCTCGCGAGCGATCGCGACTTCCTCTGGGCGGCGACCGACAGCGGCCTGGTGCGTATCCGATGAACCTCGGTCCGGGGAAGGAATTCGACCGGATCCGGAAGATCGTCGAGCGGATTCGCGAGATCTCCGAAGACGATGTCTCGGACTTGGGTGACGACTGCGCCATCGTCCCGGTGGGGGACGCGATGCTGGCGCTCAGCATCGACAAGTCGCTCGAAAACGTCCACTTCCGCACCGACTGGCTCGATTTCAAGGAGATCGGCTTTCGCTCCGCCGGGGCCGCCATGTCCGATCTGGCGGCAGACGGCGCGACGCCCGTGGGGATGCTCGTGTCGTTGGCGGTCCCGCCGAAAAACGGCGCCAACGGCAAAGATCCCGCCGCCGAAATCATGGCGGGCGTCGCGACGGTGGCGCACAATCTCGGCGCCAGAGTGCTGGGGGGCGATCTGACGCAATCCGATCGGTACGTTGTGGACGTTTGCGTCATCGGGCTGGCGGACCGCCCTGTGCGGCGTGCCGGGGCGCGGGAGGGCGACGCGCTGTGGGTCACCGGCTATCTCGGTGGCGCGGGGCTGGCCCTGGAGAACTTGCGCGCGGGGAAGAAAATGCCGGACCTGCTGCGTAACCGCTATGCATGCCCCGAGCCGCGCATCGATGCCGGCCGCTGGCTTGCGGGCCACGGCGCCAGCGCCATGATTGACATCTCGGATGGCCTCGCGGCCGACGCCCAGCATCTTGCGGCCGCCTCCGAGGTCGGCATCGAAATCAACCTCGAGCGGATCCCCTGTTGGGAAAAGGTCGATGCGATGGCGGCAGTGGCGAGCGGTGAGGAATTCGAGCTGCTGTTAACGATGCCGTCCACGTTTGGCGATGCCAGCGCGTCGTCGTTCCGTGCGGACACTGGGATCGAGTTGACCCGGATCGGTACCTGCCTGCGCGCCGGCGGCGGACGCCGCGGCGGCGTCCGTCTGATGCAGAACAACAAGCCCGTCACCCTGCCTGCAGGATACGATCACTTCGCGTGATCCGCACCCTCTGGTACTATGTAGTTCTCGTTGTTTCAACTGTCGTGCACGCATCCGCCGCCGTCGTGGCGGGGCTGTTACGCCTGCGCTCCCGGCCGGGCGGAGTCTACGATTGGTCGAACACGGACTGGTCGCGCGACATACTCAGCGCCGCGGGCACCCCCGTCCTGGCCGAAGGGCTGGACATGATCCCGCGCGACCAGCCGGTGATGTACGCGTCGAACCACTCGTCGATGTTCGACATCTGGGCGCTGTTCGCCACGCTCCCGGGCACCGTGCGCTTCGTCGCGAAACGCGAGCTGTTTCGAATCCCGCTCCTGGGACGTGCGATGCTCGCGGTCGGACACGTCCCGATCGATCGCGCCGCGCGCAAGAGTGCGTTCGCAGCCTACGACGAGGCGGCGCGCATGATTCGGGGTGGCACCTCGGTGCTCGTCTTTCCAGAAGGCACGCGCAGCCGGACCGGCGAGCTGCTGCCGTTCAAGAACGCGCCGTTCGGACTCGCGATCGCCGCGCAGGTCCCGATCATCCCCGTGTACGTCCATCACACATTCGAGATTCTGCCCAAGGGCGGGTGGCGGCTGCGCCCGCGGCCGATTCGGCTGCTCGTGGGGCGGCCCATGGCGACGGCCGGACTCCGTCCGGACGACCGCGAACGGCTGCGGGACGAAGTGCGGGCGGCGATGGTTGCCCTGCAGACAAAGGCGCGCTAGGGTTGGTTCCACAATGAGCACAGTCATCTCCGTTCATGCGCGCGAAATCCTCGACAGTCGGGGCAATCCTACCCTGGAGGCGGACATCACGTTGGCGAGCGGCGCGAGCGGGACCGCCGCGGTGCCGAGCGGCGCCTCCACCGGGGAGCACGAAGCCGTGGAGCTGCGCGACGGCGACATGAAGCGCTTCGGCGGCAAGGGCGTGCTCGAAGCGGTGAAAAACGTGAACGAGGTGATCGGCCCGCGGCTCGAAGGGCTGTCGGCCGAAGATCAAATCGCGGTGGATTATGCCATGCTCGATCTCGACGGCACGCCCAACAAGAGCCACCTCGGCGCCAACGCGATTCTCGCCGTGTCGCTCGCCGTTGCGCGGGCTGCTGCGCAGGACGCCGGCCTGCCGCTGTACCGCTATCTCGGCGGGCCGGTCGCGCATGTGCTTCCGGTCCCCATGATGAACATCCTGAACGGCGGCGCGCACGCGGCGAACACCGTGGACTGCCAGGAGTTCATGGCGGTCCCGATCGGCGCGGAGACATTTCCCGAGGGGCTGCGCATGGGTGTGGAAGTGTTTCATGCGCTCAAGAAGGTGCTGGCGAAGCGCGGCCTTTCGACCGCGGTGGGAGATGAGGGCGGCTTTGCGCCCGATCTGTCCAACGACGAGGCCGCGCTCGAGGCGATCATGGCGGCGATCGAGGCCGCCGGCTTCGAGGCGGGGAAGGACGTCGCCATCGCGCTCGACGTCGCGGCGTCGGAGCTGTACGAGGATGGCACCTATACGTTCAAGAAGAGCAAGGGCGGCAAGAAGAGCGCCGATGAGATGATTGCGTTGTATAAAGGATGGATCGATCGCTACCCGATCGTCTCCATCGAAGACGGCCTGGCGGAAGACGACTGGGCGGGATGGGCCAAGCTCACGGAATCGTTGCAGGAACGGGTGCAGCTTGTGGGCGATGATCTCTTTTGTACCAACGCGGAGCGGCTGGCGCGGGGCATCGAGGAGAGCGTCGCGAACGCGATCCTCATCAAGGTGAACCAGATCGGGACGCTCACCGAGACGCTGCAGTGCATCGAGCTGGCGCGGGGCAACGGCTACGGCTCGGTGATCTCGCACCGCTCGGGCGAGACCGAGGATACGTTCATCGCCGATCTGGCCGTCGCGACCGGCGTGGGCCAGATCAAGACCGGCAGCGCCTCCCGCAGTGAGCGGGTAGCGAAGTACAATCAGCTGTTGCGTATCGCGGAGGAGCTTGGCGACGTGGCGCATTACCCTGGCCGGCATCTGTACGGCTTGTGACGCGCATCCGGATTACCGGCATCGCCGGTGGCGTCGCGCTCCTCGCCCTCGCCGTAGGGGGGGGCGAGTACGGCACGGCCGACTGGATCTCGATCCGGCGCCAGCTCGCCGACGAGCGTGCCAGGGTGGCCGCGTTGCGCGTCGAGCTCGATTCGCTCGCCAAGCTCGCCCATGACCTCGAAACCAATCCTGCGGTCCAGGAGCGCGTGGCCCGCGAGCAGTTCGGCATGATCCGAGACGGCGAGGTACTTTACCGCGTCGTGCCCAAATAAGCGGAGGCACCGTGAGGGCTCTCGTTGTTGGAATGTTGGCTTTGGCGATCGCGTGCGGCGATTCCAGCGGCCCGGGGAAGAGCGCCGCATCGGTCACCGGGATTGCCGGAGACAGCCAAGCGGCTCCCACCGGCGCGCAGCTCGCGTTTCCTCTCACCTTCACCGCGCTCGGGTCGGACGGGCTGCCGATCGAGGGGGTCTCGGTGCAGTGGACTGTGACTCCGGCGGGCCGCGCGAGCTTCACCCCGCCGAGCGGCACGACGAATGCGAACGGCGTGTTCTCGACAACGGTGACGCTCGGCTTCACTCCGGGACCGATCACAATCCAGGCCGCCGTTACGGGTGTCGCACCCGTGGTCTACCACGCCTCGATCCTGGATCCGTGCGCCTTCGCCGTGTCGTACACGCTGGGCCAGACGGTCAACGGGAATCTCTCGGCCACCGATTGTAATCTCGGCGGTGGCGGGTGGTTCTACGACTTCTACGAGCTCGTGTTGCCGGCCGGGCAGCACAGTTTCCGCGTTTCGATGCGGTCCACGGCGTTCGACACCTGGGTCGACTTCTTCAAAGCGGCGGGGCAGCTCGTGGGCTTCGATGACGATTCGATTCTCGGCATCGAACAAAACTCGCAGCTCGACATCATTCTGCCCGGCGACACCACCTACATCATCGGCGCGAACTCGTTCCTGCGGGGCGCGACCGGCCCCTACACGCTCGCGACCGCGGTGCAACCCGCCGGCATGAACGGCTGCCGGCAGGTGTTTGTGGCGCGGGGCATCACGGCGACCGACTCGCTCACGGCGGGCGACTGCGCCGATTCGGGGGCGACGCCACACTACTACGACGTGGCGCGCATCGTGGTCTACGGCGGCACGGTCCTGACCCTCCGACAGTCGTCCACGACCATGAACCCCGCGCTGGAGCTGTACGTGTTCGATCCGGGCGCGCCGCCAGCCAGCTCACGCACCTTGGTGGCCTCGAACGACGACAGCCTCGTGGGCACGAGCACCAACGCGTTCATTCAGTACCAGGTCGCGGCCGCCGACACCAACTTCTACGACATCATCATCGGGACGAGCGCCGCGGGGGAGACGGGGACCTACACCTTCGAGGTGTCGGCGTCATTGACGTTCAGTCCCCCAGCCTCCGGACCCGTCTCGCGGCTACGGGACAGGCGGGCGTGGTGGCGCGACGTCGGATTGCCGAAGCGCTCCAAGCGGTAGCGCTCCTCGCCGCCGTCGCGGGGATTTGTGTTGGTCAGAGTCCGGAGGGGAGTCGTCCGTGTGATCCCCAGACTCCTCTCGGACCGAGTCACGATCTCTACTGCATCGATCTGATCGCCGCGCCCGGCGCGCGGACGGCGTCGGGGCGTGTCGAGCTGACCCTTCCAGCAGGTCCCTTCACCGTCGGCGTCACGCCCGACGGCCACGCGCGCTACACGCTGATCGGCACGGTCACGGGCCTCGCGCCCGGCCGAACCTACGTCGCCTGGGTCGCCACGCCGACCATGGAGTCGATCATCAAGCTCGGCGTGGTCGCGCAGGGGACGTTCGTCGGAGAGGGGATCGCGTTCCAGAAGTTCGTCGTGTTGGTGACCGCGGAGCGAAACGCGCGCGCGCGGACGCCCAGTACCCAGCTCGTGCTGCGCGGGCAGTCGCCCAGCACGCGCCTGTTTCCGCCCGATCAGCTGACGTTTGCCGCCGGCGGGGGGGGCAGCGCGACGCCGGCGCCACACGAGCATGATGATGGCGGCTGGCCGATGGTCCCGATGCCGGCAAACCTCACGATGCTCCCCGCGGAGATGGCGCTTCGTCCCGCCGTCACTCCCTATCGCGTGCCGGCGGGCGACACACTCCCGATCGCGCAGGCCAGCGACCCGGTGCACCTTCGCACTGGTGACACGCTCCGCCTCGACGCCGCCCCGGTGCGCGGCGGCTTTGCCTTCAACGGTCAGCAACCGGGGCCGCGCATCGAGGTGGAGCGCGGGTCTGAGATTGTCGTCGCGTTTACGAATCACTTGCCCGATTCGACCGCCATCCACTGGCATGGGATCCGGCTGGAAAACGGCTCTGACGGCGTCCCCGGTCTCACCCAACCGGCTATACCACCGGGCGCCAGTTTCACCTATCGCATTCGGTTCCCCGATGCCGGCATCTACTGGTATCACGCCCATGTGCGCGAAGACATCCAGCAGGAGCTGGGCCTGTACGGGAGCATCCTCGTGCGTTCGGCCGACAGCGCGTTGGCTCCCGCTGACCGTGAAGAGTTCTTGATCCTCGACGATGTGCTCGTCGGAGCGCAGGGGCCGATTCCGCCGGGCAAGGAGTCACCGACCCATGCGCTGATGGGCCGGTTCGGCAACGTCTTCTTGGTGAATGGCAAACGCGACTATCGCCTCAGCGCCTCGCGGGGAGCAGCGGTGCGGTTCTATTTCACGAATGCCGCGAATGCGCGCACGATGAATCTCTCATTCACGGGCGCGCGCATGCGGCTCGTGGCGGCGGACGCCGGGCCATTCGCCGCTCCCCGGCCGGTCGAGAACGTGGTGATCGCGCCCGCCGAGCGCTACGTCGTGGATGTGCGGTTCGAGCGCCCGGGAACGTACGCGCTCGTCAATCGCGTGCAGGGACTCGACCACATCTTCGGACGGTTTTTCCCGGAAGTCGATACGCTCGGCATCGTGACCGTTTCTGCGGTTGCCGCCCCTCGCCGCCCCTCGCCGCCCCCCGCCGCCGTTTCTGCTTCGCCGCCGGTTCTGTTCGCCGCCCTGGACTCGTTGGCAAACCGTGCGCCGGACAAAACACTGATTCTCACGCTGCAGACCCGAAACCTTCCCTTCGTGACCGAGCGCTTGATGCAGCTCGACTCGATCTTCTTTCAGGCCGTCGAGTGGAGCGGCACGATGCCGATGATGAACTGGGCATCGACCGGCGAGCAGGTGCGCTGGATCCTGCGCGATCCGGAGAGCGGTCGCGAGAACATGGATATCGACTGGCAGTTCGCCCGCGACGCGGGCGGGGGTCTCAAACTCCGGCTCGTGAACGAGCGCCGCGCGTTTCACGGCATGCAACATCCGATTCACCTGCACGGTCAGCGTTTCCTCGTCCTGGCCGTCAACGGCGTCCCACTGCAGGATCGCGCGTGGAAGGACACGGTTCTGGTGCCGGCCGGTTCCACGGTGGATATTCTGGTCGACACGTCCAATCCCGGCCATTGGATGCTGCATTGCCACATCGCGGAGCATCTCTCGGCGGGGATGATGATGCACTTCACAGTGAATTAGCGAGGAGCTTTCATGTACGCGCTCACCCTCCTGCTCGCCCTCACCGCACAGCGCCCCGATTCGCTCTCGGCGCAGGTTCGCGAATACGTCACTGTGGACACGTCGCTGCTGGCGCTGACGCACGTGCTCCTGATCGATGGCACAGGGGCGGCGCCGAAGCCGCATCAGACCGTCGTCATCCGCGCCGGCAAGATCGCGGCGGTCGGCCCCGTCGGAACGGTGCAGATCCCGGAAGGCGCGCGGGTCATGGACCTCAGCGGCTCGACCGTGATCCCCGGGATGGTGGGCATGCACGATCATCTGTTTTATACCGCCGCGGGCGGGCGCGCCGTGCAAATGGGGTACACGGGACCGCGTCTCTACTTGGGCTCGGGCGTCACCACGATCCGGACGACGGGGAGCCGGTCGCCCTATGCCGAGATCAATCTCAAGGACGCGATCGAGCACGGCTTCCTGCCGGGGCCGCGCATTCACATCACCGCGCCGTATATCACCGGCTCACAGGGCGGCGGCGCCATGGCGATCGTCGCGACCCCGGACGCCGCGCGCCGCTTCGTGGCGTACTGGGGTGCCGAAGGCGCGACGTGGGTGAAAGCGTACACCGACATTCGGCGCTCCGAACTCGGCGCCGCGATTCAGGAGGCGCACAAGCGCGGCATGAAAGTCACGGGCCACCTCTGCTCGGTGAGTTTCCAGGAAGCGGTCTCGCTCGGCATCGATAACCTCGAACACGGGATGCTCACCGCGTCCGACTTCGACGCGACCAAGAAGCAGGACGCCTGTCCCGTCTCGCTCATGGCGTCGCTCGGCAGCGCCGATCCGAACGGGAACGTGGCGCAGTCGACGATTCGCACGATGGTCCAGAAGGGTGTCTCGATGACGTCCACGCTCGCGGTGTACGAGCCGTTCGTCGCGAACCGCCCCACCAAAGACGAACGGACCCTTCAAGCGATGGATCCGGAGGTGCGCGCCGCCTACCTGAAGACACGCCAGCAGATCGACTCGAGCGGGAGCGGCTGGGTGCCGCTCTCGGCGTTCAAGAGTGCGATGGCGTTCGACCGGGCGTTCGTCGCGGCGGGAGGCACGCTCGCCGCCGGGGTGGATCCGACGGGGATCGGCGGAGCGCTCGCGGGGTTCGGCGATCAGCGCAATTACGAGCTGTTCATCGAGGCCGGCTTCACGCCCGCGCAGGCGGTGCAGATCATGTCGGCCAACGGCGCGAAGATTCTCGGCGTCGCGCAGACACTGGGGACAGTCGAGCCGGGCAAGCTGGCCGACCTCGTGGTGCTCCAGGGCGACCTCACGGCGAACGCGTCGGTCATTCGGAGCCCGACGATCGTGTTCAAGGACGGCGTCGGGTACGACTCGGCCAAGTTGCTGGCGTCGGTGCAGGGAAGGGTGGGCGTCAACTAGCGGCGCACGCGACACGATGTGGCGCGCGCGCCACGCGTTCGCCACGTCGCGTGCGTAACGTCGTCTGGTCCAGGAAATGCCGTAGAACACGCCCATGAGGAAACTCGTGGCCGTGTTGCTCATCGTGACGGCCGCCTGCGAGCGGTCGGTCAACGGACCGCTCGGCGGGACCAATCTCGAGTCGGTGGCGTGGCCCCACGAGCCGCCGGGATTCGTGACGCTCACCGACGAGCCGTTCGACGCGCTCGACGAAAACGGCTGGTACTCGGCCCAGCGCCAGACGTTCAACGGATCGGGCCTCTCGCTCACGGCCGACGCCAACGCGCCGGTCTCGCCGTCTGGTGTATTGCAATTCAAGTATGCGGCCGGTTTCTGGGGGGGGAGCGAGCCGGGCGTGGAGTATTTTGCGCCGCCGGCGCCGGTGCGCGAGACGTACTTTGCGTTCTGGTGGAAGCCGAGCGACCCCTGGCAGAACCACTCCACCGATGTGAACACGATTGCGGTTCTGTTCGCCGCGACCCCCGGGATCATCTTCATCCAGATCGACGGGTCCGACAACACCATCAGCGTGATGCCGGAGTTCGACAGCGATACGCGCAATCTCACTCCAAACGTGCGCGCGACGCCGCTCGTGCTGGGGCAGTGGCACAAGATCGAGTGGTATGTGAAGTACAGCACCACGGGAGCGAGTCGCGACGGCGTCACGCGGTGGTGGCTGGATGGGGAGTTGCAGGGACAGTACACCAACCTGCAGATGCCGGCCGATGCGGGATTCGTGGAGTATGACTTTTCGCCCACCTGGGGTGGGGTGGGCGGAGTGAAGTCTCAAACCGATTTTTTCTGGATCGACCACGCGTACATCAGTACCGGGACGGCCTCGTCCCCACCGCCTCCGCCTCCGCCACCACCGCCGCCGCCGCCGCCGCCGTCAGGAGGGTGGCCCAACGAACCAGTTGGTTTCACCGTGATGACCGACGAGCCGTTCAACGCCCTCAACGAGAATGGATGGCATGATGTGCAGCGGCAAACGACCAACGGGTCGGGTCTCTTCCTGATGACGGACGCCGGCGCGCCGCGCTCTCCGTCGGGCGTGTTGGCATTCAAATACGCGTCGGGCTACACGGGGGGGAGCGAGCCGGGAGTGGAGTTTTTCGCTCCGGGCGCGCCGGTCCGGGAGACCTACTTCGCCTTCTGGTGGAGGCCCAGCAATCCCTGGCAGAACCACCCGACGAATGTGAACGCGATTGCGGCGTTGCTCCCGTTCACGTCGGGTGTGCTAGTCATCCAGCTCGATGGCGCGAGCAACACGATCACGGTGATGCCGAAGTTCGCCGCCGACAGCCGCAATCTGCCGCCGAATGTGGGCGCGACGCCCGTCGTGTTCGGGGCATGGCACCAGATCGAATGGTATGTGAAGTACAGCACCACCGGGACGAGCCGGGACGGCGTGACGCGGTGGTGGTTGGACGGGGTGTTACAGGGAGACTACGCCAACCTCCAGATGCCGGGAGACGCGGGGTTCGTCGAGTACGACTTCTCGCCCACGTGGGGCGGGGCTGGCGGGGCGAAGGCGCAAACGGATTTCTTCTGGGTCGATCACGCGCGCATCAGTACGCCGTGACGCTGGTGTTTCTCGACAGCCTTGCTAGGTTTTCTACCCTAGGCGCGGCAGGGTAGCTCAGCCTGGTGAGAGCACGGCACTCATAATGCCGGGGTCGTGGGTTCGAATCCCACCCCTGCTATAAAAAAGAAAAGCGTCGAGCAGAAACGTCTAACAACACCGTCTAGCAGAGGCGTCGAACGAAGGCGTATTCGTTCGACGTTTTTGTTAGGCGTTTTTGTTAGACGTATTTGCTCGACGCCTTATCTCGACGTATTTGTAGTTGCAGGCAGATCCGAATTGAAAATGTCCGCCGACATGAGCCACCGCCCGCTTGGCTGCTTCCGCCGGATCTCGATGAACTTCCCGTGGTCGGACATCGCTGCCTTGCCGTCCGGGCCGGTGATCGTGAGCGCGTAGGTCCCCCGCACGTACGCCAGATCCCCTCGGCCGTCGATGTCGATCGCGGTCAGCGTGAATTCCGACATCGGCGGGAACTGCTGGAACCAGGCGCGAATCGCGGCGCGGCCTTCCACGGCGCCCTGATTCGGGGGCAGGAAGACCCCATTCTCCGTGTAGTCCATCGCGGTCACCGAGTCGCGGTGCGCGCGGGTGTTGACGACGAATGTGTCGATCGACGCGCGGATCACATTCTTGTCGGCGTCGCTCAACGCCGGCGGGGCGACACGACAGGCCACCCCGAGCAGCACGATCAGACAAGTAACGATTGGGCGCATATCAACTCCTTTTCCAGATCACAGGCTTGATGTCGCGCGACAGCTCGGCCCCCACTGCCTGTGCTTCGCCGAGCTTCGCCTCGTACTCCATCCGCCATTCCGCCGGCATTGTCGACCGGAAATAGGCTGCCGTCAACAGCTCGCCGCGCGGCTCCGGTCCGGCGCTGCCAGACCCGACCGCCACGACATCCCCGAGAAACAGCGTCGAGCTGCCGGTATCCATGACGTTCACGACGGTGCACTCGAAATGCGCGAAACAGTCGTCGAGCACCGGCACGCCGGTTTTTCCTGTATGGTGCGGGATCCCGGCCAGCTTGTCCTGATCGCGGCCGCTGAAGAACCCCAGACGCCGCACGACGTCGAACTGTTTCGTGTGCAGGAGGTGGAGCCCGAAGCGCCCCGTCTCGAAGATCATGTCGTGACTGTAGTTGAACTTGTGGATGTACACCGAGAGCCGGGGGACCGAGGGTACGATGGACGCGCGCACCGCGGCATCGGAGATCATGCCGTTCTGCTTCCCCTTACGCGCCGACGTAACAGCTACGACCGGCGAGGTCAGGTTGCGCAGGAGTTGGTAGGTGACGTCGGGTTGGAGCATACTTCAAGATACATGTCCATTGCAGAGTCGCTGCCCGCGCGCGTACTGGCGCACATGCACCGGCATCGCCTCTTGCCCGAACGGGGAGAGGCGCTCGTCGCCGTGTCGGGGGGCGCGGATTCCGTGGCGCTGCTGGATCTGCTCAGTCAGTTCAGCAGCGATCTTGGCTTGTCACTCGTGGTGGCTCATGTGGATCACGGCATTCAGTCCGACAGTCTGACCGTCCGACAGTCCGTCGCTGCACTCGCAACGCGCTACCGGTTGCCCTTCGAGAGCACGGCGCTGTGCCTCGGACCGGATGCCTCGGAGACGGAAGCACGGCGCGCGCGCTACGCGTGGCTGCGCGAAGTACAGCAACGTCGTGGCGCGAAGTACATCGTGACTGCGCATCATGAAGACGATCAAGTCGAGACGGTCATCCTGCGCGCGCTGCGCGGCAGCGCGCCCGCCGGTCTCGCCGGTATCGCCGCGCGCGGGCGCGGCGGTTTGGTGCGGCCGCTGCTGCCGTTCACGCGCCGCGAGCTGGTCGAGTACGTGACCGCGCGCGGGCTGCGAGCCCACGACGATCCTGCAAACCGCGATCCGCGCCACCTGCGCTCCTGGGTCCGCGCGACGCTCCTGCCGCTGCTGAACGAGCGCCTCGGCCCGCGTCTGCGTGACGATCTTCTCGCGCTGGGCCGTCATGCGGCCCGTGACCGTCGCGCGTGGGATCGTATGCTGGAGCAACTCCCCGAGTTAGCACTGGAGACGCACGAAAACTCGTTCGCCGTTGCCCGCGCAGTGCTGTGCGGCTATGATAACGCATTGTCCGTCGCGCTCTTGCGCGCGGCGGCGCGGCGAGTCGGCCTGGTCCTCGGTCCCAATCGCGCGCGGCGTGTGGTCGAATTGGCGCAACGCCCGTCGGGGCGACGGTTGTCCCTCGGAGACGGCTGGGTGGCCGAAGTGGCGTTCGATCGGCTCAGCATCGCACGGACAGCAGCGACCAGCGTGAATTGCGCGCTCGAGCGAGTCTGTCCGAGCGGCGAGCAAGGGTCGGCGCTGTTCGGGGAATTCGAGATTCGCTGGTCGGCGGCCGCGGCGCCTGCGCAAATCGAGCGGGTGACGTGGACGACGTGGCTGGACAGCGCGGCATGGGAGGTGCGAGCCCCGGCTCGCGGCGATACGCTGGTGCCGCTGGGCGGTATCGGACACCGGCCGCTGCGGCGCCTATTCATGGAAGCGCAGGTCCCGCGCAGCGCGCGGCCGCGCTATCCCGTAGTGAGTAGAGGAGAGACCATTCTCTGGGTGCCGGGCATCTGTCGCAGTGCCGAAGGCGTGCCGGCGCCCGGAACTCGAGCGGTGAGGGTGGATGTTATCGGGTACGGCACGGCTCAAGCAGACGGGCGGACGTGAGCTCAAGCGCATCGTCTTCGACGAGGAGGCGATCGCGCAGCGAGTCCAGGCGCTGGGACGCGAGATTACGGCCGCGTATCCCGACGGCGAGCTGCTCGTTCTGGGGCTTCTCAAGGGCAGCTTCATCTTCTTGAGCGATCTCGTGCGGCGCATCGACCGGCCGCTGCAGGTCGATTTCCTCGTCGCGTCGAGCTACGGTGAGGGGACCGTCTCGAGCGGGAACGTGCGGCTGGTGTATGATCCGGAGACCGAGCTGGAAGGGAAGCACATCCTGCTGGTCGAGGACATCATCGACACCGGCAAGACGTTGAACAAGCTGGTCGCGTTGCTGAATCAGCGCCGGCCGCGAAGCCTGGAGATCTGCGCGCTGTTGCACAAACATGTGGCCGATCATTTGGCGCTGGAAGCGAAGTTCGTGGGCCTGGACGCCCCGACGCTGTTCCTGGTCGGGTACGGCCTCGATCACGCCGAGAACTTCCGGCACCTTCCCTATATCGCGAGTCTGACGTAGATGGCCAATCGTCTCCCCCCGCCACCGCGGGAATTCAACTGGGCCCGGATGCTGCGGACGCTCTCGTTCTGGGCGCTCCTCATCGTCGGGACGATCGCGTTGGTGCAGCTCGCCTCGAGCCGCCGCCGCGAGGAAGCCGAAGTCACCTATACCGAGTTCATGGAGCAGCTGAACGGCGGCAACATCCGCGCCGTCGAGATCGCCGACCGCCAGAAGGTCCGCGGTACGTTCCAGCGGCCGGTCGTCGTGAAGCGGCAGACAGTCGAGCGGTTCAACGTGCTGCTCCCCTTCGAAGCCGACGACAAGTGGGTCGAGTCGCTCAGCAGCAAGGGCGTGGACGTGCGCGCGCGCGAAGCGGGCCAGTCGTTCGGTGCCGTGCTGCTGATGTTCCTGCCATATCTCCTGATCTTCGGGCTCGTGATTTTCATGCTGCGCCAGATGCAGCAGGGCGGCAACCGCGCCTTCGCGTTCGGCAAATCGAAAGCCAAGCTGCTCGCGGGGGACACGCCCAAGGTCACCTTCGCCGATGTCGCGGGCTGCGATGAAGCGAAGCAGGAGCTCGAGGAGATCATCGATTTCCTGAAGGACCCGCAGAAATTCCAGCGTCTGGGCGGACGTCTGCCGAAGGGCGCGCTGCTGGTGGGCCCGCCGGGCACCGGCAAGACGCTGCTCGCCAAGGCCGTCGCGGGCGAGGCCGGCCGCCCCTTCTTCTCCATGTCGGGCTCCGACTTCGTCGAGATGTTCGTCGGCGTGGGCGCGTCGCGCGTGCGCGACCTGTTCGAGCAGGGCAAGGCGCACGCGCCCTGCATCATCTTCATCGACGAGATCGACGCCGTGGGGCGCCACCGCGGCGCCTGGCTGGGCGGCGGCCATGACGAGCGCGAGCAGACGCTGAACCAGCTGCTCGTGGAGATGGACGGCTTCGAATCGAACGAAGGCGTGATCCTGCTCGCCGCGACGAACCGGCCCGACATCCTCGATCCGGCGCTGTTGCGGCCCGGCCGCTTCGACCGCCAGATCGTGGTCGATATGCCCGACCTCAAGGGTCGCGAGCAGATCCTGCGGGTGCACGCGCGCAAGATTCCGATGGCGCCCGGGGTGAATCTCGAGCGCATCGCGCGCGGCACACCGGGGCTGGCCGGCGCGGAGCTCGCGAACATCATCAATGAGGCGGCGCTGCTCGCCGCGCGGCGCAACAAGTCGCAGGTGGACATGCAGGACCTCGAGGACGCCAAGGACAAGGTGATGCTCGGCCTCGAGCGCAAAAGCCGCGTGCTCTCCGACGAGGAGCGGCGGCTCGTGGCGTATCACGAAGCGGGCCACGCCCTGGTGGGCCTCACCGTGCCGGGTGCCGACCCGCTGCACAAGGTCACGATCATTCCGCGCGGCCGGGCGCTCGGGCTGACGGCCTATCTGCCGGAAGAAGAGCTGCACAAGTACACCAAGCAGTCCATCGAGTCGCGGCTCTGCATGGCGTACGGCGGCCGCGTGGCCGAGGAGCTGGTGTTCGGGCCGGAGAAGGTGACGACGGGCGCGGCGCAGGACATCCAGCAAGCGACCAACATCGCGCGCCGGATGGTGACGCAGTTCGGGATGAGCGCGGTGATCGGACCCATCGCCGTGGGCGACCGCGAGCAGGAGATCTTCCTCGGCCGCGAGGTGGTGCAGCGCCGCGAAATCTCCGATCGCACGGCGCAGCTCGTGGATGAAGAAGTGAAGAGCATTCTCACCCACGCGTACAGTGAAGCGGAGCGAATCCTCCGCGAACGTCGCGCCGCGCTGGATCGGCTCGCCGCCGCGCTGCTCGAGCGCGAGACGCTGGAGCGCGAGCAGGTCGAGATGGTGATCGCCGGCAAGGCGTTGCCACCGTACGTGCCTCCCGCACCGCCGGTGCGCGCCGAGAGCGAGCAGGAAAAGGAGAAGCCGTCGCAGCGCACGTCCGGCGGCATCCTCCGGAATCCACCGCCTGAGCCAGCTGGGGCGTGACCGCCTCTCCTCCAGCCGCAGACCTTTCCAAGCTCCGGATCAATCGCGACGACCCGCCGCCCGCGGTCAAGCGGGCGCTGGGTCGCGTGCTGTGGATTACCGGCGCGGCCGTGCTGGTTTTCCTGGTCGTGTTCTTGGTGGGGCGCCGGGGCGGCGCGATTCCGGTGCAAGTGGCGACCGCAACGGCGGCGGGGGGCGGCGAAGGGGCGGCAGGGGGCGGCGGAGGCGGCGCGGTGGCCGTTGTCGCGAACGGGTACGTGGTCGCACGCACGAAAGCCGCCGTCTCGGCGAAAATCCCCGGTCGGCTCGCGATGCTCAACGTCAGTGAAGGCTCGCGCGTCGAGAAAGGCGCGATCATCGCACGGCTCGACAACGCCGATTACACCGCGGCGGTGGGGCAGGCGGAGGCGGAGCTCGCGAGCGCCAAGGCGACGTTGATCGAGACGCGGTCGGATCGCGATCAGGCGCAGCGGGAATATGTCCGCGTGCGCGACATCCGCGCGCAGAATCCCAGTCTCGTGTCACCGCAGGAAGTCGAGAACGCCGAGAGCCGGGTGCAGCAGGCCGACGCCCGTCTCAGCGCGCAATCCTCGCGCGTGGATGCGGCGGCCGCTGGGCTGCGCGTCGCGCAGGCCAACCTCGAGAACACCTACATTCGCGCGCCATTCACCGGCACGGTCCTGCGGAAAGAGGCCGAGGTCGGCGAGGTCGTGGCGCCGTCCGTTGGTGGCGGCTTGACGCGCGGCGCGGTGGTGACGATGGCCGACCTCGCGACGCTCGAAGTGGAAGTGGACGTCAACGAGGCGTACATCGCGCGCATCTCGGGCGGCCAGCAGGCCCGCATCACGCTCGACGCCTATCCTGATACATCGTTCCGCGGGTCCGTGCGGCAGGTGGTGCCCACGGCCGATCGCCAGCGCGCGACGGTACAGGTGAAGGTGCGCATCGCCGACCGGGATCCGCGGATTCTCCCCGAGATGGGGGCACGAGTGGATT
>JBOHSJ010000319.1:0-14724 GCA_050733035.1 Gemmatimonadales bacterium | reverse complement strand
CTCGGGCTCGCCGCGGGGCTCGCGGCGGTGGCGCTCTCCGGGCCGCGGTGGGGCGAGGAGCGCATCGTCACCGAGACGCGGGGGCTGAATCTGGTGCTGGCCATCGACATCTCCCGCTCGATGCTCGCCGAGGACGCCAAGCCGAGCCGCTTGGGGAGGTCGTTGCGGGAGGCGCGGCGGCTCGTGCAGGACCTGGATGGCGACCGGCTCGGCCTCGCCGCGTTTGCCGGCACGAGCTACATCCTGTCGCCGCTGTCCGTGGACGGCTCGGCGCTCACGCTGTACCTCGACGCGCTCGATCCGGACATTGCGTCGGAGGGCGGCACCTCGCTCGCACCGGCGATCGCTCAGGGCATCGACCTGTTGCACGCGAGTCCGGAGATCGCGGACCGGGTGCTCGTGATTTTCACCGATGGTGAAGCACACGATTCGCTGGGCCGGTCGCTGGAAGAAGCGCGTCGCCTCGCGGGACTCGGCATTCATCTGATTCTCGTCGCTGAGGGTGGCCGCGAGCCCGTCCGCATACCGGTGCGCGACGAGCGCGGCACGCTGGTCGCGTGGCAGCAGGATCTCGAGGGCAACCCGATCCAGACGAGCCGGCGCGAGGACGTGCTCGGCGCCGTCGCGGACGCGGCGCAAGGCACCATCGTGGCGGCGGAGCTGCCGGATCAGGCCGGGGCCGTTCGCGATCTGGTGGCGTCGTACAAGCGCGCGACCGCCACCGAAAGCCGCACGCAGCGCGGCCGGCCGCGCGCCTGGATTCCGCTGCTGCTCGCCGGTCTCGTCCTGGTGACGCAGACGTTGACGCGGCGCACCGCGGCGCTGATCGGCGTGCTCTTGTTCCTCGCTCCGGCGCTGTCGGCGCAGGCTCAGCGCCCGCGCTCAGCGGCGGAGAAGGCGTGGGACAAGGGCGATCCGCGCGGCGCGGCCGCGGCGTACCTCGCCGACCTCAAGGCCCACCAGGATGACGACACCGCGTGGTACAACACCGGGACGGCTGCGCTGGCGGCCGGCGATCCGGCGCTGGCCCGCTCGAGCCTCGCCCGTGCCGCGGCGTCACTCGATCCGGACCTGCGCTTCCGCGCGCTCTACAACCTCGGCTTGCTCGCGCTGCTTCAGGCGCGCACTGACAGCGCGAATCGCGAGACACAGCTGGCGGATGCGGAGCGCGCCTATCGGGAGGCGCTGCTGCTCAAGCCGTTTCACGTTCGCGCGAAATGGAATCTCGAGCTCGTGAACCGGATGCGCGGATCGAGCGGGCAGCAGAACCAGCCGAATCCGCCTCCTCCACCTTCGCCCGGCAACGGCGGCGGCGGAGGAGCGGCCGGCCAGCCGCCGCCCCCACCACCCCAAGCCGGCAACGCGGGCGGCGGGATGAGCGAATCGCAGGCGGATCAGGTGCTGCGATCCATCGGTCAGGAAGAGCTGCGCACGCGCCGGGACCGCACCGGTCGCACACGGCGCGCCGCCGCCGCCGGAGTGAAGGACTGGTGATGCTCGCGCTGCTGACCGCGTTGGTTGTCATGCAGGGGGCGGAGGTCACGGCCAGCGTGGACCGCACGCGCCTGCGCGTGGGTGAAGTGCTGCAACTGACGGTGCGCGCCCAGACACGAACGGCTGATCAGGTCGAAATCATGCTGCCGCCGCTCAGCGGCTTCGCCGTTGTCGGCTCGCGCGACATGACCGAGGTCGCATTCAGCGGCGGCACCAGCTCGGTCCGCACGACCGTGCGCGAGCTGCAGCTGCGGGCGCAGCAACCGGGCGCCTTGTTGATCGGGCCGGTGCGTGCGCGCCAGGGCGCCAGCGTCGTCGCCACCGATCCCATACTCATCACCGTGGACAGCGCCGCGGACCGCGCGGCGGTGTCGCTGAGCCCGCTGGTGCGCGGGCTGCTCGAGAGCACACCGCCACCGGTGTCGCGGCGGGCCGATCACGTTGCGCTGACGATGCTGGTGCCGAGTGATACGGTATTTGCGGGGGAGCAAGTGGACCTGATTGCGGCCGCCTGGATTCCACGCGAGCTGCGAGAACGGATGCGGCGTGCGCCGCTGCTGACGCTCGTCACCCCCGAAGGAGTGTGGGCGTATCCAGCCGCGACGTCCACAGGAGTCGCGATGTCGCGGCAGGTGGCCGGCGGCCGTTGGCTGGACGTGTTCATCACCCACCAGGTTGTGTTTCCGCTCGCGCCGGGACGATTGATCATCCCGCCCGCATCGGTCGAGTACGCGCTCCCCGTCACCTTCTCGTTCTTCAGCCGCGAAGAGCGCTACACACTACGCAGCGATTCGATTACGATCGCTGTGTTGCCGCTGCCGCCATCGGCGGCGAATCCCGGCACGAACGTGGTGGGACAGGGGTTGGGCTTGGAGCTCCGCGTCGATCCGGCAGCGACCCGCGTGGGCGAGCCTATCGAGGCGTCGCTGACGATCGGCGGCGTCGGGAACGTGGCGCTCTGGCCACCCCCGCTGCCCGAGCCCGCGCTCCGGTGGCCGGCGGGATTCCGGGTCTACCCGGCGCAAACCGAAGTGCGCGTCGCCCCCGAGGCGGGCCGCATCGCCGGCAGCAAGACATTCCACTTTCTCGCCGTCCCCGATTCCGCCGGCAACTTCGTCCTGCCGGAAGTGCGCTATCCGTATTTCGATCCGGGCGCCGGTCGGTATGAAGTGGCCACGGCACCTCCGCGCGCGCTGGCGGTGGCGCCCGGTGCGGAGCCGCGCGCCGCGCGTGTGCTCCCGCCCTTGATGGCGAGCCTGGGCGAAACGCAGGCCGATCGCCTGAGCCGGCGTATGGGTTGGGAAGGGTGGCTCGCGCTGCTGCTGCTGCCACCGGTCGTCGCCTGGATCGCGCGACGGCGTTGGCGCGGCGCGCCCACGACTGCTGTCGCGCCCAGCGGTCCCGAGCTGACACCGCTCGGAAAGCTCGAGCGCGAATTCCTGACGGTCCTCGCTAGCCACGTCTCCGATCCATTCGCGCGAGACGGCGACGGCCTCGCGCAGGCGCTGCGCGCGGCTGGAGTGGATAGCGCGGTGGCGGACCACGTGAAGCGCCTCCGTGACCGGTTGCGGGCGGCGCGCTACGGGCCGCGAGGGTTGGGCGATGCAGCGGAGCTCGGGGCGGAGATCGAGCAAGTGCTACGGGTGTTGGGGGCGGAGGGATCCGCCGGTGCGCGGCGGCCACACGTCGTCGTGACAATGCTCGTGATCGCGATGGTCGGGGCGCAGCATGCTGCGCTCCTGCGGGCCCAGACCTCCAGCGCCGAAGCGCTCTTCGAAGCGGGCGCGTTGCGCGCGGCAGCGGATTCATTCGCCGCGCGCGCCTCTCGCGCGCCGCGCGATCCCGCCCACTGGTACAACCTCGGCGCCACACTCTATCGCGCCGGTGCCGACGGCAAGGCGACGGCGGCGTGGACGCTGGCGGCGCGCCTGGCGCCACGCGATCCGGCGATCCGCCGCGCGCTCCGACTCCTTCCGCCGGCCGACGCCGTGACCCAGTCGCTGCTGCACGTGGGCTGGGCGACGCCGGCGGAGTGGGCGATCGTTGCAGCCATCGCGTGGGTGCTGCTCTGGATCGCCGTAGCGCTCGGAACCCGGCGGCGGATGGTCCTCGCGCTCATCGCCGCCGCCGTTCTCACCTCGACGATCCTTGGCGGCATCGAATGGCGGCGCCGTGAACAGCCTGTCGTGGTGGTAACTGCGGAGGCGGCGCCCGTGCGCACCGCGCCCTACGGCGGCGCGAGCGCGGCTGCAACGATTCCCGCGGGCGGTGCGCTGCTGGTCGGCCGGAGCTATGGTCCGTGGCGGGAAGTGCACCGCCAAGACGGAATCCACGGCTGGGTGCTGGGAGAGGAGATCGCCGGACTGTGACTGTGAGCGTGCGCGCGCGCGTGCAGGTGCTCGCCGACAACGTCGCCGATCAGATCGCCGCCGGGGAGGTCGTGGAGCGGCCGGCGTCGGTCGTGAAGGAGCTGGTCGAGAACGCCCTCGATGCCGGCGCGCGCGCCGTGCGCGTGGAGCTGGAAGACGGCGGCAAGACGCTGATTCGCGTGAGTGACGACGGCGTGGGGATGGACCGCGAGGACGCGCGCCTCGCGCTGCAACGTCACGCGACGAGCAAGATCCGCACGGCGACCGATCTCATCGGCGTGGCGACGTTCGGGTTCCGCGGCGAGGCGTTGCCCGCGATCGCGTCGGTGTCGCGGTTCGAGCTGGAAACGTCCGGCGACGGGGAGGAGGCGACACGGCTGCGTGTGACCGGAGGAAAGGTGGACGGTGCGGACGACACCGCTCGCCAGCGCGGCACGACCGTGACGGTGCGCGGGCTGTTCTACAACACGCCCGCGCGGCGGAAATTCCTGCGGGCGACGGCGACGGAGACGCGCGCCGCGGTGGAGGCGCTGACCGTCCTCGCGCTCTCGCGGCCCGATGTCGCGTTTTCGCTGACGAGCGACGGGCGCGCGCTGCTCGAGTGCCCGCCGGTGACGCGCCTGATCGACCGCGTCCGCGCGCTGTGGGGTGTCGAGCTCGCCGACACACTGCTGGGCGTCTCGCATCGCGCGGGGCCGCTGGACGTGTCGGGGCTCGTGCAGCGCCCGGCCCAGGCCCGTCCAGCCGGGCGGAAGGGCTATGTGTTCGTGCGCGGCCGCCCGATCCGCGATCCGTTCATTCTGCGCGCGGCGGAGGCTGGGTACCGCTCGACGATCGCGCCCGGCGACCGGCCGTCGCTGCTCCTGTTCCTCGACCTCCCCGGAGACGCCGTGGATGTGAACGTCCACCCGGCGAAGCTCGAGGCGCGCTTTCGCGACAAGTTCTTCGTGGAGAAGGTGGTGGAAGAGGCGGTGAGAGAGGCGTTGGCTCCGCTGGAGTCCGCGGCGTCTCTTGGAGCAGGGAGCAGGGAGCTGGGAGCAGGTTGGTCTGGCCTCGAGGGAGTATTGTCCGCCGGGAGTCCGCTCGAGCTGTTCGCTTCGACCGGATCAGACAGCTCCCTGCTCCCTGCTCCCCGATTGCTCCAGCTCTTCGATACCTACATCGCGTTTCAAACCGACCAGGCGATAGCAATCGTGGATCAACATTCCGCGCACGAGCGCGTGTTGTACGAGGATGTGCTGCGGCAGCTGTCGGGCGACGGCGCGCCCGCGCAACGGCTGCTGTTGCCGCTGACGCTCGACTTCGCCCCGGCGGAGCTCGACGCGATCGAAGCGCATCGCGAGCTGCTCGCCCGCGTCGGATTTGAAATCGAGCCGTTCTCGGGCCGCAGCATCGTCGTGCACACCGCTCCGAATCCACATCCGCGCTTCGAAGCGGCGCGCTGCCTGCAGGAGCTGGTCGCCGATCTCGCCGGCGGCCGGTTTGGCGGCTGGCCGAACCGGCTCGAGCGTTTCGCGGCGACCTACGCATGCCGCGCGGCGATCAAGGCGGGGCAGACCCTCGACCTCGGGGAAATGCGCGAGCTGGTCGTGCGACTGCTCACGGCGACCCTCCCGGCGCACGACGTGCACGGCCGTCCTTCGATGGTACAGTTGCCCAAAGAGGAGCTGGAACGCCGCTTTGGCCGCACCTAGTCCCCAGCCCCCAACCCCTACCCCCGTCATCGTAGGACCCACCGGCGTCGGCAAGACCGCTACTGCTGTCGCCCTCGCGGCGCACATCCCCATCACCGTGATCTCGGCCGACGCACGCCAGCTGTATCGCGGCCTCGACATCGGCACCGCGAAGCCCGACCGCGCGACGCGCGCGCGCGTGCCGCACCGCGGCCTGGATCTCGTGGATCCCGGCGAGCGTTACAGCGCCGGACGCTTTGCGCGGGACGCGTCCGCCTGGATCGCGGAGGCGCGCGCCGCGGGCCGCCAGCCGGTGGTCGTCGGTGGGACGGGGCTGTATGTGCGTGCGCTGGCGGAAGGATTGTTTCGTGAGCCGCCCTTCGACCCCGAGCGCCGCGACCAGCTGCGCGCGTGGTCCGAGTCGCTCGAGGGGTCCGATCTGGCGCGCTGGGCCGGCCGGCTGGACCCGCACTTCCCGGGCGGGGGACGACAGCGCGCGGCGCGCGCGGTCGAGGTGGCCTTACTCACCGGCCACGCGCTCTCCTGGTGGCAGCGCGAAGCCCGGGAAAGCGGCACGCTCCGTCCCTGGTACATTCACCTCACGGTGCCGCGTGAGGTGTTGCACCGCCGTCTGGCGGCGCGCGTCGACCAGATGCTCGCGGCCGGATTCGTCGCCGAGGTCCGCCGCGTGCTGGACGCCGGTGTGGCGCCCGACGCCGCGGGATTGGACGGGGTGGGGTACCGGGAGCTCGTCGCGATGCTGAACGGTCAGTTGTCCGAGAGCGCGTTGCGAGATGCGATTCTCGTGTCCACCCGGCGATACGCGAAACGGCAGGATACGTGGTTTCGGAACCAACTACGCAGGGAGCAGGGAGCGGGGAGCCGGGAGCTGTGGACCCTCGACGCAACGGAGAACCCTGACGTGTTGGCAAAACGTATTCACGAGCGCTGGTCAGCAATGACTGCTCCCCGCTCCCTGCTCCCTGCTCCCTGATGAGAATCGGCATCACCTGCTATCCCACCTACGGAGGCTCCGGTGCTGTAGCGACGGAGCTCGGCCTCGAGCTCGCGCGGCGCGGCCACGACATTCATTTCATCTCGTACGCGAGCCCGTTCCGCCTCCGCGGGTTCGCCGAGCGCGTGACCTTCCATGAAGTGACGCAGCTCGATTATCCGTTGTTCGAGCAGTCGTCGCCGTACGCGCTGGCGCTGGCGGTGAAGCAGCACGAGGTCGCCAAGCGCGAGCAGCTCGATCTGATGCACGTGCACTACGCGATTCCGCACGCCGCCACGGCGTGGCTCGCGAAGCAGATGCTGCTGCATGAAAGGCTGGACATGAAGATCGTGACGACGCTGCACGGCACCGACATCACGCTGGTGGGGCAGGATCCGTCCTACTACACGCTCACCAAGTTCTCCATCGAGCAATCCGACGCCGTCACCGCCGTGTCGTCGTACCTGCGCGAGGAGACGTATCGCGCCTTCGGGTGCGGGCAGTGCGATCTGCGCGTGATTCCCAATTTCATTGCGACGGCCGACTATCACCCGCCGACGGACGACTCGTTCCGCAAGAAGTTGGCGCCGCCGGGGCATCGCGTCCTCGTGCATGTGTCGAACTTCCGGCCCGTAAAGCGCGTCGGCGACGTCGTGAAGATCTTCGCCGGCGTGCGCCAGAAGATTCCGGCCACGCTCGTGCTCGTCGGCGACGGGCCCGATCGCGATGCGGCCGAGCACGAGGCGGATGGCCTGGGCCTGCGCAAGGACGTGCGGTTCCTGGGCAAGGTCGAAAATGTCGGCGACGTGCTGCGGGGCGCGGATTTGTTTCTCCTGCCCTCGGCGACCGAATCGTTCGGGCTCGCCGCGCTCGAGGCGATGGCCTGCGCCGTGCCGGTGGTGGCGAGCGCCGCGGGAGGTATTCCCGAAGTCGTCGGGGACGGCAAGACGGGATTTCTGGCGCCCGTCGGCGATGTCGCGGCAATGGTGGAGCGCGCGCTGCGCGTGCTCGAAGATTCCGCCCTGCACGAACGGCTCAGGCGGGACGCCGCCGCGCACGCGCTCGAGTTCTCCGCCGATCGCGTCGTGCCGCGTTACGAAGCGCTGTACGAAGAGGTCCTCTCGTAGTGCTGTCGCTGCTGCGACTGGTTCGCGCGCCCAATCTCCTCATCGCCGCCGCAGGCGTGCTCGCGGGCGGCTGGATCGCCCTGGGCCGGATCGCCCTGCCGAAGGAATTAGTGTTCGCCGCGCTCTCCGCGATCGCGCTCGGTGCTGTCGGCAACACGTGGAACGACATCCGTGACGTCGCCGCTGATCGGGTCAATCGTCCCGGCACGCGACCACTCGTGACGGGGCGGGTCTCACGCGGCAGCGCCGATCTGATCGTGTTTTGGGGCTCGCTGTTGGGCATCGCGTTCGCCGGACTCGTCAGCGGGTATCAGGTCCTTGCCGCCCTTGCCGCCCTTGCCGCCATGTTGGCTTATTCGCCGCTGCTCAAGCCGAGGCCGCTACTCGGCAATGCGGCGGTGGCTGTCGTCGCCGGCTCGCCGCCCTTTTACGGCGCGCTGGCGGTCGGGATCCCGGCTGCCGGGGTCGTCCCCTGGGCGCTCGCGGCGTGGCTGCATCTCGTCCGCGAAGTCGTCAAGGATGTGGAGGACGAGCCGGGCGACCGCGCCATCGGGCGTCGCACGCTGCCGATTGTGGTCGGCCGGCGGCCGGCCTTGGTGCTGGCCGCGGGCGCGGGACTGCTGTTCGTTCCCGCGAGCCTCGTGTTGCCGCGGACCGCGGGGTACGGCGGCGCGTATTTCGTGATCGCGCTGTTCGCGCAGCTGGCGATGCTCATTGCAGCAACGTGGTTGTTCCTCGGCAAGGTGGAGCGGGTCAGTGGGCTGCTCAAGGGCGCCATGGTGATCGGGTTGGTCGCGCTCGTCGCGGGAAAGGTCGCATGAATCTCTGGCAAGGCATCTTGCTCGGGCTGGTGCAGGGGTTGACGGAGTTTCTGCCAGTGTCGAGCGACGGGCATCTGGCGCTGATCGGACACGTGGCGGGAGTTCGCACACCCGGGGTGTTCGTCGAAGTCGCCCTGCACGTCGCCACGCTCGGATCGATTCTCGTGGTCTACGGCGGGCGATTCTGGCGGCTCGTGCTCGGGGTGTTGCGGCGCCAGCCCGACGACATCCGCTATGCCGGACTGTTGATCCTCGGTATGCTGCCCGCGGTGATCCTCGGCGTCCTGTTCGAAGATCTCGTGGGGAAAGCGTTCAACTCGCTGTGGGCGGCGGGCGCCGGATTTCTCGTTACCGGCGTCGCGCTGTGGACGACGCGTGGGCGGGGGATTGTGGGTGACGATCGCCCCAAGCCCGGTGGCGCCGTCGTGATCGGGTTCGCCCAGGCTCTGGCGATTCTGCCCGGTGTCTCGCGCTCGGGCATGACGATCGCTTCCGGCCAGCAGATGGGCATGGGGACGGTCGCGGCCGCCGATTTCAGTTTCCTGATGGCGATTCCACTGATCGCGGGCGCCGGCCTGTTCGAGGCGCGTCATCTGGGCACCGACGTCGCGCAGGTCGGGGCCACCCCGCTGCTCGCCGGCTGTCTCGTCGCGTTTGTCTCCGGCGTGTTCGCGATTCGCTGGCTCGTGGCGATGTTGCGCCGCGGCAGGCTGCACGCGTTCGCGCCCTATTGTTTTGCCATCGGCCTCTTCACGCTCGCGTACGCGCTGTGGCACGGCTAGAAATCGACGGCATGCCCGCGAGTGTCCTGGCGCGGCGCTGGGGCATTCCGCAGTGCGGAGTGTTCCGCACGCTCTCCTCCAGTCTCGACGCGATTCACGACCTCGGCGCGCAAGGGGCGCCGGCCGGCACCGTCGTCATCGCCGAAGAACAAAGCGCAGGGCGGGGACGCGACGGCCGCACCTGGCGCTCGCCGCCGGGCGGCGTGTGGCTCGGCATGTTGCTGCGGCCACCGCTGCCCGCGCCCGGCGTGCTTTCACTTCGTATCGGACTCGTGCTGTCCGACGTCGTCGAAGCAGTCCTTGGGGTGCGGCCGACGTCGTTGTCAGGGCCGCGGGCGGGGCTCAAATGGCCCAACGACGTGCTGGTGGATGATCGCAAGGTCGCGGGCATTCTGTGCGAAAGCCGCTGGCAGGGCGACAATCCCCAGTGGCTCGGCGTGGGGATCGGGATCAACGTCGCCAACGAGATTCCAGCGGAGCTCGGCGCGCAGGCGGTCGCACTGCGTGAATTCCGTCCCGCTGTGCTTCGCATCGCCGTGCTGGATCTCGTCGTCCCCGCGCTATTGCGCCTCGCGACGCATGGCGCCGAGCTCACGGAGTTCGAGTGCGCCGCCTTCGCGCGACGGGACTGGCTGCGCGGGCGCCAGATTCGCGCGCCGCTGGCGGGGCGCGCCGCCGGGATTCGGCCCGATGGCGCGCTCCTCGTGGACACCGGCGCCGGTACGACGATGGTGCGCGACGGCCACGTCGAGCTATCTTAGCCGCCCCATGCTCTTCGCCTTCGACATCGGCAACACCGAAACCACCGTCGGTCTGTTTGCGGGTGATCGGCTGGAAGCACATTGGCGCCTGCACTCGACGCCGCAGCGCACGCCCGACGAGTGGGCGTCCGCCTTCACGGCGCACCTGACTCAGGCGGGGCACTCCACCCAGGAGATCCGCGCGAGCATCGTCGCTTCCGTCGCCCCGCAGGTGACGCAGAGTCTGTGCGACGGCATCGCCGCGGCGACCACGCGCGATCCGGTCCGCGTCGATGCGCGTTCCAAGCTCCCGATCGTGCTCGACGTGGATGAACCGCTGACCGTCGGGGCCGACCGCATCGTCAACACCCTCGCCGCTGCCGAGCTCTTCAAGAAGGACACGATCGTAGTGGATTTCGGCACGGCGACGACGTTCGACTGCATCACTATCGATGGAGGAAAAGGGGGCCGCTTCATTGGGGGCGTGATCATGCCTGGTTTGCGCACCGCCTCGGACGAGCTGGTGCGCAAGACCGCGAAGCTCCCGGCCACCGAGCTGACGCCGCCCACGCGCGCCATCGGCCGCCGGACAGAAGATTGCATTCGCGTCGGCGTCCTGTGGGGCACCGCCGATGCGGTGGACGGCCTGGTGCGCCGCATCAAAGCGGAGTGGCCGTCCAAGAAACCGCCGACGGTCGTCGCGACGGGCGGTCTCGCTACACTGGTCGCACCGTTGACCAAAGAGATCGAGTCGGTACATCCCGACTTGACGCTGGTCGGCCTACGGATCGCGGCGGCGGCGCTCGGCCTGAAGTGGTGAGCGACGCGCGCACCCTCAACGCCTGGCGGCGCTGGGGCTACCGGCTGCTCCCCGGCGACCTCTATTCCTATCTGTTGCACATGCGTCCCGCCGAGTGGCCGATCATGGCGGGGCATACGCTGCTCGGCTACATCCTCGCAGTCGGATTCAGGGGAGCAGGGAGCGGGGAGCAGTTGGGGCCAGCCATCCTCGCACTCGTGATCTGGGTTGTTTTCCTGAATGGCGGTACGCTGGCGATCAACAGCGTGTTCGACCGCGACGAAGGCGACATCGGGTACCTGAACGCTCCCCCGCCGTTACCTCGCTACCTGCTGCGCTTCAGCGTTGCGCTCCTCGTCGGCGGCCAGCTGCTGGCGCTGCTGTTGCCGGTGGGGTTCCAAATTGCATACGCGATCTGCTTCGTGCTGTCGGTTCTCTACTCCGTCCCGCCGTTTCGGTTTAAGGCCGTGGCGGGTGTGGACTGGGTCATCAACATGTGGGGCTTTGGCACGCTCACGCCGTATGCCGCGTGGGCTGCCACTGGCCGAGCGCTCGATACGGGGCACGGACTCGTGTTGCTGGCGTTTTGTCCCCTGTTCGCCGCGCTCTACCCCCTTACACAACTCTATCAATTCGATGAGGATCGGCGGCGCGGTGATCGAACGCTGGCGCTGATTCTGGGGATGCGTCTCAGTCTCATCGTGGCCACGGCGTGCACCCTGATCGCGTTCGGATTGTTTGCATGGGCTGGCGCAGTCTTACAGGTACCGGCGTGGCCCCTGGCAATCCCGTTGGTGATCTGGTTGTTCGTGCTCGTCCCCTGGATGGGTCGGTTCGCAACATGGAGCCCGGCACAGCACCAACGCGGCATGTACCGAGCGTTGGCGGCATGGGCCGTAACGGATCTCACAGTGCTATTTGTGTTTGCGGCGTAATGTGGGGCTCTTAGATTGAAGCTGGTCGAGGTCCACCAACCTCCACGATCCTCCAGAACTCTTTCGAGGAGTACCATGGCCTCAACAGCCACCGCCACCGTTGATCGCTCCGAGTTTCGGCACGTGCTCTACAGCGGAACCATCGTCGGTGCGGTCACCGCGGCCGCGGTGATCATCTATCTCGTCATCTCACGGCTGTTGCCGCCGGGAATCATCGCAGCCCTGCTGCAGACGATCGTCGTGATCGCCGCGGCGGTCGCTGCGACGTTCCTGCCGGCGTTCTTCGCGACGTCCCGGACGGTGCAGGGCATCGCGAGCGCCGCAGCCATAGGTTTGTGGGGTACGATCGTTTTCATGGCGATCGACATCATCTTGCTGCGGCCCTTCAAGGCGTACCCGTGGACCTGGGATGCCGTGGGCGGTGGCAGTACGTGGTGGTACCTCCCGGTTTGGTGGATGCTCGGGACTTTGGTGGCGTGGTTGGGAGGAATAGTGACGGCCGGGCGTGCGGCTCGAGGTGGCAACACGGCGATTCAATCGCTCGCCATTTCACCGGTCGCCGGCGCGCTCGGCGGCGCGCTGGGTTTGGGCTTGAGCCGCGTCGTGTACTTGCCCGCTGCCGCCGGTGTAGGATTCGTCGTGACGCTGATCGTGTTTGCCATCATCGTGCTCAGCCGCAAGAGGTAACGCAGCGTGCCCAGATGGTTGGCGCATTTGCTCGTGGTCGTGGGGTGGCTGATGACCCCCGGCTGGGCGTGGGCCGCCTCGCATGTCGGCCTCTGGCTCGGCGCCATGATCGCGCTGCGGTTCACCAGTCCGTTCGTGATGTTGGCGATCGCCGGCGCATGCGCGCTGCTGTGCGGGTTCGCCGTGCTGTGGACCTGGGTTCGCTTCATGCGCCGGCTCCCGCATTTGCTCTCGCACCACATGGCGCCCCGCGCCTCCGAGGAGCAAGCCGCGATTGCGGCCGCGGATTGAGCTCTTCCTTCTAATCGCAGGCGTTTCCCACCTCCACGCCCAGGGGCGTGATGTTGACGTGTTGTATGGCCGGTGGTACCGCGGCAACCAGTCCGCCACGTACGAGCTGCGGACCACGACTCCCATTGGGAACACCTTCGCGCACGGCCTCGCCGCATACATGCTGGTACACGACAGCTTGGGGCGGCGGCGCGCGTTCTATGGTGCCGGGTGGGAGCTGCAGGCATTTCGCCATCGCCGGACGTTCGGGCCGTATGCGCTCGCCGGCGTTGCGCTCGGTCTCTCGACGGACACGTCCACGCAACAGCTCGCCGCGCTTTGGAGTATCGGCGGCGGAGTCGAGTGGCGGCCGATCTCCTGGGTCGCCGTGGGGATGGAAGCCCGTTATCGACTGCAGGACGTCGGTCCGCGCGGCTTCTGGCGCATCTCGTCCGATGCGCGCGACGGCGTGAGCCTGGCCGTCGGCGCCTCGCTCGGCATCGGGAAACGGGGGTGGAGCGGCGGACGAACTCGTCCGTCCCGGCCACCGCGGCCCGCCCCAACGCCTCCGCTGATGATCATTGGCAACGCGTCCGGAGTCGCGCGGACGGCGCTCGACGCGCTGGGCACGCCGTACGTGTGGGGTGGGACTGCGGCCAATGGCTTCGACTGCTCGGGCCTCGTCCAGTGGGCCTACGCGCAGCACGGTATCCGTCTGCCGCGCATGAGCCGCGATCAGGCGCGTTCGGGGAACGAAGTTCCGCCCGTCCTCGACGCGCTGCAACCCGGCGATATCCTGCTGTTTTCCGCCCGCCCGGGCGGCGGCGTGACACATGTCGGCCTGTACGTTGGCGAGCAGACGTTCATTCACAGCGCAACCGACGGTGTGAAGCTGTCGCGTCTCGAGTCGCAGGATCCGGACGGAGCGTGGTGGGTGACGCGCTGGGTGGGGGCCAGACGAGTCGTCCCGTGAGGGCGGTCCTGGTGTCGCTGGTGCTGATCGGATGCGGCGCGTCCCGAGTCCCGCCGAGCCTCCGGGGCTACGACATCCTCGTCGAGCCCAAGGACGAGCAGAGCCTGGCACTAGCCCGCGAGATGCGTGGCTCCGGCTACCGGGTGCGGGAGAAGGTTCGCGGTGGGAGCCGCCCTACGGCCGTCCTCATCCACTTCACGTTCAGCGATCCCGGCCAGGGAGAGGCTGTTTGGCTGCATGTCCGACTGGCCGACACCCGGTCGGGCGTAATTTTGGCGGTCGCAACGGTTCAACTCGACTCGGCGATCCAGACCCCGAGGGCCCGCGCGACCGCCGCTGTCCAAGCGCTTTCCCCAGTCCCGAGCCCCTAACCCCTAGCCCGCAACTCGCCCCTTGACCGTAGCCGGTGAACCGGTCAGATTCCCCCGTGTCGTCAGTTAGCACTCACTACCACAGAGTGCTAATAGCTAATCAATTCAAAGAGTTACGGAGGCTTCGAGCATCATGGCAACGGCAACCAAGACAAGCCAGAAGTACAAAGTCTATCCGCTGGCTGATCGCGTCGCGATCCGCCCGATGGAAGAGACCGAGACAATGAAGGGTGGGCTCTACATCCCCGATACCGCCAAAGAGAAACCGATCCAGGGCGAAGTCATCGCCGTGGGGCCGGGCCGGCGGGAGAAGGGGGAGACGATCCCGATGGAGCTGAAGGTTGGGGATCGCGTGGTCTACGGGAAGTACAGCGGCACGCAGATCGAGTTGGACAACGAAGAGATCATCCTGATCAAAGAAGCAGACGTCATCGCGAAGCTCGCGTAAGCATTCTTCGGGAGGAAGCACAGACATGGCAGCCAAGTTTTTGGAGTTCAGCACCGAGGCCCGAGCCCGCCTGAAGCGCGGCGTGGATCAGCTGGCCGATGCGGTGAAGGTGACGCTCGGTCCCAAGGGCCGGAATGTCGTCATCGATAAGAAGTTCGGCAGCCCCACCGTCACCAAGGACGGCGTGACTGTCGCGAAGGAAGTCGAGCTCGACGACGAGATCGAGAACATGGGCGCCCAG
>JBOHSJ010000318.1:0-5001 GCA_050733035.1 Gemmatimonadales bacterium | reverse complement strand
GGATCGGCCCGGAAGTAGGCGCGGACTTCGCGGCCGAGCGCCTTGGTGAGGCGTTCGACGACCTGCTGCTGCGTGCGTGCATCGGCGTCGTCCACCAACGTGACGCCGGCGTGTACGCGGTTGAGCTTGTGATCGAGCAGCACCTGATACTCCTGCGCTATCTCGGCCAAAAGCCCCTGGCGCCCGCGCCGCACGACCGCTTGCAGGAATCTGACGAACTCGGCCGGCGCCTCGCCCTTCAACGCTCGCGCGAGGATCTGGCCCTTGGCGATCTTGGACACGCGCGGCGATTCGAGCGTAATCGCGATGCGCTCGTCCGCCTGGATGGCCAAGGCCACGGCGTCCAGCAGCTCGCCGTACTGGTCACCCGCGGCGAACAGCGCTTCCGCGTAGTTGCGCGCGACGGTGACGCTCTTCACCGCTGTTGCTCCGTCTTGCCGAGGCTTTCCAGGAACTCCGTCACCAGCTTGCGGTTGGCCTCGGTGTCGAGGTTCGCGTCGATGACGCGCGACGCCGCGGCGATGGACAGCTCCACCGCCTCGCGCCGCAGTGCCTGGATCGCCTTCTCCGTCTCGGCGTCGATGTCCTTGCGCGCGCGGTTCAGCAGGGCTTCGTACTCCTCGCGCGCCTTGGCGAGCAGCGTCTCGCGCTCCTTCTGCGAAACGATTTTCGCCTTGGACAGAATCTCCTGCGCTTCGTGGCGCGCGGCTGCGATTTGCTTTTTGTGCTCCTCGAGCAGCCGCTGCGCCTCGGTGTTCGCCTTCTCGGCGTCCTCGAGCTGCTTCTGGATGCGGCGCTCGCGCTCCTCGACTGATTTGACGAGGACCGGGAACCCCCAACGCCACAGAATGAACAGCAGCAGGCCGAAGACGACGAGCGTCCAGACGATCAACCCGGGGTTGATGTTGAACGGTCCGCCGCCGGCGCCGCCCGCGGCCTCGTGCGCTTCCTCCTGAAGGAGGAGGAGTAGGCTGAGCATTTACGCGAGCTTGAAGAGCAGCGCGAACACGAGCGCGGCCAGCGTCGCGCCCTCGACCAGCGCCGCCGTCAGGATCATCGCGCCGCGGATGTCGGCCGAGGCTTCCGGCTGCCGCGCGATCGCTTCGACCGCCTGGCCGCCGATGCGGCCGATGCCGAGGCCGGCGCCGATGATGGCGAGTCCCATTCCGATGCCGGCGCCGAGCAGCGCGTTGCTGTTCAGCGCGGTTTCGGGCGTGGCCTGGAGCAGCATGAGCAGGTTGTGCATTTCTTTCCTCGGGTGAGTGGCTAGTGTTCGTGGCGCATCAGTCCGATGAAGACGGACGTCAGCAGCGCAAAGATATAGGCCTGCAGGAACGCGACCAGCAGCTCGAGAAACATCATGAACAGTGTCAGGCCGACGGCGCCGGCGGCCACGCCGTAGCGGATAACCGCGGGCGCAGTGCCGAACACGAAGATGAGCCCGATGAGCACGAGGATCACGAAGTGGCCGGCCGTCATGTTGGCGAAGAGTCGCAGCGTCAGCGCAAACGGCTTGACGATTTTGCCGATCAGCTCGACGGGCGTCATGATGATCGCCATGACGACGGCGCCGATGCCCGTCATGCCCGGCGGTACCATCACGATCGTCTTGAGGTAGCCTTTGGGGCCGAGCGCGCGAAAGCCCGAGATCTCGATGGTGAGAAACGCGGTGAGCGCGAGGCCCGCGGTGACGGCGATGTTGCCGGTGGCCGCGGCGCCCCACGGCAGCAGGCCGAGCAGGTTGCAGTACAGAATGAAGAAGAAGAGCGTCAGGATGTAGGGCGCGAACACTTCCCCGCCGTGCCCGATGCTCGCGATAGCGACGTCGTTGCGGACGAACAGCACCAGGCCTTCGACCGCGCCGCCGAAGCCGCGCGGCGCCCGCCCCTCGCGGTGCCGCCGGTCCACCTGCCGCGCGCCATACCAGATGGTGAGGAAGACGAGCAGCGCCGCGAGGATCATGAACACGACGTGCTTCGTCGGCGACACGTCGATGTGGGTTCCGGGAATCAGCCAGGGGCCCGGCAGATGCCACTCTCCCAACCCGAACGGCAGCTCGACGAGCTTGCTGTCGCCGGTGTGATGGAAGATCATGGCGCCGATGTCGGGCTTCTGGATCACTTGAGAAACCTCGTCTCCAGGAACAGGAGCGGCAACAGCACGCCGAGATAACCAAGAACCGCGGGTAACGGCGGAAGAGAAGCGCGGTGGGTGGCTGCCCACACCACCAGGGCCCCCAACGCCAGAAACCGGATGCCCATGCCGCCGAGCCAGCGGGCCATAAACTGGGGGTTCGGGGCTCGGGTCTTGGGCTTGAGGATCGCTACGGCCCACGTCTGCGCGAGTAGAGCGACTGCTCCACCGATGGCCGCCGGCTTTCCGCCCAACAAGGTCACCACCGCACAAAGCCCCACGCCAAGCGCAAGAAACAGCGCCCAGGTCTTCATGACTTCGGTTTTCCCGAGCTCCCAGGTCCGAGCCCCGAGTCCCGCTTCACGCGGTAATAGATGCTCATGAACCCCGCGAACCCGCCGACGAATGCGCCGATGATCGTGAACAGCGGCCGCGTATGGATCCAGCCATCCAAAAACCAACCGCCCGCACCGAACAGGAGAATGGCGACCGTGAAGTTGAGCGCCATCCCGAAGTACTCGTAGCCCTGGCCGTAGCCTTTGGCCTCCGGACCCTCGTCTTTTTGTGCGGGAGTCATGTTGCGCCGGGAAACCTAGACGCTTGTGAAATTTTTCGCAAGCAAAGTGTTAGGACCTCAACTATTTGCGCTGCAACTGCTTAAATTCGGTCTCATGACCACCGCTCCCCGCTCCCCGCTCCCCGCTCCCTCCGGTGACGTCGAGCTGCTCGAGCGACTCTCCTCGGCGCGCGCCGACCTGCTCGGTCAGGTCGGCCAAGTCATCGTGGGGCAGCGCGACGTGTTGGACGGGATTCTCACCGCGATCTTCTCCGGCGGTCATGCGCTGCTCGTCGGCGTGCCGGGGCTCGCCAAGACGCTGATGGTCCAGACCCTCGCCGAGACGCTCGATCTCGGCTTCAATCGGATCCAGTTCACGCCCGACCTCATGCCGTCCGACATCACCGGGACGGAGATCATCGAAGAGGATCTCGCAACCGGGAAGCGCGGGTTCCGGTTCGTACGCGGGCCGGTGTTCGCCAACATCGTGCTGGCGGACGAGGTGAACCGCACGCCGCCCAAGACGCAGGCGGCGCTGCTGCAGGCGATGCAGGAGCACGAGGTGTCCGCGGCGGGCCAAACTCACACGCTGCCATCGCCGTTCTTCGTCCTCGCCACGCATAATCCGATCGAACAGGAGGGGACCTATCCCCTCCCAGAAGCTCAACTGGATCGGTTCATGTTCGAGCTGCGCGTGAACTATCCGTCGCACGAAGAGGAAGAGGCGATCGTCACGCAGACGACCGGCGATGCCACGGCCGATGTGGGCCCCGTGCTCACAGCCGAGGACGTGCTGGCGATGCAGCACCTGGTGCGGCGGATTCCGGTGTCGCAGGCGCTGGTGAAGGCGGCGGTGACGCTGGTGCGGCTGACTCGGCCAGTCGAGCAAGACTCCCTACCCTTCATTAAGGAATACATCTCCTGGGGTGCCGGCCCCCGCGCCTCTCAGTACCTCGTGCTCGGCGCCAAGGCGCGGGCGGCGCTGGACGGCCGGCCCATGGCGGATGAGGACGACCTGCGCGCCGTCGCGCCCACGGTGCTGACGCACCGGATCGTGATCAATTTTGCGGCGGAAGCGGCGGGCCGGACGGCAGCCGACATTGTCGCGCAGCTCCTCAAAGAGGCGCGGTGGCAGCCAAGATAGGGATATGGGTTTGGGGGGTAGGGGTTTGGGCGGCCTGTGCGGGGAACCAGCCGGGGCCGGCCAAGCAGCCGCCGCCGCGCAATGGCACGGACCTGCTGCTCCAGATGCGCGACGCCTACGCCGGCAAATGGTTCCGGACGGTCACGTTCATCCAGAAGACCACGCAGGTCCGGCCCAACGGCGTGACCGACACGTCAACCTGGTACGAGGCGCTGCTCACGCCGGACCGGCTCCGGATCGACTTCGGTAATCCCAAGGACGGCAACGGCGTCATCTACACGGCAGATTCGCTGTACGTGGTGCGGGAAGGCAGCGTCACCCGCAAGGCGGCGTCGGGGAATCCGTTCCTGCCGTTCGTCGCGGGAGTCTACGCCCAGCCGATGGACACGACGCTCAAACAGATTTCGCCCTACAAGTTCGACCTGACGCGGCTGCACGCCGACACGTTCGACAGCCGCCCGGTCTGGGTCGCCGGAAGCTCGAGCACGAGCGATACCACCTCACCGCAGTTCTGGGTCGATCAGGAGCGGCTGGTGGTGGTGCGAATGCTCGTCCCGCTCAATCCGGCAGCGCCGAACGAGGTGGCGGACATTTTATTGAAGGACTACAGACCGGTTGCGGGGGGATGGCTGGCCGTGCGCGTCGACATTCTGCAGGGCGGCAAGCTCATCCAAAAGGAGGAGTACAGCGATTGGCGCGGCAACGTGGATTTGCCCGCCGATTTCTTCGTCGCTGAAAAGTGGACCGCGGTGCCGCACTGGCATCGCTGAGGCACAAATCCTGCGTTTTCTCCTCCGAACGGGAGGAGTGTATGCGACATCTGGGATGGATTGCTTTAGCGGGCGCCGCGGCGGCCACGATTTGGGGCGCGTGTCAGTCGCCCAATGCGCCCGGCGGGATTCTCTTGATGGGTACGTGGGGCAGCGCGGAAGGCCGCTTCAACGCAACGCAGGTCTCGACGCAGTTCACGGGCGCGTGCGGCGCGGGCAATACCAACGAGCCGATCATGCTCGACAAGAAGGGCCGCTTTGATCTGGTGGGGTTGTACGGCGCGAACGGCGGCGCGCAGTCTGCGGCGCGGTTCAAGGGCTCGATCGGATCAAAGATCCTGACCCTGCGCGTCGTGCGGGCCGATTCGTCAGAAGCGGTCGCGCCGATGGTGTTGCAC
>JBOHSJ010000317.1:0-8294 GCA_050733035.1 Gemmatimonadales bacterium | reverse complement strand
GCGAAGCAAGCCGAGGTTGCCGCTCGCCCGGTGCCCCAGAAATACCCGCGCACCGAAGGCTCGTACGCCGAATGGACCGCCGCGTGCAAGGGTGGTAGCCCCGCGGGATCCAACATTCCCGATCATTCGGGGCCGCTCACGGAGATGGTGCTGCTCGGCAACCTCGCCGTCCGCACGGCGCAGGCGATCGACGTGAACCCGCAGACCGGGGCCGTGCTCAATGCCACCATTCCAGAGGAGTACATCAAACCCAAATACAGGCAGGGATGGGGATGGTGATGGGGTCTTGCGAACCCGCTCGGCCCGTGTGTATTTTTATGCACACTTATGCATAAACCCCCAACCGGTCCCCTTGTCGTCCTCGCCTATTCCGGCGGGCTCGATACCTCCGCCATCGTCCCCTGGCTGCGCGAGACGTACGGCGCGCGCGTCGTGTGCTTCGCCGCCGACGTGGGGCAGGGGCTCGGCGAGCTCGACGGCCTGATCTCCAAAGCCAAGCGCTCCGGCGCCGACGACTGCATCATCGAGGACCTGCGCGAGGAATTCGTGCGCGACTTCGTCTTCCCGACGTTGCGCGCCGGCGCGATTTACGCCCGCACCTATCTGCTCGGCACCTCGATGGCCCGGCCGCTCACGGCCGCGCACCAGGTCGCGGTCGCGCAACGCCTCGGCGCCGACGCGGTGGCGCACGGCTGCACCGGCAAGGGCAACGACCAGGTCCGCTTCGAGCTGACGTACGCGGCGCTCGCGCCCGAGCTGCAGATCATCGCCCCCTGGCGTGAATGGAAGTTCCAGAGCCGCGACGATCTCATCGCGTATGTGCACGCGAAGGGCGTGCCGGTCCAGGCGACGGCCGAGAAGCCGTACTCCACCGACCGTAACCTGTGGCACTGCTCACACGAGGGCGGCATCCTCGAGGACCCGTCGCAGGAAGCGCCCGAGCACATCTTCGTCATGACGAAGAACCCGGTCGAAGCGCCGGATGAGCCCGTCGTGGTCACCATCGGGTTCGAAGAAGGCAGTCCCGTCAGCGTCGATGCCGTTCCTCTCGGTCCAGTCGAGCTCCTCGAACAACTCAACGAAGTCGCCGGCGAGCACGGCGTCGGCCGTGCCGACGTCGTCGAAGACCGTCTCGTCGGCATGAAGTCGCGCGGAGTGTACGAGACGCCCGGCGGTACCGTGCTCTACGCCGCGCACCGCGAGCTGGAGCAGATGGTACTCGATCGCCGCACGCTGCGGATGAAGGACGAGCTGGCGCTGCGCTACGCCGACCTCGTGTACGACGGCCGGTGGTGGACGCCGGAGCGTGAGGCGCTCGACGCGCTCGTTACCGCGACACAAAAACATGTGACGGGGACCGTGCGGCTGAAGCTGTTCAAGGGGAACGTCATCGTCGCCGGCCGCGAAAGCCCGTACGCGCTCTACCAGCCGTCGTACGCGACGTTCGGCAAGGACAACGTCTACAACCAGAAGGACGCCGAGGGCTTCATCCGGCTGTACGGGCTCGCCAGCAGGATCGCGGCGGGGCTCGAAGCCGAGCGGACGGATGTCCCAGCAAGCTGACACGCATCACATGTGGGGCGGACGCTTCGTTCTGGGACCGAGCGAAGCGCTCGACGCGCTGAACCGCAGCCTCCCCGTCGATCATCGTCTCTGGCCGCAGGACGTCGCCGCGAGCAAGGCGTGGGTGCACGCGCTCTGCCAGGCAGGTGTCGTGACTGCCGATGAGGAAGCGCAACTGCTCGGCGGTCTCGATCGCGTGGCCGACAAGCTCGCCGATGGCGCCGCCGTCGGCGCGCCGGACGAGGACGTACACACGCTCGTCGAACGCCTCCTCTACGCTGAGATCGGCGCCGCCGCCGGGAAGCTGCATACCGGCCGCTCGCGCAACGATCAGGTGGCCACCGATCTGCGGCTGTGGACCCTCGACGCGATCGACGAGCTGGATGCCGCCGTCGCCGCGCTCGGCCGCACGCTCGTCGCCAAAGCCAAGGACGGCCTCGACGCGATTCTTCCCGGCTACACGCACGGCCAGCGCGCCCAGCCGGTGCGCTGGGCCTATGTCCTGCTGGCGCACGCCTGGCCGCTCGTGCGCGACCGCCAGCGGCTCGCCGATGCGCGGCGCCGCACGGCGGAGCTGCCGCTCGGCTCGGGGGCGCTCGCCGGCTCCGGGTTCCCCGTGGACCGGGTGCTCCTCAAGGAAGCCCTCGGCTTCCGCGCCGTCTCGGCAAACGCGCTCGATGCCACCGGCGATCGCGACTTCGTGGCGGACGTGCTCTTTGCGATCGCGCTCATCGGCACGCACCTCTCGCGGCTTGGGTCGGAGCTGATCACCTACGCCAGCGGCGAGTACGCCTTTGTCACGCTGTCAGACGCCTTCAGTACCGGTTCCAGCCTCATGCCGCAAAAACGGAACCCCGACGTGTTCGAGCTCGCGCGCGGTAAGTCCGGAAGAATGCTGGGCGATCTCGTGGCGCTGCTGACGACGCTGAAGGGAATTCCCGCGGGCTATCAGAAGGACCTGCAAGAGGACAAGGCGCTGCTGTTCGACGCTTGCGACACGCTCGCGACGGTGCTGCCGGCGGTGACGGGCGCGATCGACACGCTGACGGTGAACGCCGAGCGCATGGCGGCGGCGCTCGATCCCGCTATGCGAGCCACCGATCTGGCAGATCTGTTGGTCGAGTCGGGTGTGCCATTTCGGGAAAGTCACGGATTGATCGGCAAATTGGTTCGTGCGGCGGAGCAGGCCGGTGTCACACTGGACAAAGTCCCGGCCAAGGTCGCGACCGAGATCCATCCCGCGTTGGGACCCGCCCTGGCCCAGCTGGGCACCTGGGAGCAAAGCGTCGAAAGCCGTGCTACGCCTGGAGGTGCGTCCCGTGCCTCCGTCGAGTCGCAAATAGAAGAGTTACGGCGCTCGTTCCAGCCCGCAGCGAGCCCGTAAGCGCCTTACTTGCCGCAAGTTGCTGCTCGGTATTAGCATATCGCATGCGTTGCCTTGCCCTCAATGCCTCGTTCGAGCCGCTGACCATGGTGCCCGTGCGCCGGGCGCTGCGGCTGGTCATCGACGGCAAGGCCGAAGTCGTGGAGGCGGAGGGCACGCCTGTCCATAGCGAGCGAATGGCGGTTCCACGTCCCGCCGTCATTCGCCTGGTTCGCTTCGTCCACGTCCCTCGCCGCTTCCGCCGCCAAGTCACCAACACGTTCCTGTTTGCGCGCGACAACTACCGCTGCCAGTTCTGCGGCCGTTCGCAGCAGGAGCTGCGGCAGCGCGAGTGCCTCACGCGCGACCACCTCGTGCCGCTGTCGCGGGGTGGGACGAACGCCTGGACGAACGTCCTGACCGCCTGCTCGAGTTGCAACACCCGCAAGGGCAACCTGCTCCCCGAGGAAGTCGGGATGCATCCCCTGCGCTCGCCTCACGAGCCGCACTTCGTGCACCTCTCGTGGGCCGTCCGCCGCCTCACGCGGACGCAGGCGAAGTACATCCGGCTCTTCTATGGAGCCGACGTGCTGGCCACCCTCGAAGCGATGTAATGTCGAAAACTCCGTGGGTGGTCACCGGCGCGGCGCTCGCGGCGTTGGCGGGAGTCGTGCTTCTGGGGGGTGGGCGATCGGCAGATGCCTCGACCCATCCCACGCCGCGGCCGGGCATCACGCCGGCGAAGGTCGTCCCCCAATCGTTCGTCCCGCGCACCCCCGGTGCGGACGAGGCCTACGCCGCCGCCCGCGAAGCGGCCGCGACGCTCGACGGTGTGTATTGCTATTGTGACTGCTCCAAGCACGCCGGCCACCGCTCGCTGCTCACCTGTTTCGAAAGTGAGCACGGGGCCTACTGCGATGTCTGTATGGGTGAGGCGATGGTCGCGAGCGGGATGGCGAAGCAGGGCAAGTCGCTGATGGAAATCCGGACCGCTATCGACCGTCAATTCGGATCGTAGGACTGCGCGCCTCGAGCCGCTGACGCGGCAGGCCCGCGAGCCGCACCAGCACCCGCTGCGCTCCCCGCGCCAACGCTTCACCGAAGTTTCCTTCGCCCGACACCACCGGTCCCACGTCTCCCGAGAGCCAGCGCGACAATTCTTCCAGATCGGTGTCGTTGAGCGTCGTCACCTCGAGCCGCGCCACGAAGTAGTAGCGGCCGCCGGAGCTGCCACTCGGGCGAAGCGTGACGACGTACGGGATATCGAGCGCGGCCGACAGTTCTTCCGGCGTCGCGAAGCGGCTGACGTTGCCGCCCTGACGGATGAGCACGAAGTCGTCGGCGAGCGGGTCGTTGCGGGCGACCGCGTCCCACATCACCTCGCGCACGAATTGATCGAACCAGCTGGCGCGCACTCGCCACAGCTCGAGCCGGTAGTGCAGCCGCAGTGGAAAGCCCGAGCGCATCAACCCCACGAATTTTCCGTCGGACAAAAGCCCGGTGCTGCGCACGCGCGGAATGTTGCTCTGCAGCGTGACGGTCAGCGTGGGCGACTGCGCGGCGCCCACCTGCGGCGTGAGGGCCATGGCGATGGCCACCCACCACAAAGGGCGCACTCTAGAACCGGTGATCGAGCCGGACCGTGAAGCGCAGTCGTTCGCCGGTGGTTACCGCCTTGCCTATGTAGACGCCGAATCCTCCCCAATCGAGCCCGAGTCCCGCGTCCACGAGCCAGCTCGAAAAGCCGGGGAGCCGGCCGGCGGGGACGTGTCCCGGCGTGTTGCCGACGAGCCATCCCTGGCCCGCGTCGGCGAAGACGACGACGTCGAGCCCCTCGAGCCAGAAAAACGACCGTCCCGGTTCCTCCCCATCGGGCTTGTCGTCCTTCCACGGGTTGTAGCTCCAGTTGAGCTTCACATGGCCGCGGTACTCGGTCTGGATCGCGATCACGCGGTCGCACGCGGCGACCAGCGTGCTGGCAAACGCCGGATCGGTGAACGCGGTGTTGCACGAGCTGGCGCGGAACGGGTGTCCCGGCATCGGGTCGGGACCGCCGAGCGAGAGCCGGCGCTGCAACGGGAGCGGATCGCCGCCCGCCCAGCCGCCCGCGATCAAACGCAGGTTCACGCGTCCTGTCGGGCTGATGCGGGCGAAGTGGCGGACATCCAGGAACAGCCGGCTGAACCGGTACGAGCCGTCGGTCGGAACCGAATCCCGCACGTTCGCCGGCACGCCCGCTTGCGGCACGACGTCCTTGCTGCGCGAGTGCTCGAGCGACGCACGCGCCAGCCAGCCGGAGGTGGGCTCGTCACTGTCGTTCCGCGTATCGAGCGATGCGTTCGCCGCGACCGTCGTGAAATGCCCTTCGTCGATCGGTGGGTTGGGGCGCCAGATGTCGGAGTTGCGGAACACCGTCCAGGGATCCTGGTTGATCACGCTGGTCTGCCATTCGCGGCGCAGCTCGAGCGACAGCCCGACCTGGCGCTCCGGCTGCGCGAACACGCGCGCGGCCCATCCCTTGTTCAGATAGTAGTCGCGGTAATCGCGGCCGAACAGAAATGCGCTCCATCCGATTTCCGCGTTATGCAGTCCCCAGTCTTCGACCGGCGCAACGACGTCGAACGCGCGCACCCCGATGCCGACCGAACGCACATCGCCGGAGCGCAGCTCGCCGCGGAACATGTAGCCGAGGTCGCTGCGCTTGTCGGACAGATCGCCGGCCGACCGGAACACGCCGAGCGCGTCCACGCGCAGCCGGAAGTTCCGTTCGATCTTCCAATCGAAGAGCGGGCCGAACACCACGGGCAACCCCTCGATGCGGTTGAACGTGCCGCCGGTCGCGATCGTCAGGGAGGAGCGCGAGTCGGCCGTGCCCCACGACACGTGCGCCCCCGGATTCCACAGGCGGCGCCGCAGATTCGGCGCGTACACGATCTCGTCGCCTTCCTTATGTAGGCGGTACAGCAGCGGCTCTCGATAGGTGCGGACTTCTCCGCCGATGCGCGCCTTGGCGGTGTCGTCCGCGATGCCGCCCACGACGATGACGTCCCCCGTCACCTCGGCGCCCGTCTCGAACAGCACAGCGCCGTTGATGACGACGAGCGTGCCCTGCACGCGGCCCGCGACCATGACGGGGCCGTTGCGCACGGCGACGTCGCCGCGCCATTCGTTGCCGCGCGGCAGCCGGGTCCGGCCCACGAGGCGGGTGGTCCCGGGCGCGTTGTAGAAACGGATGACTTCGTCGGACACCACGCGCGGCAGCGCGCGCGCTGCGAGTGTCGCGCTCGAGCTGTCGGGGTGGATCACGATGGTCGTATCCTGCGTCATCACAACCAGCAGCAAAGCGATCATAGGTCAGCCTTCGTTGGAGGCTCGATGCCGAGACGGCGCATGCGGCGGTACAGATTCGCCCGGTCGGTTTGCAGGCGGCGCGCGGCTTCGGCGACGTTACCGCGCGACACGGAGAGGGCTTTGGCGATCAGCGCGCGCTCGTGCTGGTCGAGCGTCTCGCTGAGCGCGATGTCCCGCCACGGTTCATCGCTTCCTGGGGTGACTGCTACCACTCCGACTCCATTGTTCGGCACCACGCGGGCGACGTCTGCCGCAGTTATCAGTTCCGCAGTTGCAAGGATCGCCATCCGCTCGACGATGTTCGCGAGCTCCCGCACGTTGCCGGGCCAGCCGTAGGCGGCCAGCAGCGGCACCGCGCCCGCGTCGAATTTCACGGGCCGGCCGAGCCGTGCCGCGCAGCGGCTCGCGAAATGCCGCACCAGCGGCGCGACATCCTCGGTCCGCTCGCGCAGGGGCGGGATGTGGATCGGCAGCACGTTGAGCCGGAACCACAGGTCTTCGCGGAAGTGTCCCTGCCGCACTTCCTGCTGCAGATCCTTGTTCGTCGCGGCGAGCACCCGCACGTTCACCGCGAACGGCCGCTCGCCGCCGACGCGCTCGACCACACCGGTCTCGAGCACCCGCAGCAGCTTCGCCTGCGCCTCCGGTCCCAGGTCGCCGACCTCGTCGAGAAACAGCGTGCCGCCGTCGGCCAGCTCGAAGCGTCCCTGCCGCCGCTCGGTGGCGCCGGTGAAGGCGCCGCGCTCATGGCCGAACATTTCCGATTCGACGAGATCGCGGGGCAGCGCGGCGCTGTTCACCGTGACGAACGGTTTGTTGCCGCGCGCGCTCTGGCGGTGAATCGCCGACGCGACGAGCTCCTTGCCGGTGCCCGACTCGCCGGTGATCAGCACGCGCGATTCCGTCGGCGCGACGCGCGCGATCAGCGCCCGCAGATCCTCCATCGCGGCGCTGGCGCCGACCAACGGATCGGAGTGGCCCAGTTGCTCGTGGAGCCGTTTGTTCTCGGCGAGGGTGCGGCCCAGCTCGAGCGCGCCGCGCAGTGCCACGAGCACGCCCTCGGGCGTGAGCGGCTTCTCGAGGAACTGGAAGGCGCCGAGCTTCGTCGCGCGGACGGCGTCGGCGAGATTGGCTTTGCCGCTCATCATCACCACCGGCACGTGCGGCGCGCGCTTGCGGATCTGCTCCAGCGTGGCGAGGCCGTCGGGACCGGGCGGCATCATCAGGTCGAGCAGCACGACGTCGGGCGCGTCCTCGACGGCGCGCGCTACGCCCGCGTTGCCGTCAGCAGCCTCGACGGTCTCGTAGCCCTCGGACTGCAGCAGCGCCCCGACCATGCGGCGAATGTTGGCCTCGTCGTCGACGAGGAGAACCCGTGGGCTCATGGACTGGGGGCTGGGGACTGGGGATTGGGGCCTGGGGGAAACACGATCGCGAATGTCGCTCCACCGCCGGGGGTCTCGCCCACGCTGATCGTGCCACGGTGTGCTTCGACGGTCACGCGCACGAGCGCCAGGCCGAGGCCCGTGCCGTCGTCCTTCGTCGTGAAGTACGGCTCGAAGACGCGCTGGCGCACCTCGGCGGGAATGCCAGGACCGTGATCGGCGATCGTGACGGCGAGCCCGGCGCCGTCGCCGGTAACCGTCACATCGATGGCGCCACGCCCCTTCATCGCCTCGGCCGCGTTGCGATAGAGGTTGGCGAAGGCGCGGCGCAGCGGCTCGTAATGACCGAGCAGCCCGGAGGGTCCGCCGTTCGCATCGACGGTGACACGCACGCCCTCCGGCACCCCGGTGCGCCCCAGCTCATCGAGCAGCTCGACGAGATCGATCTCACTCTGCGGTCCTTCGGGGAGGCGGCCGAACTCCGAGAACTCCCTCGCCAAGCGCTCGAGGCGGTCGGTTTCGGCGGACAACACCTGAACCGCCGTTTCCGCCCGTCCGCCCGTCTGCCCGCCCGCCCGTCGTACCGAGTCTTCCACCGCGCGCGCCCGCTCGAGGTCGTAGCTCACGAACGC
>JBOHSJ010000316.1:0-2840 GCA_050733035.1 Gemmatimonadales bacterium | reverse complement strand
CTGGGCGAGAAGCTCAAGCTGATCCTGATCAGACTGGTGAGCCGCCGCCGCGTGCCGGACGTCGTGAAGACCATCCTGTACCGGCCGGAGTTCTGGGGCCGGCCGATGTGCGCCTGGACGCAGGCGGTGATGCGCGGTCCGTCGGACTGGAGCGTCGGGGAGCGGGAGCTGTTCGCGGCGTTCACGTCGCGCATGAACCAGTGCGTCTTCTGAACGGGCGCTCACGGCGCGGTCGCGTCGCTGGCCCTGAACGACGAGAGATTCGTCAACGCGGTACTGGACGATTGGCGCAGCGCGCCGCTTGATGCGAAGCTGCGGGCGACCCTGGGGTTCCTGGAAAAACTGACCCTGCGGCCCGACGAGATCCGCCCCGCCGACGTCACGCCGCTCCGCGCCGCCGGGCTGTCGGATGAGGCGATCGAAGACGCCATTCACGTGTGCGCGTTGTTCAACATCTACGACCGTCTGGCGGATTCGATGGGGTGGCACCTGCCCGACGGCGATGGCTACGCGGCGTCGGGGCGTAACCTGATGAAGCGGGGCTATCTCATTTGAATGATCTGTAGACGGTCATCGTTCCGCGCCACGAGGATCACCCGTTCGCCATTCGCTCGAGTGAGAAACGCCATGCGGCGGACCTGACCTTCGATCACCAGCCCGCTCTGCTCCATCTCCACTGGTCCCAAGCCCCCAACCCCATCGCCCTTGAGCAGCAGGCCATAGCTCGCGTCGTAGCGGCCCTGAACGGGCGTCACACCGGAGAAATTGCCCGCGACAATCAGGTCGGTCTTGCGGTCACCATCGAAATCCCGGGCGAGTGACGCATAGACAGGGGAAAACTGCGCCTCGGTGGGCAGCGGCCGCAGCTCGAACGTTCCACCTCCGAGGTTCAGCGCGACGGCGTTGGCGAATGTCTCCGCCGTGAGCATGTGCGCCTGTTGCAATGCCTTGCGCGGAATGAAATCCTCGACGCGACTCGCGCCGAACGAGGCATAGGTCGGATAGCGCGGGCGCAACTGCGGCAGCGCCTGGATCAGCTCGTCTCGACCCGTCAGCGGATAGCTGACGCCGTGCCGGGACGTGGTGACGATCGGCGTGACGGTACCCGTGCCGAAAAAGTCGCCCAGGTACAGACGGGCCGGCTCGCGCGCAGACGCGCGAATGAAGGCATTCAAGCCGAGGTTGCCCAGGATGAGGTCGAGGCGGCCGTCATGGTTGAGGTCTGCCGTCTGCACGTGATTCCACCAACCCGTGGTGGACGGCAACGAGCGCTCGACCCACCCGCCGTTTTCCTGGTGGAAAATGCGCACCGGCATCCATTCTCCGACGACGACCAGATCACCATCGAGCCAGGCGGCGGCGCTTACCATCCCGGCGTTGGCCATGATTTCCGGCGTGACGTCGCGAAAATGACCGGTGCCATCGCCCTCGAGCAGATAGCTGCGCGGCATCGCTCCGTAGTGCCGCGTGACCACGCGACTGCCCACGAACAGATCCACGTGCCCGTCCCCATTGAAGTCGGCCGGGACGACGCAGGATCCGTTGTGGAGGAAATCGGGCAGGGCATCCGGCGCGCGGCGAAAATTGCCGCGGCCGTCATTCAGATACAGCCGGTCGCGCATCGGCTCGCCTTCCCAAAACTCGTTGCCGCCGCTCACCACGTACAGATCGCGATCACCGTCTTCGTCCGCGTCGAAGAACGTCGCATCGACATCCTCGTGCAGGCTGTCGGCCTGAAACGCCGGCTCGACGCCGCGGCGGAACGAGCCAGCGGCGCGCTGCAGCCACAGCTCGCCGGCTTGCCACTTGGCGCCGCCCACGAAGAAATCGTCCAGGCCATCGCCGTTGACGTCCGCGACGGCCAGCGCTGGCCCCTCGGTCGAGAGCAAGTGCGGCATGAGCGGCTCGCGGGTGAAATCGTAGAATGTGTTCTCTCGATGTCTATACGTGATACCGAATTGTGCGGTGATGTCCGAGAACAGGGGCGGCCGGACGGGCGGACGGCCTGACGCCCGGTGGCGCGCGTCCGCTTGCGACAGCGTGATCGTCGTATCAACCGCGACGTTTGCCAGCACCTGTACTCGGCGGTCCGGCCAGACCACCGTGAGCGAGTCGATGCGCGTGGCCGAGCCGAGTCCAAAGTGCAGTCGCGGATCAACAGAGGATTGAAAGCCGCGGGTCGGCATGGCCTCGACGAGCTGCCGTTTGCCACCGTGAGTGATCGTGACTTTGGCGCCGATCCCGCCACCGTTTCCATTGAGAATGACCTCGAGATAATGCCCTCCCGATCCAACATTGCGGTAGATCGAGGCCGCCTCATTGAGGTTGTTTACCACGAGGTCGAGGTTGCCGTCATTGTCCAGGTCCGCATAAGCAGCGCCGTTAGAAAACCCCCTAATCCCCAATCCCCAATCCCTAGTCCCATTCGAGAACGTCAAGTCACCGTTGTTGCGGAACGCATAGTTGGCGATCGGGACGTGCGGCATCCTGGCGACGTTGGGCGGCCCGCTGTCCAGTGAGGCGATGTAGTCGAGGTCATTGGGGCGGCGATAGATACCGTTGGTGACAAAGAGATCTTTGAGGCCGTCGTTGTCGAAATCGGCGAACAGCGGCGCCCAGCTCCAATCCGTCGCGTCGATCCCGGCGAGCTGGCCGATCTCGCTGAAGCGCAGCGTTCCCGCGACGACCCCACGGTTCAGCTGCAGCGTGTTGCGCGCGTACTGCGGGTGATAGCCCGCCGCCAGCTTCAGATCGAACAGGGTGTAGCTCTCCGCGCTCGCCGCGGTTTTCAGGACCTGCTCGTCGTCCGGGAGCATGTCGAGCACGGCGATGTCAGGGCG
>JBOHSJ010000315.1:0-2843 GCA_050733035.1 Gemmatimonadales bacterium | reverse complement strand
GATTGCGCATGGATCTCGTCACCTTCGGCGAAGCGATGGTGCGGCTGACGCCGCCGGGGCATCAGCGGCTCGAGCAAGCCTCGAGCTTCGACGCGTATGTCGGCGGGAGCGAGCTGAACGTCGCCGTGCTCGCCGCGCGGCTCGGCGTCAAGTCGCGCTGGGTATCGCGGCTTCCCGACAACGGGCTGGGCCGCATGATCGCCGGGCGCGCCCGCGAGCAAGGCGTGGACGCGCACGTCGAGTGGACGGCAGAAGGACGAGCGGGTCTCTACTTCGTGGAGCTGGGTGCCGCGCCGCGCGCCAGCAGCGTGCTGTACGATCGTGCGGCGTCGGCGATCAGCCGAATCACTCCCGGCAGCATCGACTGGGCGTCCCTATTAACTGGAGCGCGCTGGTACCACGTCAGCGGGATCACGCCGGGGTTGAGCGACGCCGCGGCCAAGGTCACAGCCGAGTCGCTCACCGCTGCCAAGAAGGCTGGCCTCACGGTGAGCTACGACCTGAACTATCGCAGCAAGCTGTGGGGCGCCAAGCAGGCACGCGCGGTGCAGGAGCCGCTGATGGAGCACGTGGATGTGCTCATCACGACGGAGGAAGACGCGCGGGTCGTGTTCGGGATCGCGGCCGAGTCCCAGGACGAGTTCGCCGAGGTCGCGTACGTGCTTGCGCAACGGCTCGGGGTGGGCGCGGTAGCGATCACGCTGCGGGACAATCCGTACGCGGCGCTCGCGCTGGTGGACGGGAACATCCTCACCGCGCCGCGTTACGAGGTCGAGGTCGTGGATCGTATCGGCGCCGGTGACGCGTTCAGCGGCGGGCTGATCGTGAGCCGGCTGCAGAATCGCGGCTGGGACGAGGCCGTCCGCTTCGCGACCGCGACGTCCGCGCTCAAGCACACGATCCCGGGCGATTTCTGCCTGGTGACCCGCAGCGAGGTCGAGCAGCTCCTGAGCGGCGCGAGCGTACGGGTGTCGCGTTGACATCTGTCTCAAAGCTTCGTGAAATCGGCATTATCCCAATCATCCGCGCCTCGAGCGCGGACGTGGTCGTGCCGGTCGCAGAAGCCCTGCTGCACGCGGGACTCCCAATCTGCGAAATCACGATGACGGTTCCCAATGCGATCGATGCGATCGGCACCGTTGCAAAACGGTTTCTCGGCAAAATGCTGCTCGGCGCGGGGACGGTGACGGACGCCGAGACGGCGAAGCGCGCGGTGGATGCCGGTGCGGAGTTCATCGTGACGCCGTGCCTGGTACCGGAAGTGATCGAGGCCGCGCATCGCGCGGGTGTCACCGTGCTCCCGGGCGCGCTCACGCCGGGCGAAGTGTTCGAGGCGTTTCGCCTCGGCGGCGACATGGTGAAGGTGTTTCCGGTGCAGAGCGTGGGCGGCGCCGCGTATCTGCGGGCGCTGCACGGGCCGTTTCCAGACATCCCGCTCGTCCCGACCGGCGGCGTGACGCTCCAGAACATCGCGGAGCTTTTCGAAGCGGGCGCCGCGGCCGTGGGGGTCGGGACGGAGCTTATCTCAAAGGACGCGTTGGCTCGGGGCGACTACGCCGCGATCGGAGCGCGGGCGAAGCAATTCCTCGCGGCGCGAGCTACTGCAGGACGGCGACCGTAACGCCGACACCGGGGAACGAATCCATCCCTGCGAGCTCGGGACCGACCTGCGATAAGGCAATCGTTTTTCCCAACAGCTTCTCAGGATGCAGCCGTCCCTTGGTGATCAACTCCAGCATCCCCGCGTATTCCCTCGCCTGCAGACCGTGCGTCCCCCGGATTTCGAGCTCCCGCGCGATCACCTGACTCATGGGTACGGGGGGCTCGCTCTGATCGGCGAGGAGCAAGCCTACCTGAAGGTGCCGGCCCCGCTTCCGGAGTGAGAGGATCGAATTGCGGCAGGTGGCGGGGCTGCCGAGGGCGTCGATCGAGACGTGGGCGCCCCCCCCGCCGCCCGTCACCTCCCGAATCGCCCCCGCCACATCCGCCACCTTACGCGCATCGATGGCGATCTCGGCGCCACACGCCGTAGCCAGATCGAGTTTCTCGGCGCTGATGTCGACGGCGATCACGCGGGCAGCGAGCGCCTGCGCGATCATGATGGCCGAGAGGCCCACGCCGCCGCAGCCGTGCACAGCCACCCATTCGCCGGGTTGCGTGCGGCCCTGTCCTACAACGGCGCGGTACGCCGTCGCGAAGCGGCAGCCCAAGAGCGCGGCCGTCGTGAAGCTCATCGAATCGGGGAGGCGCACCAGGTTCACGTCGGCGTAGGGGAGGGCGACGTACTCCGCGAAGCTGCCCCAGCCGGTGAAGCCCGGCTGGTAGTAGCGATCGCAGATCTGCTCGTCGCCCCCGCGGCACCGCTCGCACGAGCCGCATCCCATCGAGAAGGGGACGGTGATGCGATCGCCCTGCTTCCATTTGCGTACGTCTTTGCCCAATGCGACCACCGTGCCGGCGAACTCGTGTCCCGGGACGTGCGGCACCTTCACGTCGGCGTCGTGGCCCTTCCAGCCGTGCCAATCGGAGCGGCAAAGCCCCGAGGCCCCGACTTTTACGACGACGCCATCGGGTGGTGGGGTGGGGTCCGGGACGTCGACCAAGCGAAGCGGGCCTTGGAACGTGTCGTAGAGAACTGCTTTCATGGCGGGTATTCTACTGAATGGCAGGTACTTCGCATTCGCGCCTGGGAGAACTCCTCCGACCTTTCTGATCTCTCCCTTTTTCTCTCTCTCACAAACGAACGTGCGCTTGTCATCCCGAGCCCGCGCGCGATGGCGCGCGGTGCTCGGGATCTGCTTTGGGGTCAGGAAGCAGGTCCCGCGCTTCGCGCGGGATGACAT
>JBOHSJ010000314.1:0-4937 GCA_050733035.1 Gemmatimonadales bacterium | reverse complement strand
TCCTCGCCGACTGGAGCAAGCTGGTCGCGCGGGCGAAAGCAGCGGTTTGAGCTGGGTCTCTCCGCTCTCCTCCCGTTACGCCTCTCCCGCCATGCAGGCGCTGTGGGGCGAGCGCCGTCGCATCGGTTTATGGCGACGGTTGTGGCTCGCGTTAATGGAAGGGCAACGGGATTTGGGATTAGGGATTCCCGAGGCCGCGATCACGCAGCTGCGCACCCACCTCGACGACACGGAGCTCGACAAGGCGGCGGAGTACGAGCGCCGGCTGCGCCATGACGTGATGGCGCATATCCACCATCTCGGCGACCAAGCACCGGCGGCTCGTCCCTTCATTCATCTTGGTGCCACGAGCGCCTACGTGACAGACAACGCCGATCTGATCCTGATGCGGGAGGCGATGCAGCTCCTGCTCGGCCGGATCGGCGCGGTCCTCGTCGCGATGAGCAAGGTCGCGCGCCGCTATCGCGCCCTGCCCTGTCTCGCCTACACGCATTTCCAGCCGGCGCAGCTCACGACGGTCGGCAAGCGCATGACGCTGTGGATGCAGGACTTTGCGCTCGACGCTGAAGAGCTGCTCAATCGGATCTCGACGCTGCGCTTCCGCGGGGTCAAAGGTACGACGGGGACGCAGGCGAGCTTCCTCGAGCTGTTTGAAGGCGATCACGCCAAGGTCGCCGAGCTCGACCAGCGCGTGTCGCTCGCGATGCGGTTCGACCGCGTGTTGTCGGTCACCGGCCAGACCTACACGCGCAAGATCGACGGCCAGATCCTCGCGGTGCTTTCCGGCATCGCGCAATCGGCGGCGAAGTTCGCCACGGACTTGCGGCTGCTGCAGCACGAGGGCGAGCTGCTCGAGCCGTTCGAGCGCGAGCAGGTCGGCTCGTCCGCCATGCCCTACAAGCGCAATCCGATGCGTGCCGAGCGCATGACCAGCCTGGCGCGTTTCGTGATCGAACTGGAGGGCAATGCCTGGCACACGGCGGCGGCGCAGTGGCTCGAGCGCACCCTGGACGACAGTGCCAATCGGCGGTTGGTGATCCCGGAGGCGTTCCTCGCGACGGACGCGATCCTCGTGCTGACGACGAATGTCGCCGCCGGTCTCGAGGTGCGTGAAGAGACGATTGCGCAGCACGTCGCCGGGGCGATGCCGTTCCTCGCGACCGAGCGGCTATTGATGCGCGGGGTGAAGGCCGGCGGCGACCGGCAACAGCTGCATGAAGTCATTCGCGGTCAGAGCCTGCAGGGGTCGGAGAACCTGCTCGATCGCTTGGCACGGACGCCGGAATTCAAGACGCTCGGCGTGCGGGCCAGCGCCGATGAGCTCGATCCTACAGCCTACGTAGGCCGCGCGCCGCAACAGGTCGATGATTTCCTCGATCGGGTCCTTCCCGGTCTCATGCGTTCCATTCAAGCGGCCGCCCCCCCCCCCGCACCCCCGGCGGCCGCGGCGGAGGTTCAAGTATGACCGGAGCGGTCCTCGTGCAAAGCCAGCTGCCACTCCCGCTCCTGCGTCGCGGGAAGGTTCGGGAGGTTTACGAGGTTGACGAGGGCACGTTGCTTCTTGTTGCCAGCGACCGCGTCAGCGCGTTCGACGTGGTGATGCGGGAAGCGGTGCCCCACAAGGGCGCCGTGCTGACCCAGATGAGCGCCTTCTGGTTCCAGCGCCTCGAGTCGGTGATGCCGCACCACCTTCTAACGGCCAACGCCGACGACATCGTTGCGCGCGTCCCCGCGCTCGCTCCGCACCGTGACGAGCTGCATGGCCGCGCGATGCTGACGCGCCGTGCCACGACGGTGCCGTTCGAGTGCGTCGTCCGCGGCTACATCTCGGGCTCGGCGTGGGCGGAGTACAAGCAGTCGGGCACGCTCGCCGGCGAGCCGATGCCGCACGGACTCGTCGAAAGCGCCCAGCTCGATCCGCCGATTTTCTCGCCCGCGACCAAGGCCGAGCAGGGGCACGATGAGAACGTGACGTTCGAACACGTCGTCCAGGGCCTAGGCCGGCTCACCGCCGAGCGCCTGCGTGGGGCCAGTCTCGCCCTGTACGAGGCCGGGCGCGATTACGCCGCGCAGCGCGGCATCATCATCGCCGACACGAAATTCGAATTCGGCACCACCGCTGCAGGCGAGCTGCTCGTCATCGATGAGATCTTGACGCCGGACTCGTCGCGCTTCTGGCCGGCGGATCGGTATCAGGCGGGCCGCGGGCAGCCGAGCTTCGACAAGCAGCCGCTGCGCGACTACCTCGCCGATCTGAAGAGCCAAGGCAAGTGGAACGGCGAAGCGCCGCCGCCGCCGCTGCCGGACGACGTCGTGAAAGCGACGAGCGACCGCTACCGTGATGCGTATCGGCGCATCACGGGATCCGAACTGGAGTGAGACTTGCACCGGAAGGCTGGCCGTTCATCGCCATCGTTTGGACGCTGGTTGCCGCAGCGGCGTTCCTCGCCAACCGCTGGGGGGGCGTCTGGTGGGTGCTTCCGGGCGTACTCGGCGTCGTGGCAATCTGGGTCGTCGCGTTCTTTCGCGATCCGATTCGCCCGGGTCCGCGAGGGGATCGCTATGTCGTCGCGGCCGCAGAGGGACAGGTGGTGCACGTGACGGAGCTCGAGGAGCCGATGTATGTCAAAGAGCGCTCCGTGCGGATTTCGATCTTTCTCTCCGTCTTCGACGTGCACGTGAATCGCTATCCCGTGGACGGCACGGTCGAGCTCGTGCACTACAACAAGGGCAAGTTCCTGCACGCGGCCGATGAAAAGGCGAGTCTCGACAACGAGCAATCGTCGATCGGACTGCACGGCCCGCACGGGCGCGTCCTGGTTCGCCAGATCGCGGGCTTGATCGCGCGGCGCATCGTTACGGACTCGAAGCCCGGCGACCGCGTGGCGCAGGGCGCGCGCCTTGGTCTGATCCGGTTCGGCTCACGCACCGATGTCTTCATCCCGCTCTCGGCGCGGCCGGCGCTCAAGGTGAAGCCGGGCGATCGCGTGCGGGTGGGCGGCACCGTGCTGGCGGAGTATCAATGAGACCGCCGCCATTCCCGATTCGCCGCGTCGTCATCGTCGTTCCCAGCCTGTTCACGCTGTTCAATCTGTTCTTCGGGATTTGGTCGATGGTGCTGGCGACGCGCGGCGAGTTCTACCGCGCGGGGTGGTTCATCGTGTTCGCCGGCATCCTCGACACGCTGGACGGCCGCGTCGCGCGCATCTCGGGCACCGGGACGCGCTTCGGCGCCGAGCTGGATAGCCTCGTGGACATCGTCAGCTTCGGCGTCGCGCCCGCCTTCCTTATGTATCAGGTCGAGTTCGCGGCGGCGGGGGCGGCGGCGTGGATCTTCTGCTACTTCTACGTCATGGCCGCGGCGATCCGGCTGGCGCGGTTCAACGTCACGCAGGCCGGGCGTGCCAAGGCGTACTTCATCGGCATGCCGTCGCCCGCCGCCGGCATGACACTCGCGACCTTCTACCCGTTCACGCAAACGGAGCTGTTTGCGTCGCTGCCGCCGCTCCCCTGGCACCTGCTGCTCAACTTCCTGATGATTGCCCTCACCATTCTCATGGTGAGCAACGTCCATTATCCCACCCTGCCCCGAGCCGGTTTCCGCACGGTCCGCGGACTATTGGGGCTCTCGCTGATTGTTGTTATCCTGGTATTCGGGATTTGGCAGCACGACGTCTTCCTGTTCCCCCTGGGAATCGTCTACATGACCTACGGCGTGGCGCGCGCGATCCTGCTCGGATTCTTCAGGGCGCCGGCCGAGGATGAGGAGGCTGAGATCGCAGGTCCGATTGTGATCGACGAAACCGACCAGAATCTCCGCGGCCCACGGCGGCCGGGAGCCGCATGAGCGCGTACACGGTGGAGATCCGCGTGATGCCCCGGGCGTCGCTGCTCGACCCGCAGGGCCAGGCGGTGCAGCACGCCCTGCAGGCGCTTGGCTTCGGCGACGTAGCCAGTGTCCGCGCCGGCAAGCATCTGGTCTTGCAGGTACAGGCGTCCACGCGCGAAGAGGCGGCGGCGAAAGCACGCACGATGTGCGACCGGCTGCTCGCGAATCCGGTGACCGAGGACTACGAATGCAACGTGTCGCAGTAGTCGTCTTCCCCGGCTCGAATTGCGACGCGGATACGCTCGACGCCGCGCGCGCCGCGGGATCGGACGCGTACTTCGTGTGGCATCGCGACACCGACCTGCAGCAGGCCGACGCCGTGATTCTGCCGGGCGGATTCAGTTACGGCGATTACCTTCGCTCGGGAGCGATCGCGCGCTTCTCGCCGGTGATGCGCGCGGTGCGTGGACACGCGCGCGCGGGTGGCTCGGTCCTCGGCATTTGTAACGGATTCCAGATCTTGTGCGAGGCGGGATTGCTGCCCGGGGCCTTGATGCGCAACGCGCGCCTCAAGTTCCTGTCACGTCCGGTGCGCGTGCGGGTCGAAGCCACGGATACGCCGTTCACGAGCGCCTACGAGCGCGGCGAGGAGCTGTCGTTGCCTATCGCGCACGGCGATGGCCGCTACGTCGCCGATGCCGAAACGGCCGCCGCGCTCGAGGCCGATGCCCAGGTCGTCTTGCGCTACGTCACCGAGAATCCGAACGGTTCGATGCATGATATTGCCGGCGTCTGCAACGCCGGCCGCAACGTGGTGGGGATCATGCCGCATCCGGAGCGCCGCAACACACCGGTTCTGGGCGGTCAGGACGGCGCCCGCGTCTTCCTCTCTCTGGAGGCTCGCAATGCGACGCAGCACGCTGGCGATATGCGCGCTGTTGATGGTCGCCACCTCAGGGTGTGACCAGGTTGACACCGCCAAGGCCAAGCTGAAGCTGGCGTGGGATAAGTTGCGGGGCCGCTCCACCGCCTCGGCGCCGCCGGCACCGGTCCGTCCTGCGCCGGACACGGCCGCCGCCCGCATCGCGGCCGACGAGCAGGCCGAGAC
>JBOHSJ010000313.1:0-1838 GCA_050733035.1 Gemmatimonadales bacterium | reverse complement strand
GGACAGAAACACAGTGTGGCAGGCATGTTACAGGGTTCCGGACGGGGCGCCGAAGTGCCTGTAAATGCAGGTACTTCGAACGGACGCTCCCGACAACTCGTTCCGGCGCGATACGTGCCTCAGGCCTCCTGTGGCGCAAGTTCACGAACACAGGAGCTGCACACAGCGATGTCGTCACCACTCTCGAACAGCCGGTCGCCCCGCCCCCCGTCACGCCGCCCCGCGCGCGCGACTGAGGTCATCGGACTTCCCCAGCTGACCCCGGAGCTGAAAGCCGGCATCCGCATGCTCATCGTGGACGATGACCGTGCGCTGCGCGAGAGCTGCGTCAGCGTGCTGGAGTACGAGGGCTATCAGGTCACCGCCTGCAGCCGCGGCGAAGAAGCGCGCGACCTGCTGAAGCGGAACCGGTTCGACATCGTGCTGCTGGACCTGTACCTGCCTGAGATTTCGGGAATGAAGGTGCTCCAGACGTGCATGGACACGCATCCCGAGACGATCGTCATCATGATCACCGGCAATCCGAGCGTGGACTCGAGCCTCGAGGCACTGCGCGCGGGCGCATGGGACTATCTGCCCAAGCCGTTTTCGGCGACGCATCTCCAGATCCTGCTGGGCCGCGCGGCGCATGCGGTCATCGTCGGCCGGGAGTCGCACGCCCTCCAGGCGAAGTTCGCCCGCGAGAACGGCAACAGCGACGTCATCACGGTGCTGGGGACGGCACCCTCGTTTCGCCAGACGATGGAGCTCGCGCGGCGCGTGGCCGCGACCAACGCGTCCGCATTCATCACCGGCGAGAGCGGCTGCGGCAAGGAGCTGATCGCGCAGTTCATTCACCACCACAGCCGGCGCAGCAGCCGGCCGCTGGTCGCGGTGAACTGCGCCGCGCTCCCCGAGCCGCTGCTCGAGTCGGAGATGTTCGGGCACGTCAAGGGTGCGTTCACCGGCGCCGTGCGCGACAAGCCCGGCCTGCTCGAAGCGGCCAACGGCGGCACGCTGCTGCTGGACGAGCTGGCCGACATGCCGAAGTCGATTCAGGCGAAGCTGCTCCGCGTGATCCAGGACGGCGTGGTGCGGCGCGTCGGCAGCGAAACGACCGACGCCGTCGTGAACGTGCGCTTCATCGCGGCCACCAACCGCAATCCCGAAGAAGCGGTGGCGTCCGGCGCGCTGCGCGAAGATCTGTACTACCGGCTGCGCGTCGTGCCGATTCACGTGCCGCCGCTGCGCGAGCGGCCCGGCGACATCAAGCTGCTCGCCGAGCACTTCCTGTCGCACTACTGGGCGAAGCATCGCGATACCGGGGCGCCGCTGCCGACCTTTGGCGAGGCGACGATCCGGGCGTTGCGCGCGCGGCCCTGGAAGGGCAACGTGCGCGAGCTGCAGAACGTCATCGAGCACATGGTCGTGCTGCTCGAGCCCGGCGCGGAGATCAATCCCGAGGACATTCCCTCGCTCGGCGAGCAGCTCACGGCCGAGGGCTCGGACTGGATGCCCGGCGAGGTCTCGACGGACGAGCCGTACTACGCCGCGCGCGACCGCCTCGTCGCCGAGTTCGAGCTGCGCTACCTCACCCAGCTCGTGACGCGCGCGGGTGGCAACATGTCGCGCGCCGCGCGCACCGCCGCGGTCGACCGCACGACGTTGTATCGGCTGATGGAGCGGCACGGGCTGCACCGCAAGCTGCTCAAATCCACCGACGAAGGATCCGGCGGGTTGTAGCAGGATTTCCACAGCACAAATGTCGTTACGGTGCGACAAGGCGGGCATTTTGTGCCCGCCTTGCTCACGAATTGGCGAGGCACGGCATCTGCACATGATCCCCGTGACCTATGACC
>JBOHSJ010000312.1:0-12459 GCA_050733035.1 Gemmatimonadales bacterium | reverse complement strand
TCGGCACTTAGTAGCGCGGAACCTCCGGATCTACCTCCCTCGCCCACGCATCGATCCCGCCCGCGAGGCTGCGCACATTCGCGAATCCAGCGCCTTTCAAGATCTCGCGCGCCTTCAGCGAGCGCGGTCCGTGATGACACAGGGTGACAATCTCGCCGTGTCCTGGGAGCTCACTGATCCGGCTTGGCAGCTCGCGCAGCGGGATGTAGCGGGCACCGTCGATACGGGCAATTTCCGCCTCGCGCGGCTCGCGGACATCGAGCAGCAGCAGAGTCGGTTTGCGCGCGCGTTCGTGCTGAAGGTCGCGGGCGGAGATTTCGACTCCTGTTCCCGGCTCCCTGCTCCCCGCGCCCACTCCACAGAACGCCTCGTAATCGATCAGTGACGTCACGGTCGGATGCACGCCGCAAACGGGACACGCAGGATCCTTTTCGAGCGCCATCTCGCGGAACTGCATGCGGCGCCCGTCGAACAGCACGAGCCGGCCGATCAGCGGCTCGCCGATTCCCACGATCAGCTTGATGGTCTCGAGCGCCTGCAACGAGCCGATGATTCCTGGCAGGACACCGAGCACGCCACCCTCCGCACACGAGGGCACGAGATCGGGCGGTGGCGGTTCGGCGTAGAGGCAGCGGTAGCAGGGACCGCGCGTCGCGTCAAAGACGGATACCTGCCCGTCGAATCGGAAGACCGAGCCAGAGACGTCCGGCTTGCCCAGCAACACGCACGCGTCGTTGACGAGATAACGCGTGGGGAAGTTGTCGGAGCCGTCAACGACGACGTCGAAGTCGCGGAGGATGTCGAGCGCGTTTGCCGACGTCAGCCGTTGAGCGAACGTCTCCACCTGAACGTGGGGATTCACGTCGCGCAGCCGTGCGCGCGCCGATTCCGTCTTGGGCGTCCCGATGCCGGATGTGCCGTGAAGGATTTGGCGCTGCAGGTTGCTGCGATCGACGAGATCGAAATCGACGAGCCCCAACGTGCCGACACCGGCCGCGGCGAGATACAGCGCTGCTGGAGATCCCAAGCCGCCCGCGCCGATGAGCAACACGCGCGCGTCACGGAGCTTCGATTGTCCTGCGAGACCTACATCAGGAAGCGTGAGGTGCCGGGAGTACCGCAGCAGCTCCTCATGCGACAGCGGCGTCAATGGACCGACGCTGCCCCGGCGATCTGATAGACCTGTGGCTCGGCGTGCTGGAGGTCGGCGAGGCTGACCCCGGCGAGCACTTCGTTGATGCGCCGCTCGAGCAGGCGCCAGACCGGACGAATGCTGCAGGCGGTCGCCGGATCGCAGCGCTCATCGTCCACCCGGTGCAGGTCGCAATTCACCTCGAACGTCACATGCTCGGACGCCTCGATGACATCCTTCACACTGACGTCCTGTGGCGGGCGCGCGAGCATGTAGCCACCGCGGGCACCGCGTACCGACTCGACGAGTCCCGCGCGCCGCAGGCGCAGCAGGATCTGCTCGACGTAGTCGTGAGGAAGGCGTTCCTGCTCGGAGAGCTCGCGCGCCGCCACGGGGCCCTGCCCCGAGCGCTTCGCGAGGTGGATCGAAACGATTAAGCCGTACTCCGCCCAGGTGGTAACGCGCATGGGAGGAATATGCGACAGCGCTTATCGGGATTCAAGCTTGGGGCTGACGCTGACTCCGGTTTGAAGGAGGAAGACGTGGCCGCCGCCATTGCGTTGGAACCAGAGCACGCGGCTGTTCAGGTTGATCAGGGGCCCGCTGCCTACGATATCGGCGCCGATGCCGGCGTGCGCGCCCTGCGCCATCCCGCGGTCGCCTCCCACCGACGGAATCCCCACCAGCAGCAGGCCGAGGTCGAAGTATAGCCGACCCCATGCGGGGCGCAGCGACGGCTCGACGCCGGGAGCGAACAGGATCGCGTTTGGACTGCAGTCACTCGAGCAGCTCGACGCGCGCAGTTGCGCGTAATCGATTTGCAAGCCGAGGCTGCCTTTCTTGGTATCCCGGCGGAACCGCACGCCGATCGTGGGGCTGCGCCCTTCCATGGGACCGCCCAGGGGTACGAGGAAACCGATCGCCGGTCCGAGCGTGCCGTTGAGCATCTGTGTCTTGCGTGGGCTGCCGAACGCGAGCGAAATGTTCGCGCGTGCTTCGAGCGCCTGAATCGCGCTGTTGGGCACCTGGAAGAAGCGTCCTTCGACGAGCGCCGCCGCCTGCGCGCCGATGTTGAGGCGGACGCCGAGGCCGAATCCCAACCCTAATTCGCTCGTCGGTTGCGCCGCCGTGCAGACGCCGAGCAGTCCCGCATCCTGGTCGGTCACACGGGCAAGGCCCACCGACGTGGACGCGTACGGGGCGATGCCCTTCGGACCGACGGGATAGTAGTTGGACTCGAGGCCGATGAACGTCATCTGACGGACGCAGCTGTTGTTCGAGAGATCGCCGTAGCGCGAGACGGCGGCGCCGATTTCGCCGTCGTCGCCGGAGAGCAGTGCAAACGCACCGCCGAACGACGTGAATGACTGGTTGCCGGATCCGTCATCAATGGAAATGGTGGAGACGGTGGGGCCGATGCGCGCGCGCCGCTGCGCGTCGGCACTGCCGGCAATCACGAGCGCGATGAGGAGTATCATCAGGGTCCGCATGAGGGAACTTCTACCCCGTCGCGCTCGCGAGTGCCGTGACTGCGGTCACTTCATGAGCAATCCCACCGCGATGCCGGCCGCGTTCATCCGTGCCAACCACGCCCACGCAGTGGCCCGATGGAGCACGCGGACGCGAGTCCACCAGATGCTGCCGCCCAGCGTCGACAGGAAGATCGTCGGGAGCCACAGCACGGTGCCGAACTCCATTCCGGCCAGCGGTCCTCCCCCCTCCACCCAGAGGGCGCTCCGGAACCGGCCGTAGAACCACGCGAACAGCAGCCCGAAGGCGAGCGCCAACACGGCGGACTTCGCCAGTGCCGGTCCCATGAACGCTTTCACCTGCTCCGGCGACAGCTGGTCCGCGTAGGACTCAAACCCTTTGGTGAAGACTTTCCCCCACATCACGTAATCGACGACGTATGCTACGACGCCTGCGACCAGTCCCGGGACGATCCAGTCCATGCGTGAGCTCCGATGTGAGAGTTATTTCCCTTTCCGTTCTCCTGGCACTCCCAACTCCGTCATCGCCCGCAAGTCGAGCACTTCGTCGAGCGCCTTGCCCTTCAACAACCCTTTCTCCATCACCAGCTGGCGGACGGTGACGTTCTTGGCCACCGCTTCCTTCGCGAGCTTCGCGGCTTCGGCGTATCCCATCTTCGGTGCGAGCGCGGTGACGAGCGCCGGGCTGCGCTCGAGCCAGTACGCGCACTGCGCGGCGTCGGCCTCGATCCCTTCCACGCAGCGCTCCGCGAAGACGCGCGAGGCGTTGGTCAGAATCATCATCGAGACCAGCAGGTTGTGAGCGATCACCGGCATCATCACGTTCAGCTCGAGCTGTCCCGCTTCGGCGGCCGCCGTCACCGTCACGTCGTTGCCGATCACCTGGAAGCAGACCTGATTCACCATCTCGGCGATGGAGGGGTTCACTTTCCCCGGCATGATGCTCGAGCCCGGCTGCACGGCGGGGAGCACGATCTCCGCGAAGCCGGTACGCGGTCCCGACGCCAGCAGCCGCAAGTCGCTCGCGATCTTGCCCAGGTCCACGGCGTAGGTGCGCACGGCCCCGGAGAACGCGGCCGCATCTCCCATCGATTGCATCAGCTGTACGCGATCGTTGCCCTCCCGCAGCTCGAGTCCCGTGATCGCGCGCAGGTGTTTGACCATCAGAGCCGGGTATCTTGGCTCGGCGTTGAGTCCCGTGCCGACGGCCGTGCCGCCGATGCCGAGATCGCGCAGGTCATCCGCGGCGCGCGCGATCCGGTCGCGGTTGCGCTCGATCGTGTGGCCGTACGCCGTGAATTCCTGACCCAGGCGCACCGGCGTCGCGTCCTGAAGATGCGTCCGGCCGGATTTCACGATGCTATCGAACTCTTTGCCCTTGGCCGCAAAGGCGTGCGCCAGCCGCGTGAGCGACTCCACCAGCGCCGCGAGCTGCGACAGGGCGCCGAGCCGAATGGCCGTGGGGATCACGTCATTCGTGGACTGCGCCATGTTGACGTGATCGTTCGGATGGACCGGCTTGTACGCGCCGCGCCTGCCGCCGAGCAGCTCGTTGGCGCGGTTGGCGAGCACTTCGTTGCAATTCATGTTGTGGGACGTGCCGGCGCCCGCCTGGTAGGGATCCACCACGAAGTGCTCGCGATGGCCGCCCGAGAGCACTTCATCGGCGGCCTTGATGATCGCGTCGGCCAGCTGGGGTTCGAGACGTCCGGTTTCCCGGTGCGTCAGCGCGGCGGCTTTCTTGATCCAGACGGCGGCATCGACGAAGGCGGGGAGGGGTCGCAGATTGGAGATAGGGAAGTTTTGCCGGGCTCGCTCCGTCTGGATGCCCCACAGCGCCTCGGCGGGCACGGGCATCTCTCCCAGGGGATCACGTTCGACACGCGTCTGAGCCACTCCGCCTCCGTCAATCCGACGACCGTCGGTCTCGAGCCAGGAATCGCCCATGGAATCCCACGAACTCGTTCAGCATCTGTTGGACCGCGCCACGTTCCGCGCGGACGCGATGACCAAGCTCGACTGCTTCCGCTCCGACCACCTGCTCGTCGGCCTCAACTGCTTCGAGCCGGGACAGGCGCAGGCCGTTCACACGCACGCCGGCGCCGACAAATTCTATGTAGTACTCAGCGGAAAGGCCACTTTCGTCGTCGGCAACGAGCAGATCTCAGCCGGTCCGGGCGACTTCATCCCCGCGCCCGCCGGTGTTCCGCACGGCGTCGCGCGCGCCGACGAGCGGACGGTCGTATTGATGGCGATGGCGCCACCGCCGGGGCGCTAACGTCGTCGGAACCAGCCGACGGTGAACAACTCTTTGGCGGCCTGCGCGCCGTGCGTGCGCACCAACAGATAAAAACCCAGCACCGTCAGCAGGATCGTCGTGTAGAACCGCCATAACAGCAGCATCGTCACTTGATGGCCGGGGCCGAAGTCGCCCGCGAACCCTGACAGGAACGCCACCTCGATGCCGCCCCCTCCCGACGGCAACGGCACGACCAGCGGCGCGTGCAACAAGGCCAACGACCCGAAAAACATGACGGCAAACGGCGGCGCATCCGGGTGCCCCCAGACGAGCGCCGGGAGCACCATCGCACGCGCCGCCAGGCTGACGACGGTCAACAGCGCGCCGGCGAACAGCACCCACCAGGGCGCGCGACGCACATGCGCCAGCGCAACGCGCCATTGGCGCCGCACGCGATGACGGATCGCCCCGGGGCGCACGAGCCGCTGCAGCGTCCAGATCACGATCAGCACCACCAGGGCGATCAGCTCGATGCCCAAGAGGTCACGCGCGAGACTGTGGGTGAGAAAGCGCTCCGCCGCTTCACTCCAGTCGGGCACGTAATACGCCGCGAGCGCGATCGCCACGATGCCGAAGACGGGCCATTCGGCCGCGACTTCGACGCCGAGCGCCACGAGCGCCGTCACGACGCGCAGCCCCGACCACGTCATGCCGAGGAACCGCGCCGGTTCACCGCCGAGCCGGTTGGGGGTGAACGTCGCGGCCGCCTCGCCGTAGAGGTTCAGGCGCAACGCGTCGCGAAACGAGAGCGTGCCGCCGGCCGCCCAGCTGGCGAGCTGGATCCGCCAGGCGCGCGTCGCGCAGTCGACCGCGAGCAGCAGAATGGCGAGGAGGTGAGTCAATCGGAGCAGTCGCCGAGCGGGTAGAGGAACCCGCAATTCGAACACGGATTCTTGCAGCCCCAGGGCTTCGGTTGGACCTCGGCCCCGCAGCGCATGCAGCGCGGCCGCGGCTTACGCGATCCGGTAGGCGCCGGTGAGGAAGGGATTCGTACGGCGCTCCCGTCCGATGGTCGTTTCGGGTCCATGTCCGCTGTACACGATGGTGTCATCGGGGAGCGGGAGCAACTCGCGTTCGATGCTCGCAATCAGCGTCTCGAAGTCGCCGCCCGGCAGATCGGTTCGTCCAATGGATCCTGCAAACAGGACGTCGCCGCTGAACGCGACGCCCGGTCCCAGCAGGCAGACGCTGCCCGGCGAATGGCCGGGCGCGTGACGGACGTCAAAACGCAGATCCCCTACCTGAAGTTGCTCGCCGTGCACCATTTCCCGATCCGGCGCGGGCAGGCCTTGCGGCGCCGCGAGCCCAAACCAGGCGGCTTGCTCCGGCACGGTGTCGTACAGCGGGCGGTCAGCCGGGTGCAGCCACACCGACACGCCCGTCTCCTGCGCGACCTTCGGAACGCCGAGGACGTGATCGAGATGGGCGTGTGTCAGCCAGATCGCGACCGGCTGCGCACCGGTGTCTTTGACCTTGTGGAGAATCAGGCCCGCTTCTTCGCCCGGATCCACAATGGCGCATGCGCCCGCCTCTTCGTCCACGACGAGATAGCAATTCTCGGCGAACACACCGTTGGGGATCTGAACGACTCTCACTGCTTCTTTGCCTTGCCGTCGCCCTGCTGCTCGCGCAACGACTTGAGGTACTTCTCGACCGCGATCGCCGCCGTCGTGGCGTCCCCGACGGCGGTGGTGATCTGGCGCGTGACCTGGCTGCGCACGTCACCCGCGGCGAACAGGCCGGTCATCGACGTCATCATCTTGTTGTCGGTGATGAGATAGCCGCCGGCGTCGTGGTCCACATGGCCCTCGACGAGCTGCGTGTTCGGCTTGAACCCGGCGAAGATAAAGACCCCGCCGACGTCCAGATTCGAGCGCTTGCCGGTTTGCGTGTCCTGCAGTACCGCGTGCGTGACGCCGTTTGCGTTTCCCACGATTTCCGGCACGATCGTATTGCGGATGACTTCGATCTTGGGATTGGCAAACGCCCGGTCCTGCAGGAGCGCGGACGCCCGAAACTCATCGCGGCGGTGCACGAGATGCACCTTGCTGGCGTAGCGGGTGAGGTAGTCGGCTTCTTCCACGGCCGCATCGCCGCCGCCCACGACGGCGAGGCGCTCCCCCTTGAAGAAGGCGCCGTCGCACACCGCGCAGTAGGAGACGCCCTTTCCGGCGAATTCCTTTTCACCCGGCACACCGAGCTTGACGGGCGTCCCGCCGGCGGTGAGGATCACGGCCTGGGTGCGATAGCTGTCGCCGCGCGCGGTTTGCACGTCGAACCAGCCGTCCGCGTCCTTGCGGATCCGCTCGACCGTATCGGTCACGATTTCCGCACCGAACTTCTTGGCGTGCTCGGCCATCTTCTGCGCGAGCTCCCATCCCTTGATGCTCTCGAAGCCGATGTAGTCTTCGATGAGATCAGTGTTGAGGAGCTCACCACCCGGCGCACCGCGCTCGATCGTGACCGCCTTCAGCATACCGCGGCCGGCGTACAATGCGGCGCACAGCCCCGCGGGGCCGGCACCCACGATGACCACGTCATAGACGAGTGCGGTACGGTTCGTCATGTGATCCTGAATTCCAGTCGCGGAGGGTCGCCCTCCCCCGCCAGGGCGCGCGCCAACTGCGCGCGAAATTGAACGGTCTCGAACTCGACCTCGGGCCGCTGCGGACCCACCAGCTTCTCGAGCGCCGCTGCTCCAACCACGACAGTGCCGTGGCGGTTCCCGCGCTCCCGATGCAGCAGGGCGACGGCCGCTTGAATCAGCCCCTGCCAGAGCCGTGCTTCGTCTTCCTCAATAATAGAACGCCAGACTGTTTCCAACGCTTCGTGCGCGAGCCAGTACTCACGGGTGTTGAAGAGTTCCCGGGCATTCACCAGGTAGCGGTGACGTTCATCGGCGGCCATCGGCCGTCTGCTGTCAGCCATCTGCAGACGGCTTCAGAAGGTTCAGCGCCCCGTGACACCTCGAAATTGTCCCGACCAGGATCTCGGCCGAGGCCCGCGTCGCGCCCGCTTCTGCAACCAGCCGGTCCCCCGTGCGCCTTCGTCTTTTGGCGAGCTGGGACGCGGAAAACGTGCCGTAGCAGCCGCCACCTACGACCATGACGTCTCTCAGCGGATGAGTCTCCCGCCGTCGACGACCAGAATGGTGCCCGTCGCGTAGTCGGTGTCGGCGAGGAGAAACCGGACGGCGGCGACCACGTCCGCCGGTGTGCCGATCCGTTCGAGCGGCGTCGTCTCGCGAATGTGCTCGCGCGACTTGTCGTCCCAGTCCTCCGGGAGGAGCACCGCACCGGGAGCGATCGCGTTGACCGCGATGTCGGGAGCCAGCGCGCGCGCCAACGCCTTGGTCAGCATGATGACGCCCGCCTTGCTCACGCAATGCGGCAGGTAGGTAGGCCACGGTTCCAGACCGGCCAGGTCCGCGATGTTGACGATCTTGCCCTTGGAGCGGCGGAGATGTGGAATCGCGCCCTGTGACACGAAAAACATGGCGCGGAGGTTGAGGTCGAGCGTCGCATCCCAGCTTTCGGGCGTGACACTCTCCACCGACTGCTGCACCATGATCGCCGCCGAGTTGACGACGATATCGAGGCGTTTGAACGCGCGTGCAGCCTGATCGGGCAGGTCGCGAGCCGCGGCGGCGTCACTCAGATCGGCCGGGAACAGCTCGACGCGACGTCCGGCGGCACGGATCGCGCTCGCCGTCTCTTCCGCCCCCTTGGCTGAGCCGTGGTAGTGCACGGCGACGTCGCAGCCGGATTGCGCCAGGCCGATCGCGATCGCCTGGCCGATGCGCCGCCCTGCCCCCGTCACGAGAGCGGCCGCGCCCGCGAGCCGCACTAGTACGCTTTCCCGGTGATCGGCACGATCTGGCCGGTGATCGCGCTCGCCTCGTCGCTCGCGAGGAACAAGACGGTATGCACGACCTCGTCCAGCTCGACGAGCGGCGTCTTGGCATCGCCCCCCATGTGGGCCACGTTGTCGGCCGTACGCACCGTCGCCGGCGCCACGGCATTCACGCGGATATTCGCGTCGCGGTATTCACGGGCCAGCTCGCGCGTGAGGCCCGCCACCGCCGACTTGGCGGCGCTGTAGGCCGACATGTGCATCAGGGAGCGTACCACGGCAATCGACGCGAAGTTGACGATCGAGCCGGCGCCGCGAGACAGCAGCAGCGGCATCGCGGCTTGACACATGTAAAACGCCGTCTTGAAGTTGACGGACAGCTCGCGGTCGAGCATCTCGGGCTTCACTTCGGTGAACGGTCCGTAACTGAAGAACCCGCCCGCCACGTTGACCACGACATCGAGGCCGCCGAACTGCGCCTGCGCGGCCGCAGTCGCGGCGCGCGAGACCTCCGGCTGCGTCAGATCGCCGGCCGACGCCTTCGCGGCGATGCCCTCGGCGGCAAACTCCTTCACGCGGTCAGCCAGGCCTACCGCGTTCACGTCCGCGAGGAGCAGCTTCGCGCCGGCGCGCCCCAACCCGCGCGCGACGGCATGCCCGATCTGCCCCACGCGCCCGACGCCCGTGACGAGGGCGACCTTGCCGTGGAGGTCAGCGGGCACCGACGATATCGTCCACTGGAGGAGCGCCGCGCTGCGCGAACCGCACCGTCCCGTCACGGCCGATCACGTACACGGTCCGCTGAATCCCCTTGCCATCGTCTTTCAGCGCGTGGTAGGCGCCCGCGATCGCGCGGTCGGGATCAGACAGCAGCGGAAAGTTGAACCGCATCTTCTCGACATAACCGCGATGGCTGTCCACGCTCGCAGGGTTCACGCCCAGCGGCTGCATCTTGGCGGTGTTGAACTTGACGATCTCATCGCGCACGGCGGAGAGTTGGCGGTTTCAGCCGGGAGTGTTGTTCCCGGGATAGAAGACGAGCGCTACGGGCCCGTTTTTCATAAGGTCCGCGAGGGCGTACGTCCGGCCGTCGGAGGCCGGTGCCTTGAACGCCGGCGCCTTACTGCCTATCGGTAGCGGATCGCTCATCTCCCCCTCGTTTCATGGCGGTCAGCTCCAGGCGCCGCTCGAGTTGTTCGAGCCACGCATCGGGCACGCGCATGCTCCCCAGGGGCGCATGCGAGCCGCCGTACTCGCTCTCGCCGTGCCAGTCCGAGCCGCCGCTGATGCCGAGTCCCAGCCGCTCGGCGATCTTCGTCAGCCGCTGCTCGATCGCGGGCGGGTGGCTGGGGTGCCGCACCTCGACACAGTCGAGTCCCTGGTCCTGAAAGATCCGGATCTGCGCCTCGGTGCCGTGGTCGCCGAGATGCGCCGCGACGGTGAGCCCGCCCACATCATGCACCAGCGATGTGACCTCGGAGAGCCGGGGCAGCGGCTTTTCCACGTAGGCGGCGCGGCCTCGGCCCAGGTAGCGCCGGAACGCATCACTGATGTTGTCGCACGCGCCGCAATCGACGAGGGCGCGCGCGACATGCGGCCGTCCCAGCGCCCCGCCCTCACCACCGATCAGTTGCGCCTGCACGTCCTCGAGCTCGATCGTCACGCCGAGCTGCTGCAGCTTGGCGACGATCTGCTCACCTCGGATGCGCCGCGCCGCCCGCGTGTCCCGCATGAATCCCTGCAGCCGCTCGTTCTCGTACGGCAAGAACAGCGCGAGCACGTGCAGCTCACCCCATGGGGCCCGCACGCTGAACTCGCAGCCAGGAATGACGCGGACGCCGAGCTTCGCGGCTTCGTGCGTCGTGTCCGCCACGCCGTCGGTGGTGTCGTGGTCGGTCAGCGCAATCGCGGCCAGCCCGGCCTTGCGCGCAAAATGCGCGACCTCCGTTGGCGTGCACTCGCCGTCGGATGCGGTCGAATGGCAATGGAGGTCAATGTGCGGCGTAGTTCACCTCGGGGGCGGTCCACGCAGGCTGGGACTGGCGGAACAGGTCGAGCAGGTCGCGCTCAGCCAGCTCGGCGAACGCGCGTTCCGGCGAGCGGGCGCCGAGCGGCGAGTAGTGCGTGACGCGGCGACGGCGCTGCAGTCCCGTGCCGTGCTCGAAGATCAGCCCAAACTGGTCGCGGCCATAGACGGTCACGCGGCCCGAGGGGTAGACCTCCCAGCGGTCGCCATCGACGACGATAGTGCGGCGCGCCATGGCGTCTAGGCCTGCGACGCAGTGGCGACGGGAACCTCACTCCACAGCTCCCACGCATCGGGCGCGTAGGTCGCGAGTGCCTGCAGCCGCCGCTCCAGCTTGATCTCCTCGGGGAGCCGAGACGCTTGCGCGCGGTGTGACATCTCGGTGGGGCTCTCGGAGAATTCGATGAACAAGCGCGGATCCTTGGCGTTGCGGAACAACCAGATCCGCTGGCCCCGCGCCTCGGCGAACTGGCTCAGCTCGCGCAGCGTGTTGACGTACTCCGTCTCGTTCTGCGTGGGCACGCGCACGCGCGCCGCGGTCAGGACTTTAGGCATGCTCACACCGCTCCCTCGGGAAACTCCTGCAGCATCTTCTTGACGTCGGCCAGGAACTTGTCGGCGTCGGCACCGTCCACGACGCGATGATCGTACGACATCGTCAGCAGGCCCATCGTGCGGATCGCGATGGACTCGGTACCGTCGGCCGCGACGACGACCTTGGGGCGCTTTTCGATCGCGCCGACGCCCAGGATCGCGACCTGGGGCTGGTTGATGATCGGAATGCCGGCGAACGGCCCGAAGCCACCTGGATTCGTGATCGTGAACGTACCCCGCTGGATGTCGTCCGGCGACAGCTTCTTGGTGCGGGCGCGCTCACCCAGGTCGTTGATCGCCCGCGCGATGCCCATCAGCGACAGCTCGTCGGCGTGCTTGATCACGGGGACGATGAGACCCCAGTCGAGCGCCACGGCGATTCCGATGTTGACGTCAGCCCGGTAAATCGTGCTGTCGCCGGAGACCGCCGCGTTCACCACGGGGTGCTTGCGCAGATTGTCGGCGCACGCCTTCACGATGAAGGCGAGGAACGTCAGGTTGACGCCGCGTTCGGTATAGCTCTGCTTCGCCTTCCCGCGCAGCTGCGCGACGCGCGTGAAGTCCACTTCGAAGAAGCTCGCGACGTGCGCCGAGACACGCTTCGACATGACCATGTGGTCGGCGGTGATCTTGCGGATCTTGGACCACGGCTCGACGCGATCGCCGGGCCACGGCTCGACGGCAGGATGCTCGATTGCACCGACAGCGTGCGCCGTGCGCGGTGCGCCGTGCGCCGGAGGTGCCGCGGGAGCCCGCTCGATGTAGCCGAGGATGTCCTGTTTGGTCACGCGCCCCGCGTAGCCGCTGCCGGGAATCCGCGAGATATCGACGCTGTGCTCGGCCGCGATTTTGCGAACGAGTGGCGTGGATTTCGTCCGGAGGCGCTGCTCGGCTGTCTGGACGCCGCCGCCATCACCGTCGGGCGGACGGGCCGACGGGCTGACGGGCGGGTCAATTGTCCGCATCGCGTCGCTGACCGGCCGCTACTTCGCGATGGATCGCGACAAGCGTTGGGAACGCACCCGGCTGGCCTACGACGCGATGGTGCTCGGCCATGCTGCCGTCA
>JBOHSJ010000311.1:0-27169 GCA_050733035.1 Gemmatimonadales bacterium | reverse complement strand
GGCATGAGCTCCATGCCGGAGTTCGCGCGCACGTTGGCGGCAGTCGTCGCTCACGAGAGCCGCGGCCGGGCGCCGCACGCCGTGATCGCGCACTCGTTCGGCTGCTCCGGTGCCGCGCTGGCGTTGTCGTGGGGTCTCGAGGTAGACCGCCTGGTTTTTCTGGCCCCCGCCGCGAACCCGCCGGCCTGGGTCGAACCGTTCGTGCGCGCGCTCCAGCTCCAGCCGCACGTGCTCGAGCGCGTCCGCGCGCGCAGCGAGCAGCGCATTCGCGCGCGCTGGGACGATCTCGACGTCTGCGCGATCACGACGCGGCTGTCCCATCATCCGCCGCTCCTGATCGTGCACGACACGGACGACGACACCGTCCTCTGGAATGACGGCGCCGCGATTGCCTGCGCCTGGCCGGGCGCGCAGCTCGTGACCACCGCGGGGCTCGGTCATCGTGGCGTGACGCATGACGGCGACGTGGTGCGGCGAGTCGTGGACTTCGTCGTGGGAGCACGGTCGGCGCATTGGTTCATCATCGAGTCGCAGCGCCTGGAGCACGAGTTGTTCTACCGCGAGGAACGCGTCCACGCCTCGGGGGTTACTTGACGGTCAAGGCCCACCCGGGGCGATTCGCATAGCTACGTACGTCCTGATTCACGGCGCGGGATCCGACTCCTGGTACTGGCACCGCGTCATCCCGTTGCTGCGGGCGCGCGGGCATTCGATCGTCGCGCCCGACCTGCCGTGCGACGACGACTCGGCTGGACTCGAGGAGTACACCGACGTCGTCGTGAACGCGATCGGGTACTTCACGGATCTGATCGTCGTTGCACAATCCATGGGTGGGTTCACGGCGCCGCTCGTGTGCGAGCGCGTGCCGGTGGAGCTCCTGGTGCTGGTCGCCGCGATGATTCCCGCCCCCGGTGAGTCGGGAGACGACTGGTGGATCAACACCGGTTACCCCAAGTCCGACCAGCCCTTCGACGTAAAGAGCGTCTTTTTTCATGATGTCCCGCCCGACGTGACCGCCGAGGCGTTCAGGCGTGGAGAGAAGGAGCAGTCGGGCACGCCCTTCAAGAAACCGTGGCCGCTGCGGCAGTGGCCCGACGTGCCGACCCGGTTCCTGCTGTGCCGCCAGGATCGGTTCTTCCCCGCCGAGTTCCAACGCCGCGTGGTCAAGGAGCGCCTGGGCATCACGCCCGATGAGATGGTGGGCGGGCACCTCCCCGCGCTCAGCCACCCCCAGGAGCTGGTCGAAAGGCTGGAAGCCTACCGCCTTAATATGCCTTGACAGGCATATGCCTGTATAGGCATATTCAGGCATGATCGAAACATTTGCCGCCCTGGCCGAGCCGAACCGCCTTCGCATCGTCGAGCTGCTGCGCTCGGGGCCGCGCCCCGTGAACGCCATCGGCGAACGGCTGCGGCTCAACCAACCGCAGGTCTCCAAGCATCTCCGCGTGCTCAAGCAGTCGGGGATCGTCGCTGTGCGGCCGCACGCGCAGCAACGCCTGTACGCGCTGCGTCCCCAGGCGCTGCGGCAAATGAACGATTGGCTCGAGCGCTTCCGGGAAATCTGGGAAGAGCGCTTCCGGGAATTGGACCAGCTCGTCGAGGAGCTCAAACCAAAGGAGAAGAGCACGTGAACGCTGCATCGATGAACCAGACATCGCTGGAGCTGAGGGGCGATCGCGAGATTTTGATCACGCGCACGTTCAACGCGCCGCCGCGTGTCGTGTTCGAGGCGTGGACCAGGCCGGAGCTGGTGCGGCGTTGGTGGGCGCCCAAGGCCCGCCACGTGTCGGCAGAAGACTTCACTGCCGATGTCCGTCGCGGCGGTCACTATCGCTACGTCCTGCGGCTCGACAACCGCCATATGTTCGCGTTTTCGGGCCGCTACCTGGAGGTGACGCCCCCGTCGCGCCTGGTCTACACGCAGATCTACGAGCCCACCGCGGCCGGTACGAAGCCGGACGATGAAGGAATCGTCGTCACTGTGACATTTGATGAGGATGAGGGGAAAACGCACATGATGTCCCACAGCCTCTGCCCTTCGAAAGCGGTGCGCGACGCGATTATCGCGTCGGGGATGGAGGGCGGGATGCGGGAAACGATGGACCTGCTGGAGGAGCTCGTCTCGCAGGGGTTCTAGCGAGCGTTCCTCCCTCGGGCTTGACCGCAAGGGTTAGCGGTCGCTAACTTCCGAACATGGCGACCGCTTTCCCTTTTTACATCCGAGAGAACGATCCCCCCGCCAAACGAGAGATCCTGCGGGCCGCGCTGAGGCTGTTCGGCAAGCGTGGTTTCGAGGCAACCAGCATTCGGGACATCGCAGAGGAAAGCGGCTATACCAACCCCGCCCTGTACAAGCATTTCCCCAGCAAGGACGCCCTGGCGTTGCACCTCTTCGAGACTTGTCACACGCGCGTCTGGGAGGCGTGCGCCGCCGCGCAGGAGTCCGCGCGAGGCTTCGACGCGAAACTGGACGCGTATCTGGCGTGTTGGCTCGAGCTGATGGACGAGCATCCGGATGTGATGGCGTTTCTCTCGGACAGCGCGCGGGTGCTGTGGCCAAGGGCGCGTACACGCGTACGGCGCAACACGATGATCGGGCTGGCGAAGTCGCTCGCCCACGCGGGTGGCGCCGCCAACCCCGATCTCGCGGCGGCCGCGCTGCAAGGCACGCTGGCCGAGGTGAGCCGGATGATCCAGGTCGGAGCGCTGGCCGGACCCGCGGCGCGCTGGAAGAACGGGCTGGTCACACTGTTCAGGCGACTGGTTGCCTAGCGCTCTTTTTTTTGCTGCGGTAGTTAGCATTTGCTAACCCATGTCGAGGAGAAACCATGTTTGCCGTAGATCACGCCGCCACCGCCCTGCTCATCCAACGCCGGTATCCGTCGGTGCCGTTGGCTCCTGTGCTCATTGCGGTCCAGGCGATGGAGCTGGCCTGGGTGCTGCTGAACTATCTCGGAATAGAGCGGACGACGACCGAGCCTGTCGTGCGCAGTGTCGCCGACATTCACCTGGCCTACATGCCCTACTCGCATTCCGTGGCGACGGCACTCGGCGCAGCCCTCATCGCGTGGCTGGCGGTGGAAAAGGGCCTCGGCCAGAAGGTCCTCGGACGCGCCATCGGGCTCGGGATCATCTCGCACCTTGTCCTCGATCTGATCACGCACGCCCACGATATCGTGCTCTGGCCGGGACGGATGTCGCCGGCCCTGGGGCTCGGCCTGTATGACGCGGCGCCCTTCATCGCGTTCGTGCTCGAGCTGATCTACGGAGTGATCTGCTGGCGGGTCTATCGCGGGGGACGGGGATTGCTGGCACTCATCGTCGTGGGCAATCTCGCCAACCTCTCGCTGCTCTCAGCCGCAGTGCCGGGGCCTGAGGTGTTATTGGCTGGGCGGCCGCTCGTCGTGGTGAGCGTGATCTTCGTCCAGATTGTCGGGTCGTTGTTGCTGATGGGTATTCTCGCCCGGCTGACCGTCTCGACGCCCAAGCCGAGACGGTATACCCTTAAGGCATGACACGCTTGCCTTTCGCGCTCGTCGCGACGGTGATGCTGATGGCCGGGTCGGCCTGCGGTGGTGGTCGGGCGCAGCCGGGCACTGCGCAGCCGCGCACCGATCGCGAGATGCTCACCACGGAGGAGCTCAACCAACGCTCGTTCTACTCTGCGTACGAAGCGGTCGATGCCTTGCGCCCCCTGTGGCTGTCTCGGCCGGGCTTGGGTAGCGAAGTTCAGGTCTACGTCGATGACAACCGCATGGGAGGCGTCGCGGCACTCCGGTCGGTTCGGACCCTCAGCATCGCGTTTATCAAGCACCTGGATGGCATCCAGGCGACGGCTCGCTACGGGCGGGGCCACGACGCGGGAGCCATCCTCATCACGACTCGCGCCGCAGGCCGCTGAGCATCCTGGGCTTGACTTTTGGTGTACTCCTGAGGATCGTTCCCGCCAGAGCGAAAAAGCCAGTGACCGACACGAGGACCTGGGGCAACGTCTCCAGTCCTCGTTTTTGTTTGCGGGCCTCGCTCGACCGGCGCCGGAATCACAGTACGCGGCGCACCGCAAGGTGACGACGCGCGACGCCGGGAACAGTTTTTTCAGGAGTTTCATCAGATGGCACGTATTACCGGTACCGTGAAGTGGTTCAACGACGCGAAGGGGTTTGGTTTCATCACGCCCGAGAACGGCGAGAAGGACTGCTTCGTGCATCACACCGCTATTCAGGCCCAGGGCTTCAAGTCGCTGGCTGAAGGCGAGCGCGTCGAGTTCGAAGTCGTGCAGGGTCAAAAGGGCCCGGCGGCGCAGAACGTCGTCAAGCTCTAACCACCGCGGTACGCAACAAAGCGGGCGGCGCTCTCTTCCAAGAGGGCGCCGTTCTGTTTTCAAGGTAGACACCGCGCCACGCCGCTGATACTTTCGCCGCCTCATGACACCGTTTCTCGCGGAAGTCCTCGGCACCATGCTGCTGATCCTCCTCGGCAACGGCGTCGTCGCCAACGTCGTGCTCAACAAAACCAAAGGCCAGAACTCCGGCTGGATCGTCATCACTGCGGGCTGGGCGTTCGGCGTGACGGTCGCGGTTTATGCGGTCGGCACGTTCAGCGGCGCGCATCTCAACCCGGCGGTCACGATCGGCCTGGCGTCCATCGGCAAATTCGCCTGGGCATCCGCGCCCGGTTACATCGCGGCCCAAATGCTCGGCGCGTTCCTCGGCGCCACGATCGTGTGGCTCGCGTACCTGCCCCACTGGGCGGTCACCGAGAACCAGGGATCGAAGCTCGCCGTCTTCTGCACCGGTCCCGCGATCCGCAACCCGCTCTCCAACCTCATCACCGAGATCATCGGCACCGCCGTGCTCGTGCTCGGTGTGCTGGCCATCCTGACGCCGAAGAATCTGAACCCCGACTACGGCTGGAATGTGGGACTCGGCCCTGCCCTGGTCGGCGTCATCGTGTGGGCGATCGGATTGTCACTCGGCGGGCCCACGGGCTACGCGATCAATCCAGCGCGCGACCTCGGCCCGCGCATCGCGCACGCGCTGCTCCCGATCGCGGGCAAAGGGAATTCGGACTGGAATTACGCGTGGATCCCCGTTGCGGGACCGATCATCGGCGGCGTGATCGCGGCCCTCCTTTATAAGGGGCTCTGGCCGGCATGAAGCACATCCTCGCCCTCGACCAGGGGACCACCAGCTCGCGCACCATCGTGTTCGACCACGGCGGCAATGTGGTGGCGTCCGCGCAACGAGAGTTTCGCCAGATCTTCCCGAAGCCCGGCTGGGTGGAACACGACGCGAAGGAGATTTGGGCAAGCCAGCTGCACACGGCGTCCGAAGCGATCGGCAAAGCCAGGCTCACGGCCTCCGACATCGCCGCCATCGGCATCACGAATCAGCGGGAGACCACCGTCGTGTGGGACCGCGACACGGGCGAGCCGATCCACCACGCGATCGTCTGGCAGGACCGCCGCACCGCCGCCCGCTGCGACCAGCTGAAGGCCCGCGGTCTCGCATCGCTGATCAAGCGGAAGACGGGACTGGTGGTGGATGCCTACTTCTCCGGCACCAAGCTCGAGTGGGTGCTCAAGAACGTCGCCAGCGCCCGCGCCAGGGCAAAGGCCGGCAGGTTGGCGTTCGGCACCGTGGACTCCTGGCTCGTGTGGAACCTGACGGGCGGCCGAGTGCACGTGACCGATCCGAGCAACGCGTCCCGCACAATGTTGTTCAATCTCAAGACCGGCGATTGGGACGATGAGCTGCTGAAGCTGTTCGGCGTGCCACGCTCCGTGTTGCCCGAGGTTCGCTCATCGAGCGAAGTGTACGGAGAGACGGCGCTGCTCGGCGGAGCGATTCCGATCGCCGGCATCGCGGGCGACCAGCAGGCGGCCTTGTTCGGCCAGGCCTGCACGCAACCGGGCATGGTGAAGAACACCTACGGCACCGGCTGCTTCATGCTCATGAACACCGGCACGAAGCCGACGGCGTCGAAAAACAATCTGCTGACGACGGTGGCGTGGCGCATCGGGAACCGCACCGAGTTCGCGCTCGAGGGCAGCATCTTCATCGCGGGCGCCGTCGTGCAGTGGCTGCGCGACGGTCTCGGGATCATCAAGTCGTCGTCCGAAGTCGAGGCGCTGGCTGCGCAGGTGACGGACCCGCAGGGTGTGTACCTCGTGCCCGCATTCGCGGGACTGGGCGCCCCCCATTGGGATCAGTACGCGCGCGGGCTGGTCGCCGGGGTCACGCGCGGCACGACCGCCGCGCACATCGCGCGGGCGGCGCTCGAAGGAATCGCGTTTCAAGTGGCCGACGTGCTCCGCGCCATGGAAGCCGACGCGAAGATCAAGCTGAAGGAGCTGCGCGTGGACGGCGGCGCTTCGGCGAACAATCTCCTGATGCAGTTTCAAGCGAATCTGCTCGGCGTGCCCGTGGTGCGGCCGAAAGTCACCGAAACCACCGCACTGGGCGCGGCGTATCTCGCAGGGCTCGCCGTCGGCTACTGGAAAGACTTGAAGCAGATTGCAACGCAGTGGCAGGTGGACCGGCGTTTCACACCGGCCATGAAATCCGCCGAGCGCAAGAAGCTCGACGCCGGGTGGCGCAAGGCGCTCGACCGGGCGCGGCGCTGGGAAGAAGCCTGATGGAAGTCATCGTCCAGCGGGACTACGAGCGCATGAGCAAGCTCGCGGCACAGATCGTGGCCGAGCTGCTCAACACCAAGCCGAATGCCGTGCTCGGCATGGCGACGGGCTCCACGCCGCTCGGTCTCTACCAGGAGCTCGTGCGGCTGCACAAAAAAGAGCAGCTCGACTTCTCGCGCGTGACGACGTTCAACCTCGACGAATACGTCGGCCTGAACGTCAATCACCCGCAGAGCTACCACTATTTCATGCACGAGCACTTTTTTCGGCACGTGAACATCCCGCCGCACAACATCAACATCCCCTCCGGCACCACCAGCAACTACCCGGCCTTCTGCGAATGGTACGAGCGGCGCATCGCGGAGTGCGGCGGGATCGACCTGCAGATCCTCGGTATCGGCACCGACGGCCACATCGCCTTCAACGAGCCGACGAGCTCGCTCAGCTCACGGACGCGGCTCAAGACACTGTCCAAGCAGACCATCGACGACAACGCACGGTTTTTCGAGCGCCGCGAGGACGTGCCGGTGTACGCCATCACCATGGGCGTGGGTACGATCCTCAACGCGCGCAAGCTGGTGCTCGTGGCGAGCGGCAAAGCCAAGGCGAAAGCGATCGCGCAGGCGGTCGAGGGGCCGGTGACGAGCATGGTGACGGCGAGTGCGCTGCAGCTGCATCGCGACGCGATCGTGATCGTGGACGACGAGGCCGCCGCGGGGCTCACGATGCGTGACTATTACGACTTCATCTACGCGGCGAAGCCGGCCGCCCCGAGGGCTTAGACGCGTGCATACGGTCGCCGTGTTGCTGCTGCTCGTGCAGGCGCCTGCGCTCCAACAAGGCGGCCTGCAGTTCAGGGATCTGAACAAGAACGGCGTCCTCGATCCCTACGAGGATTGGCGTCTTACTCCCGAACAGCGCGCCCGCGATCTCGTGGCGCGGATGACGCTCGACGAGAAAGCCGGCATGATGATGCACGGCACCGCACGCGCTGTGGGCCCGATGGGGGGCGTCGGCGCCGGCGGCCAATACGACACGGCGGCGAACCGGGCGCTGATCGACAGCGCGCATGTGAACAGCGTGATCACGCGCCTGGGGGGACTGATGGGCGGCGGGCCGGGCAGCGACCCGGCGTCGCTCGCGACACAGAACAACGCGCTGCAGGCGATCGCGGAGCGCACGCGCCTCGGCATTCCGGTCACGATCAGCACCGATCCCCGGCACCATTTTCAGTACGTCTTCGGCGCGACCAGCCAGCCGGGCGGGTTCTCGCAGTGGCCCGAGCCGCTCGGCTTCGGCGCCATCGGCGACACGGCGCTCATGCGCCGCTTCGGCGACATCGCCCGGCAGGAGTACCGCGCCCTGGGCATCCACATGGCGCTCTCGCCCCAAGCCGACCTCGCAACCGAGCCGCGCTGGCCTCGCGTCCAAGGCACATTCGGTGAAGATGCCGCGCTCGCCGAGCGCCTCGTGCGGGCGTATGTGGCGGGGTTTCAGCATGGGACCGCGGGCGTGGACAGCACCGGCGTCGTCACGGTTGTTAAGCATTGGGTCGGCTACGGCGCCGCCAAGGATGGCTGGGACAGCCACACCTACTACGGGCGCTTCGCCACCTTCCCCGGCCGCAACTTCGACTATCACATCCGCCCGTTCCTCGGTGCCTTCAGCGCGAACGCAGGCGGTGTGATGCCGACCTACTCGATTCTCGAGGGTGTGACGTGGAACGGGCAGCCGATCGAGCCGGTCGGCGCGGGCTTCAATCGCCAGCTGCTCACCGACATGCTCCGCGATCGCTACGGGTTCCGCGGGATCGTCGTGACCGATTGGGCGATCACGTGGGATTGTTCCGAGCGCTGCCGCAACGGCGCCCCGCCGGGCGAACGGCCGTCATTCGCGGACGTGGCGATGCCATGGGGCGTCGAGAACCTCTCGATGCGCGCGCGCTTCGTGAAGGCGGTGCAGGCGGGCGTGGATCAGTTCGGTGGGACGGAGCGTGCGGACATGCTGGTCGATGCGGTGCGCGCGGGGGAGCTGGCCGAAGCGCGGCTCGACACGTCCGTCGTGCGGATTCTGATTCAGAAGTTCACGCAAAGTTTGTTCGAGCATCCGTACGTCAATCCCGATTCCGCGGCTCGGCTCGTCGGCAGCGACGCGTTCAAGGCCGCGGCGCTCGACGCCCAGCGTCGCGCGCTCGTGTTGCTCGAGAACAATGGCAAGATCCTGCCGCTGCGGTCTCCTCAGGGTCGCGCGCTGCGCGTGTATCTGCACGGGATTGCCCCGGACGCCGCCACGCGCGAGGGGTGGACCGTCGTGACGGACCTGAAGCAGGCCGACGTCGCGATCGTCCGTCTCAACACGCCGTTCGAGCGGCTGCATCCGCAATACGTATTCGGGCAGTTCTTCCACGAAGGCAGCCTGGCGTTCCGGGACGGCGATCCCGACTACGAGGCCTTCAAGGCAGCGAGCGCGGCGGTCCCGACGATCGTGACGGTCTCCCTCGACCGCCCGGCGATACTCACCCCGCTCAAGGCGCAAGCCCGCGCGCTGATCGCGAACTTCGGCGTGAGCGATGCCGCCCTGATCGATGTGCTCACGGGTCGCGCGCGGCCGGAGGGAAAATTGCCGTTCGAGCTGCCGTCCTCGATGGAAGCGGTGGACGCGCAGCGCCCGGATGTGCCACGTGACAGCCAGCGACCGCTGTATCCGTTTGGGTTCGGGCGGAAGCGCTAGCCGTCAGCGCGGCCGGATGGACCACACCTGGGCATCGCGGCCGGGGATGCGGGTGTCCACGCGAACCGCGCCACCCTGCGCGAGCGCCGTGCGGCGGGTGCCGGTGACGAGCTCGGTCAGGGCGTAGGCGCCGGAGGGCAGTTGCACGGCGGCCGAGAGCTCTCGCGCCGTGGAATCGTGATTGATAAGGAAGAGCAGGTAGCCGCGGTCTCCCTCGTGTAATCGCGCGACCAGCGGCGGCAGCGATCCATCGACCGACGTCGTCACTGGCTGCTTGACGCCAGCCCACTCGGCCAGTCGGGTGATGAACTCGGTGTTGTCGCGCTGCTGGTCCGGTTGATTGCCCCACCCCAGATACGAGCCGATGAACAACGTCCGTCCCTTGCCGTAGCGCGAGGCGACGACGGCGGGCTCACCATCGACTGTGGCGAGGACGCGGGCCTGATTCGAGAGCACCTCGAGCGTGGTCGCATACAGCGCCCCTCGCAACGTACGGCCGCCCAGCCCGGCGGTGAGCGAGCTGCCGGTATCGGCGATCGTCAGCCTGGGCTCGCGCCGCATCCAGACATGCTTCTCCCGGACGCCGAAGACCTCATGTAGGCCCGCGCCCGGAATGATCTCGGCTGCGAAACCGCGCTCGTCGTTCCACGCCAGCCGGGCTTCGGCCACCGCGTGTCCGCCGTCCTGGACGTACTGCCGCAGTCCCGCCGCAGCGGACGCTGTGAGCATGATGGGATACGGCACGATGATCAGCGCATACTGCGACAGGTCCCCGCTTTCGAGCGCGCTGCGATGAATGAAATCCACCGAAATGTTGTGCTCGGCAAAGACGCGGTAATAACCGATCAGCGAGTTGCGGTGCGCCTCGGGATAGTCTTGCCGCCGTTGCGCCCCGCCCACGAGCTGCGCGAGCGGGTTGTAGACAATCCCGATCCGCGCCGGCACGGGACGCGCGTGCAGCAGCAGCTCCTGATTGGCGGTCACCACCCGCCCAACGCCGCCGGTGGCCACCGCGCGATCGGTAACCGTGCCGTCGAGGTTGATCAGCCCATAGCCGCCCGATTCATAGCCCGACGACATCGGATAGTACGCGTAGACATTGATCGCCCGGGCGCCCGCGGCGATCGCCGACCAGATCCAGACCCGCTGATCGACCGCCGTGACCGGGTCGCTGTGGAGCAGCGCGATCGTGCCGTCGCCGGCCTGCAGCTCGCCCACGTACCAGCCGCCGCGCGACCGGTTGGCGCTGCGTTGGAAGTCCAGCATCGACATCAGCTGCCAATACGTCCAGTGCGTCTCGGGACGGTTATGCTTGGGATAGAGCGACACGCCGTAGTGATCCACCTGCTCGGCCATGCGAAAGTCGTCGCTGGCGCCCTCGCCGGCGTGGGGTGAGGTGAACAGCGAGGCAATCGCGGCGTGGGACGTAATCACATGGCGCGAGCCGCCGGACCGCACGGCTGCATATCGGGCCGCCAGATCCTCGGCGAGCCGGTTGGAGATGAATGCCTTCCAGTCCAGATAATCGGTGTAGCTGAGGATCGTGCTGTAGCGCGGCGGCTCCACCTCGCTCCAGCCGGCGAAGCCGCGATGCCAGGCCCGGTTGATCGCTTCGAGCGTCCCGTATTTGCGCTTGAGCCATTCGCGGAATCGTCCCTGCGTCGCGGCGCAATAGCAGAACTGCGCGTTGGGGACGTAGTCGATCTCGGCCCAATTGATGATGTGCGGCTCGCTCCAGAGGTCCCACCCGTAGAAACTTGGATAGGCGGCGGCAAGCCGGGCGACCGCGGCATAGACCTTTCGCACCAGATCGCTGATTTCGGGGTTGTCGGTGCAGAATCCCGGGGCGACCTGCGAGGGAATCGTGGCGCCGCTCTGCGTGACGAAGCGCGCCTGGGGGTACGCCTGACCGACCCAGTCGGGCGCCGCATCCACGTACATCTGCACCATCACGCGCAGCCCGGCCTCCTGCGCCAACTCCAGCAGCAGCCGCAGGTTGTCCAGGCGGTACTCGCCGCGCCGCGGTTCGGCGTGCGCCCATTCCACCCAGGTGCGGACGGTATTGAAGCCGAGCTGCTTGATCTGCTCGAGGTCGTGTCGCCACGCGTCGCGCGAGGCCGGCGTCAGCTCGGAGAGCATCGGCGCGCGCGCTTTCCCGCCCGCGTACCAGACGGCGAATGGAAAGAAGTCCTGCGCGGCGGCAACCGATGCCAGCACCGACGTCGCCAGCAGCCAGCTCAGCAGTTTGGTCGGGTGGAGGGACATGAACCCTCTAGTCTGCAACCCGCGGCATGATTCGGTTAGGGGAATCGCTCCTTGCTGACCTGACGTTCGCGGGATAATGTCTGCCCCATCCCGTTCGAGCCGTCGGGCCGGAGCCTGAGTTGTGATCCTCAAACCCAAGACATCTCACATGAAAAAGCACATCCCCATCGCCGTGTTGGGACTGTTCCTCGTCGCCGGCCAGGCGCTCGCACAGCGGCGGACCATCACCGGCACGGTCACGAGCGAACAGGGCACTCCTCTTTCGGGCGTCGCGGTCGTCGTCAAGGGAGCCACCATTCGAGCCTCGACCAACAACCAGGGCACCTATTCCGTCGCCGCCGAGACGGGCCAAGTGCTGCAGTTCCGGCTGATCGGGACGGGACTCGTGGAACGGACCGTCGGCGCCGAGGACGTCATTGACGTGCAGCTGCGACGCGTGGCGCTCGATCTCAATGCCGTGGAAGTGACGGCATTGGGCGAGGAGGCGTCGCGGCGATCCCTGGGAATCGCGCAGCAGACCGTTCGGGGCGCGGAGATCGCGCAAACGCAACGCGAGAACTTCATCAATGCCCTGTCGGGGCGCGTCGCGGGCGTCGACGTCACCAGCACGTCGGGCGTGCCGGGCGCGTCGACGTCCATCGTCATCCGGGGCGTCAGCTCCATCAGCAGCAGCAATCAGCCGCTGATCATCGTGGATGGCCTGCCGATGGACAATAAGACGGTCAACACGACCCAGCTGGCGTCCGACCGGAGCTCCAACACCGCGCTCAGCAATCGCGGCGTGGATTTCACCAACCGCGCGGCCGACCTGAATCCGCAAGACATCGAGACGGTCACGATCCTCAAGGGAGCCGAAGCCGCGGCGCTGTACGGGATCGACGCGGGTAACGGGGCCATTGTCATCAAGACCAAGCGTGGCCGCGCAGGCGGCGGCATGCACTACAGCAACAGCGTGCGGCTCCAGACCACGAGAGCGAGACCGCAGCTTCAGCGCCTGTACGGTCCGAGCAGTGTCACGGGCGGCACGCTGGGTTCATTCCAGTACTTCGGCGCGCCCTACGCCCCGGGAACGCAGTTCTTCGACAATATCGACGGCTTCCTGAGGACCTCCGTGACGCAGAAGCACAATCTCGCGTTCAGCGGGGCGACCAGCGACGCCACACTCACCTACCGGCTGAGCACGTCGATCGACAAGGAGGAAGGGGTCGTCCGCAACTCCGGGTACGACCGCATCAATGTGACGGGAGCGTCTACGGCGCGGATCAACGACTGGCTGTCGACGGATCTGTCCATGATCTACACCTACGCCAACAACGATCAGGTATACAAGGGCGACCTCGGTCCCCTGATCGGTTTGATGCTCTGGCCGCAAACCGATAACGCCAAAGATTACCTGACACCCGCCGGAACGCGGCGTCGCTTGACCGCGCTGACCGCGGCAGGGGAGGTCGACAATCCGTACTTCAACGTGGCCAAGAACCAGATCAACTCCAAGACCAACCGCTTGATGGCCAATATCGGCCTCATCATTTCGCCGTTCTCGTGGGGGAATATCAAAACCAACATCGGAACGGACACCTACACCAATCAGAACCTCCTGCTGCGCCATCCGGAGAGCTACGTCGGCTTTACGCCCAACGGGCTGCTCGACGTGGCGGACGTCATCACCCGGAACATCAGCTCCCAGACGATTCTCAACGTCTACAGCCGTCCCATCACGCGCAGTCTCTCGATCAGCGGATTGGTGGGCAATCACGTGAACGCGTTCAGGTCCAACACGGATGCCGCGACCGGCATCGGCTTCCTGGATCCGAACTTCGTGTCGATGAACAACACCAGCCAGCGATCGACGTGGAACACGCTGGAAGAGCGCCGCCGGGTGAGTCTCTTCGGGCAGGCGGTTCTCGATTACAAGAATTTCTGGTATGTGACCGTGACGGGCCGAAATGACTGGACGTCGACCATCCCACGCCCCCACAATTCATTCTTTTACCCCTCCGTCCGGACGAGCTTCGTTTTCTCCGACGCGTTTCCGGGCGTCCGTCGGTTCGTGACGGGATTGATCCGCCTCGGCTATGCGAAGGTCGGCAAGGACGCCGCCCGGCCCTATGCGGACCGGCCCTCGCTCGAGTACAAGACCACGTCACATGGTGGATACGGGTACGGCTTCACGGGGCCGAACCCCGCACTGCGACCGGAGTTCAAACGGTCGGTCGAGGGCGGCGTCGAGCTCTCGTTCTTCGACGGGCGCCTGGCCCTCGACGCGACGGCCTATCGCGCCACGACCACAGCCCAAATCGTCAACGACATCCGTGGTAGCTACGGCACCGGGTTCATCCTGTTCAACCTGAACGGCGCCTCGACGCGGAGCCGAGGCTTGGAGCTCACCGTTCGCGGCTCACCGGTCCTGAAGCCCGCCTTCTCGTGGGACGTGGAGCTGAACTGGAACAGCGCGGGCAGCATTGTAACGGGTCTGCCGAATGTGCCGGAATCCTACGTTTCGGATACCTGGCTCTACGGCAACGTGCGCAACGGCGTCAAAGTGGGCCTGTCCACGATGGCGCTCACTGGATGGTTCTACCTGCGGAATAATCTGGGCGATCTCCTGATCGATCCGGTCACGGGGCTTCCCATCCGATCGAACGTCGTTTCGGCGAATTTCATCGACGCCGGCTACGACCGCCAGCCCGATTTCACCATCGGAGTCTGGAACAGCTTCAAGTACAAGAAGTTCTCCCTGGATTTCCTCCTTGATATCCGCAAGGGTGGCGACGTCTTCAACGCCACCGAGCATTACCTCACGACCCGGGGGCTCAGTATGCGGACCCTGGATCGCGATCAGCCGCGCGTCATCCAGGGCGTGCTGCGCGACGGGCTCGAGAACACGGCGAACCCGACCGTGAACAACATCGTCATCGTCCCCAGCGTGCAGACGGCGTACTACACGAACATGAGCGAAGAGCTGTTCATCGAAAGGGACATCAACTGGCTGCGGCTCCGCGACATCACCCTGCGCTACGAGCTGCCGTCCGGTTGGCTCGGCGCCCGTAACGCGAGCGCGTACATCACGGGCACGGACCTGTTCCTGATCACGAACTATTCCGGCTTAGACCCGATCGTCAATGGCAATACCGCCGCAGTGGGAGGCTCGGGCGCCGTGGGGATCGATTACGGCAATTTCCCCATGCCGCGCGGCATCAATTTCGGCGTCAGCATGGGATTCTGACCATGAAAACACGGCACGCAGCGCTGCTCATCGGTGGGTTGGTTCTGTCGGGCGGTTGCACCGAATTCCTCGACGTCAACACCAACCCCAACGGACCCCAGTCGGTCTCGGCGAATCTCTACCTGCCGCCGATGCTGTACTGGATCGGGATGTCCCCGCAGTGGGACGGCCGTTTTGTCGGGCATTACACACAGGAGTGGATCTCGACGTCCACCGCGTTCGATCCGGCGCAAAGCTGGGGCAGAATGGGATACCAGCCGGGCAGCGACAACGGCGCGCAGCAATGGCGCGACGTGTATTGGTCCCTGGGGCAGAACCTGATCGACATGACCGCCAAGGCCCAGGCCGAGCAGCGCTGGGACCTGCTGGGCGTGGGATTGATCCTCAAGGCCTGGGGCTGGCAGGTGCTGACCGACCTCCACGGCGAGATCATCATCCAGCAGGCGTTCGACCTCACGCGCACGAAGTTCGACTACGACACGCAGGAGTATGCGTATCAGGAGGTCGGGCGGCTGCTGGATAGCGCGATCGTGCTCCTCAAGCGCACCGACGGCGCGGTCGACCAAGCCTACCTGGCCGTGGGAGACAAGATCTACAACGGCGACCGCGCGAGGTGGCTGAAGCTGGCGTACGGACTGCGTGCCCTGCACCTGAACCACTACTCCAACAAGCCGTCCCTCTACAACGCCGGCGCCGTGATCGCCAACGTGGATTCGTCGTTCACGAGCAACGCCGACGACGCGCTGGTCGGTTATCCGGGCACCAGCACGGATTTCCTCGACTACAACTTCTGGGGCCGCACCCGCAACAACATCACGCTCTACCGGCAGACGCAGTTCGTCGTGAATCTCATGGACGGCACGCAGTTCGGCGGCGCGGTTGATCCCCGGATGAGCCGCATGCTCGCGATCGACTCGGCGAATACGATCTACCGCGGTCTGGATATCAACGCCGTAACGACAACGACGCCCTTCGGCGCGCTCACCGTAGCGCAGCGGCCGATGAACTTCTTTGGCTACCCCTCGACCGGCGGGTTGGGCCTGCCTGCCCGCTATCTGTTCGCCGACAGGTCGAAGATCCCGTTCATGACCTACGCACAGCTACAGTTCATCAAGGCGGAAGCCGCATTGCGGTCGGGCAACCAGGGCGTTGCCAGACCCGCGTACTTGAACGGAATCTCGGCGCATATCGATTTCGTGAACGCGCGCCACGTGGAAGCAGGAGCCACGTCGGCGACGATCTCGGCAGCGGAGAAGGCGGCGTTCCTCGCGGATACCAACATCGCCCCGGCCACGGTGACCCTGTCGCACGTCATGTCGCAGAAGTACATCGCGCAGTGGGCCTGGGGACACAACGAGCTGTGGATGGACATGCGCCGCTATCACTACACCGATCTCGATCTAGTGAGCGGGACGCAGGTGTTCCGCGGGTTCACGCCCCCCGCCGTGCTGTTTTCTCAGAACGGCCCCAACCTCGTGCAGCGCATGCGGCCGAGATTCAATTCCGAGTATGTCTGGAACCTCGACGCGTTGATTGCCATCGGCGGGGATGCGGAAGACTATCACACGAAGCCCCTCTGGATCACGGAACCGTGAACACCATGAACAGCCATCGAATCGTCGCGGCGCTGCTCGGCGCCATCGTGCTGGCGTCCTGTGAGAAGAACGCGGTCCAGGTGCTCCCCAGCGCGGAGCTGCCAGGGGCGCGCATCAAGTTCTTCAACTTTGGCGTCGGCGCGCCCGCGGTGAATTTCTACGCCAACGACACGAAGGTGACGGCGATTGGCTCCGGCACCGGAAGCGAATCCAGCAGCGGCGTGGCGTACGGAGGCGGGGGGGCCGGCGGCGTCTATACCGGCATCGCGCCCGGCCAGCACACGCTGACCGGCCGGATCTCGGCGGCCGGGGCCGACAAGAATCTGCCCATTGCCACGCTGCCGGCGACAATCGAGGACGGGAAATACTACTCGTTCTACATGAGCGGGATCTATAACACCACAACGAAGACCTCGGATGCCTTCATCGTGGAGGATCCGGTGGTGCCGCCCACCGATTACACGACGGCGCAGGTCCGGTTCGTCCAGGCGATCTCCAACGCGACGAATCTGCTGACCCTGTATGCGCTCAATACGACGGACTCCACGACGACGACCATCGGAGGCCCGATCGCGTACAAGGCCGCCAGCGGGTTCACGGCGGTTCCGGCGGGCATCTACAACCTGTACGCCCGCTACACCGACTCGACCACCAACAAAGTCTCGAGAAACGCCGTGACGATCCTCGGCGGCCGGATGTACACCATCGGCGCGCGCGGCAACATCACCGTCGCCTCGGGGACCACGGCGCCTGCGCTGGACAACACGGCCAACCGCTAACGCGTGCGCGGCGCTCGCCTGCCTCCTGACGAGCGCCGCGCCCCGCTCCTCCAGCAACGGCTGGATCCAGCTCTTCAACGCCCGGGACCTCGCTGGCTGGGACGTCAAGATTGCCGGCCACAATCTCAACGACACTCGGCAAAACACGTTCCGCGTCGAAGACGGGCTCCTCAAAGTCCGCTACGACGGGTACGAGGCGTTCGACAACCGCTTCGGCCACATCTTCTTCCGCGAGCCGTTCTCCTACTACATCGTCGCCGTCGAGTACCGCTTCGTGGGCGAGCAGGCGCGCGGCGGACAAGACTGGGCGCTCCGAAACAGCGGCGTCATGATCCATGCCCAATCCGCGCGCAGTATGGCGAAGGACCAGGACTTCCCGATCTCGATCGAAGTGCAATTACTTGGCGGCAACGGGCGGGACGAACGGTCAACCGCGAATCTGTGTACGCCGGGCACGCACGTGGTCATGGACGGAAAACTCGTCACGACCCACTGTCTCAACTCGAGGTCCAAGACCTACCACGGGGAGCAATGGGTCCGCGTGGAAGTGCTCGTCCTCGGCGACTCGCTGATCAAACACATCGTCAATGGCGACACGGTCTTCGAATACTCCAAGCCGCAAATCGGCGGCGGGGTCGTCAACAACTTCGATCCGGCCGTGAAGCAGGACGGGAAGCCGCTCACCAGCGGCTACATCGCGCTCCAGAGCGAGAGCCATCCGATCGACTTCCGGAAAGTGGAGCTGCTCAATCTGGTCGGATGCATGGACCGGAGGTCGTCGAAATACCGGTCGTATTACCTCCGGTCCGATCCCTCGAGTTGCCGCTAGGGGCTGCTCACCGCGTTCGCGCCACCTCATACAAGTACTCGACATACGACCGCACGCCGCCATCGATGCCCTGCACCTTGGGATTCGTGGACTCGATGACGTAGTACTCATCGGGCGCGTGTGCGCCGCTGCCGTGGCCGAGTCCGAAGTGCCCCGCCGCAAGCCGCAGCGGATCGCCGGTGAAGACGTAACCCGGCCACGAGCCGGCGTTGCGCGGCAGCCGGATCGGCTCGATGCGGGCGCGGCGGTACACCGCCTCCTGCGCGCGGATCACCAGCGCGTCCGTCGGCGTGCTGGTCGGATCGTAGCCGCCGGTCATGTGCACTTCGATGTCGCCGAAGCCGCGCTTCGCCAAATGCGCCTTCAGCGCGGCGAGCGCGTCGGCCGCGGTCATGTCGGGCACCAGGCGCAGGTCCAGCTTGGCGGCCGCGCGATGCGGCAGAATCGTCTTCCCGCCCGGTCCCGTGTAGCCGCCGACCAAACCTTCGATGTTCACGGTGGGTCGCGACATGAGCAGCTCCAACGCTTCCTGCCAGCTCACGTCGCGCACCCAGTGCTCGACGCCGAGCAACCGCTTGGCCCCGCTCTCGTCGAGGCGGCGCGCCGCGTCCGCGATCATCGCCTTCTCGCTCGCCGAGATGGGGCGCGCCTTGTCGGCGAAGCCGTCGATCGCCGGATCGTTTCCATCGGGCGAAACGAGCGTCGCCAGCGCCTGGACCAGGTGCCACGCCGGACTGTCCACGCGCGCCTTGTTGCTCGAGTGAATGTCCTGGCGCGGGCCACGCCCCCAGCGCTTGCCGCTCGAGACCAGCTCGCACTCGATCACGCCCTTGGCGCCAAAGGTGATGGTGACCTGTCCGTCGAGTCCCTGCGCGGCCGCGGGCATGAAGATGCCCACGCACGGCTTGAGCGCGGCGAGCACCTCGGGGCGACGCACGATCTGTGGGAAATGCGGCGAGCCGATTTCTTCCTCGCCCTCGGCGACGAGCACGAGATTCACCGGGAATTTACGGTTGGCGGCGCGAATCGCGTGCAGCGCGGCGAGGAACGTCGCTTCAGGACCCTTTTGATTCACGGCGCCGCGACCCATGACGACCTTGCCGAGCCCCGGCTTGTCCACGAGCGCGGCATCCCAGGGCGGCGACGACCACTCGGCCGGATCCACCTGCTTCACGTCGTACATGAAGTACAGGCCGAGGGTGCGCGGGGCGCCCGCATCCAACGTCGCGAAGATGCCGGGCTGGCCGTCGCTGGGAACCTTGGTGACCTGCTGAAAGCCGGCGTCGCGCAGCATCCGCATCGTGAGGTCGCACCCTTCATCCACGCCGCGGTTCTCGGCGGCGATGGAGGGCTGACGAATCCAGTCCTGGAGCCGCTGCACCGTCTGGTCGTGCTGTCGTTCGACTTGCGCGAAAATAGGAGCGAGATCGGGCTGCTGGATCCTGAACAGCGGCGGCACCGTAAGGGCTGCAGCGGTTGCGGTCACATCCTGGACGAAGGCTCGGCGATCCACGGACGGTCTCCTGTTATGGTGGGCCCGCTATCTTACGGCGGCGTGAAGTAACTCGCTATACGACACGGTGATCCCGATCTCTTGCGTCTCCCGGCCGAAAGTGAATGTTGCTGGGTCCTTTCAGGCCACGGTCCGTGAGCGTTTGGGAAAAGGGTATGCGATCGCTGCGCACGCTGCGCCTCGACACCATGCGGGGCAAGTTTGTGCTGTTCGCGGTGTTGGCCACGCTATTCACGACGCTCACGATGGCCGTGATGTTGTACGGACGCACGCAACGCTCGTTGGGCGATCGGGTCAGTCTCGAGCTGCGCGGCGCCAGCTCGGACGCCGCTCGCGAAACAGGCGCGTGGCTCGATCAGCGTTTGTACGATCTGCGACTGCGGGCGAGCCCCTACGTCGTTGCCGACAATCTGGCCAGAGCCACGGGTCGTGGCGCGGCGCAGTCCCTCGCTCGGCTCCGCGACTACCTCAATAGCGTCCGTCAGAACCTGCCCGCCCACGAAGGCCTCGTCATCATCGGGCGGGATGGCCAGGTCCTGACGAGCAGCGGCAGCCGGACGGGCTTCCGCCTGTCCCCCGAGCGCATGAACGACTTGCGAACCCGGGACGCGCTCGTCGGCGATCCCTTCTGGGACGCAGCGGCAAGCAAGGCAGCGCTCGTTCTGGTCGTCCCGATCCGTCAGGATGACGGCGTATTCCTGGGCGCGTTGGGCGCCAAGGTCAATCTGGATGGCGTGAGGGACATGCTGGAGCAGCTGTCCGCGAACCACTCGCGCGATGTCTATCTGATCACCGAGCAGGGACGCCTCGTGAGCAGTGCAGCGGGCAACTCCGCGGATTTGATGAAGACGACGGTGCCCGAAGCGACCACCCGCGAGCTCGTCGAGCGGGAAGGCCAGACCGTCGTCCAGCCGCGCCCGCGCGGACGGGGGGGAGAGGTCGTGGCGGTGCTGCGGCGCATTCCGCAGCTGCGCTGGGCCGCCGTCGCCGAAGCGCCGCGTGCCGACGCAATGCGTGAGGCTGGCTCGCTCCGGACTCGCACGGCGCTGCTCCTGATCGCGCTGGTGCTGGGCGTTGGCGTCCTGGCGTTCCTCGTGGGTCTGGCCATTACCCGCCCGCTCGAGCGCCTCACGGAGACCGCGGCACGCGTGGCCGCCGGCGACTTGCAGGTCGAGCTCCCCGCCGCCGGCAGCGGCGACGTCGGGTACCTGACGCGGGCGTTCAATACGCTGGTCTCTCGCCTGCGGGAGAAAGAGAGCCACGGTGAGCTGGAGAAACTCTCGTTCACCGATGCCCTGACGGGGCTCTACAACCGCCGCCATCTCATGGGGACGCTCGCCAGCGAGGTGCAGCGGTCGCGCCGCCTGCGGCGCGCGTTCTCGGTATTGCTCGCGGACGTCGATCGGTTCAAGCAGTACAACGACACACATGGACACCTCGCCGGCGACGCGGCGCTCGTGAAGATCGCCGAGGTCTTCCGCAGAACGACACGGCAGGTGGATTGCGTGGCGCGCTACGGTGGCGAGGAGTTCGTCGTAATGCTGCTCGAGGCGAACCTGTCCACCGCCGCCCTCGTCGCGGAGCGCATTCGCGCCCGGGTGGCCGAGCAGGACCTCGGCGAAGGGCAGCTCACACTGAGCATCGGCGTGGCCGAGTACCCCGACGGCGGCGACACGCCGGAGGATCTGATCGCAACCGCCGACGCGGCGATGTACAAGGCGAAAACGGCGGGCCGGAACCAGGTCGTGGTCGCCGGGATGAGCGAGCAGCGCCCGCAGGAGAAAAAGCCGACCCGTCGCAAGCGGGAGGCTGGAACCTCCTAAAAGAGAATCCGCCGATGAATCTCCATGAGCAGCGCGTTCGCCGCTGTTTCATCGGGTCGCGGCTTGAGTGGTGAGCGCGTCCGCGCGTCCTCGATTCGTCCGAACAGCTGCTCCGCCTCCGTCTTCACCTGCTCGAGCGTCCACCCGCCCCGCTTGATCCGCTTCAGCTCATCGGCGTCCGTCGTCCGGAACACGCGCAGCTCGCCCGTCTCCAGGAACTCGATCCCCATGCGCAGCAAGCGAATCAGGTGCGCCGCGTTCTTCACGTCGTACTGATACTTCCGCACCATCGCCTTGCGCTTCTCGCCCATGTAACCGCTGAAATGCTCGTGATGCAGCTTGCGAAACCGACCCAACAGCTCGGGTGCCAGGCTCCAGTTTTGCGCGATGTGCGCGAGCTTCGCCTTGTCGGCCTCGAGCACCTCGGTGAGCGGCCCGCGGACGCGAATCTGTTTGGTCAATTCCTCATACTCGGCCATGCGCTCCAGGTCGAACGCCTCCATCCGCTTGAGCTGATCGTGCGCGTAGCCCGCAAACGACTCCGCGGCCGCCTGGGAGGAGAAAATCGCCCGCTTGCCGTGCAGTAACGCGAACACGTCGTGCCGATGGACGTACTCGTTATCGCGGAGCCACAAGAGGCCCACGATGTTGGGATTGCTCTTGAGCAGGAGGCGCACCGCTTTGTCCAGGCTGTAAATCACGACGTCCAGCTCGTTCACCTGCAGCCGCCAATGCTCCCAGCGCGGCAGGCCGATGTGGAACTGCAATGGCGGCACCACGAACCCCATGAGGTCCACGTCATCCACAGCGTCGGGCTCTTCGGGGGGCATGTAGGTTCCGTGACTGTGCGACCCCATCAACGCGAGCACGATGAGATGCGGCTCCAGGGGGAAGCCGTTATCGGCAGCGAATTTGGCCGAGATGCGCGGGTCGATGGTCATGTCGATTTCCTGCCGCCTCATTCGACGCCATTGAGGACAGGGATTCCCAAACAACTTTGAGCTCAGGGGGTCGCGATTCTGCCCAACCACACGCACTATGAGGTCTTCATGTCACCGGCGCTCGGGCCTACCGTGTTGCCGCTCCTGAATGGTCAGAACGACGCGCCGGTGTGGACCGGGAAATGAGGAGCACACATGCCTGAACAGTCGCTGCACGACGCCAAGCACGACGCCCAAGTCGATTACATCGAGATCGCCGTCGTGAGCATCGAGAAAACCAAACGCTTTTATCAGGACGCGTTTGGATGGAAGTTCACCGATTACGGGCCCGACTACACGAGCTTCGAAGACGGCCGGCTCGCGGGTGGTTTCTTCAAGGCCGAGTCAGCGCGGCCTGGCTCGGTGCTGGTGGTGATCTTCGCGGTCGACCTTGCCGCCGCGGAGAAACGAGTGCGGGCAGCCGGTGGCAAGATCGTCAAACCGATTTTCAGCTTTCCCGGCGGCCGGCGGTTTCATTTCGCCGATCCGAGCGGCAACGAGCTCGCCGTGTGGTCGGATCGGTAGCTAGGTCGCTGAAGGCAGATGGCGTATGTCTGACGCAACCACCTCGGGCACGGGTTCCTTGCCCGCGAGCCAGTCGCGGACTTCAGCAGGCCACACGCCAAGCTTCTCGGCGAGTCGGGCGTTCCCCCACGAGATGCGCTTCAGCTCGCGCTTTAGTTGTGCAGGAGTCAATTCCCCTCCGATGGTTGAGCCAATGCTGCCACGAGACGAGAGAGTATAGCCTACTTCGGCCCTTTCCGTGGATGCCGGTTTTCTTCCAAATCGCTCGACATTCGTCGGCTTCGAGGGCTCCGCGGGGTTCATTTCGTCAGCGCCTCTCCAGCGGCCGCTTGCTCCGCTCGTAAAACTCGTTCTGCAAGCGCAGGCTCTCCTGATCGGCTTTGACGGCGCGGATCGCCTGCACGATGCCGTTGATCCACGTCTTCGCCTCGAACTCGCCGAGCTCGCGGGACGCGACCGCGCCTTCGCCGGCGTAATGGTTCGGGAATCGCGCATACCACCAGATGCCGGTGTAGAGCCCTTGCGGCAGCTTCAAGCGCCCAAGGTCGGCGCCTGATTCCTGCGCCGCGCGGTCCAGGTGCACGAGATCGGGCCGCGCGATCATGCTCATCGATGTCTCGCTCTCGCCCGCGTGCATGTCCGTCGCCGGATCCGATTTGTGCTTCGGCTCGCCCGGCCCGCTGCGCGTGATGCCCAGCACATACACGACGTAGTCGTGCGGCGCCTCGAGCTGCGATTGCGCAAAGAACGGCAGCAGGCTGTTGTTGCCACCGTGCCCATTCAGGATGATGATCTTCTTGCAGCCATTGCGGGCCATCTCGTCGCTCGTCTCCTGCAGCAGCTCGAGCTGCAGTCCGCGACTGTAGGCCACCGTGCCCGGCTCATGTTTGGCTTCGAAGATTTGGCCGAAGTAGTACTCGGGAAAGATGATGGCGTATTCCTGCTGGGCGGCATTGGTCGCGGCGTAGCGCACGTTGAGCAGATCGTTCCCCAATGGCAGATGCGGCCCATGTTTCTCCATGATGCCGATGGGGAGGAGACAGGTGCCCTGCGATCGCGCGATGCCGTCCCGGAACTCGGCTGCCGACAGCTCCGCCCAATGCACGGAGAGCTTGCTTTGTGCCGCAGGGGCCTGCGCCCATAGGGCCGAGGCGCAGAGGAGGTTGAGGGAAAGCAGCAAGGACTTGTGCACAGATCCGCTCCAGTGATGGTATGGAGCGGATTCTACACGCTCAAGGGCCTCACTCGCGAGGTGTGAACATCGACGTCAACCGAGTGCAACGGCGCACGCTGTCGGTGCTGATGGTGAGTCAGGCGCTCGGCGGCGTCGTGCACTCGTTCGCCCTGCTGCTCCTGGGCACGCTCGCGATCGGGTGGGCGACGGCCGCGAACAACCAGGCTCGCTATGCCGCGACCGACCTCGCCAAGCCGGACCATCGCGCTCGCGCCCTGTCGCTGGTGGTGTGGGCGACCACACTGGGCTCGGTGGTGGGGCCCAACCTCGCCGGGTGGGCGACGGCGAGGAGGATGAGTAGTTTCATATACACAATGCAAAACCGCAAACTCGGAAAGAGCAACCTGGAGGTCTCGGCCATCGGGCTGGGCTGCATGGGCATGAGCTTCGGCTATGGCCCGGCAGCTGACAAGCGGCAGATGATCTCACTGATTCGAACGGCCGTCGAGCGCGGCGTGACCTTCTTCGACACCGCCCAAGTCTACGGACCGTTCACGAACGAGGAGCTCGTCGGCGAAGCGCTCGCACCCTTCCGCGAACAGGTGGTGATCGCCACCAAGTTTGGCTTCGACTTCGATGCGAACGGGAAACAGCGTGGACTGAGCAGCCGGCCCGAGTACATCCGGCAGATGACCGATGGCTCGCTCAGGCGGGTCGGGGTCGAGGCCATCGACCTCTATTACCAGCACCGCGTCGACCCGAACGTGCCCATCGAGGATGTCGCAGGGACCGTGAAGGACCTGATCCGCGAGGGCAAGGTGAAGCATTTCGGCCTCTCGGAAGCCGGCGTGCGAACCATCCGTCGCGCCCACGCGATTCAGCCGGTCACCGCGCTCCAGAGCGAGTACTCGCTGTGGTGGCGAGAGCCCGACGCGGAAATCCTGCCGACGCTCGAAGAGCTCGGGATCGGCTTCGTTCCCTTCAGCCCGCTAGGCAAGGGCTTTTTGACGGGGAAGATCGACGAGACCACGACGTTCGACAGCTCCGATTTCCGGAACACCGTCCCCCGCTTCGCACCGGAGAACCGGAAGGCGAATCATGCGCTGGTGGACCTGGTGACGAAGGTCGCGGCGAAGAAGCAGGCCACGCCGGCGCAGATCGCCCTCGCATGGCTGCTGGCGCAGCAGCCGTGGATCGTTCCGATCCCGGGAACGACGAAGTTGCACCGCCTCGAGGAAAACCTGGGCGCGTCCGCCGTGAAGCTCACCGCCGACGATCTCCGGGAGATCGAACGCTCGGCCGCTCAGCTCACCATGTATGGGGCGCGGTACTCCGAAAGCGCACAACGGATGATTGACCGGTGAAGCGCATGACGAAGGGCTGGAGCTCGCCTATCGCTTCGACTGGTTCCGCGGCAAGTCGTAGCGGTCTTTGTTGGCCGGTTTTTCCGGTGCTACCATCGGCGCAGACGCTCGCCAGCAATCGGTGTGTTGCCAGTTTTTGGTCGCCGCGCTCATCATCGCGTTCGGCTTGGCAGGATCCACAGGCTGGTGACAATTGGGGCAAATGAAGGTCATCGGGAGCTCCCGGTCCTGATGCATGAAGATGCGCGGGCGCGGGGCGTGGTAACGTGGGTCTTGCCCTACTCCTCCACGAAGGCCTTCAACCGGGCCGCCGCCGCATCCCACTGCGCTGAGACGTAATCGAGATACCGCCTTGCTATCTCGAGGCGCTTGGGCTCGAGCGCGAACACGCGCTCGCGGCCGCGGCGGGCGTCCCGCACGAGGCCCACTCGACCCAGCGCGTCCAGGTGCCGAGTGATCGCCTGGCGCGTGACGCCAGTGCCCTCGCTCAAGCGCGTGATCGAGAGCGGGCCGTCCGCGGACAGGCGTCCCAGGAGGCCGAGCCGCGTGGTGTCGCCCAGGGCGGCGAACACCGGCGCGGCATCGGGCACCTTGAGCGCCGCTGCGGCGCGATTAGGCGACATAGCGCGCGAGCTTCTGCGATTGCCCGTCCCAGCCCTTGGTGTTCATGCGGAAGGCTTCCGACCGGCGGGCGAGCGGGATGCGGTCGAACCCGGACTCCGTGATCGTGACGGCAGTCCCTTCGGCAGTCTCGTCGAGGTGGAACTCGACCAGCGTCATCGGCTCCGTCGAGTAGTCCGTTTTGGGGTCAATGGCGTACGGGTGCCAGCGATACGAGAAGTAGTGCTCGGGCTCGATTCGCTCGACCTGCATGTCCAACGTCAGGTGATCGTAGTTGGGCATGGTGAGCCGGCCCCGGACGGTCGCGCCGGCGGCAAACGCGCCGTCGAGCTTGATGCCGAACCAGGTGCCGAATTCCTTGGCGTCCGAGATGGCGCGCCACACGCGGGCGCGCGGGGCGCGCACCTCGATCCGCTTTTCGATCCGGTCGGTGGTCTGTGTCTTCGTGGTCATGGTCGTCATACCTCGCTCCCGAACAGGTTGGGCTGCTGTCTGCCTGTGGTAATCAGGTTTCGCAAATTGCCGTTTACGAGCATGCCCCAGGCGTCGGAGCAGGACTCGTAGCATTCATCCTGTGGCACCAGGCCGACGTGGGTGAAGCATATCTCGGTCTTCCCGTTCTTGGGGGAGATCTGAAACGTGATCCTGGTGTCGTCCCATTCGTGTCGAGCGTTCGTGTAGCTGAGGTCGCTGTTCAGCACATGCCACATCACTGCCTTGCCGGGAACGAACTCGGTGATCTTCAGTTTGCAGTAGTGCACCTCCGGGACACGGTAGGTGAACTCCGCGCCGAGCCTGTCGGTGTCACCTTCGATTTCGCCTGACCACCACCCGCGTACGTTGGTGATCGCGGCAAAGGCTTCTTCCGGAGATTGGTCCACCGTGAATGACGTCGTGTAGTCCGGGCTGGTCATTTTCCCACCTCTTTCCGTAGCCGTGTAATGCTGCGCGTTCATGATGCGTCCTCTGTGAGGTCCATGGGAGTTTGAAATCGTGCAACAGTAACGTTGCATATTCTAGGGCGGTTCCCCACTACATGCAACTGGCAGGTTGCGCATTTGAACGGGGGGGCGGGGAGGCGTGGCGGCGTGGCTAGGGTCGGTGT
>JBOHSJ010000310.1:0-5376 GCA_050733035.1 Gemmatimonadales bacterium | reverse complement strand
CGCGCCGGGCGACCAGCACACCGCGGCTGGCGTCGCCGAGGAATCGGCCCGCCACCACCCACGTCGTGCCGCCGTGCGCGGCGTGTCCCCGGGGCCAGCGAATGGTGAGGGAGCCGCCGCACGTTCCAGCACGCACGACGCCCTCGACCACACCGCCGGCGGCGGAGGCAGGATCCGTGAGCTGGACAATCGCCGACCTCGTTGTGGGTTGGCGAGACCACTGCCCGGTACACGACGCGCGCTGTTCACGCAGGGTGTTTCCGCCCCAGACGAGTCCTGCCACGAACATGATGCCGAGCGCCGCCCCGAGAGGGGCTTTGCCCCATAGCACGATGACGCCCAACAGGACGAGCGGTCCGGCGTACGGCGCACTGCGCACGGCGTACGCATGCAACGCCGTTATCAGTCCGGCGGCGAACGCGAGCGTGAGATACAGAATCGGCGGGCGCACCGCCGACCTAGGCTACAGCTGGCTGGGCTTTGCTCCGCAGCGCGGCGCGGCCGCGACCTTCCGGAATCCTTCCAACAGCGCCACGTCGAGCTTCGCCTTCTCCTGATCGCTCGCGAGCGACAGCTCGGTGAGAATCTCCCCTTGGCGCGAGGAGACGTAATGCGGGGTCAGACGATTGAGCGCGAAGACGAGCACATCGCTGCGGCAAGTGTCGCAGCCGCAGAACTTCGGGAATGCGTCGCGCAGGCTCTGATACTCGCGCTGCACAACCTCCATCGTGACGTTCGTTACCGCCACGCGGCCTCACCCCCTGGCCTGGCAGTGAGCTCACTGTTTTCAGTTGGCCAGGCTGTGAACGTCGAGCCCGTCGTACCCGTGAAGCGCACGCGCCGGTACGTGCCGATCCACTCAGCCGGTCCATCCAGCAGCGCGATCTTGTTCGTTCGCGTGCGGGCCTGGAGCAGGTCACCGCGCTTCGCCGGACCCTCGACCAGCACCTCGTGCGTGCTGCCGATGAGGCCGATGTTCTTGCGCTTGGCGACGCGCCGGACGACAGCAATGAGGCGGCCGATCCGCTCGGTCTTGGTTTCTTCCGAGACGTGGCCCTTGATGCGCACGGCCGGCGTGCCGTCACGCACGGAGTACTTGAAGGTATACGCGTCATCGAAGGCGACCTGCTCGACCAGCGACAGCGTCTCCTGGAAGTCTTCTTCGGTCTCCCCGGGGAATCCCACGATGATGTCGGTCGAGAGAGAAATGCCGGGCACGGCGGCACGCAGCGCCGCCACCACCTCGAGATACCGGTCGCGATCGTAGCGCCGCAGCATGCGCTTGAGCGTGCGTGAGCTGCCGCTCTGCACCGGCAGATGGACGTGCTCGCAGACGGCTGGCGTCTCCGCCATGGCGGCGAGCACGCGCGCCGTGAAATCAGTCGGGTACGGCGACGTGAAGCGAAGGCGGCGGATGCCCTGGACCGCACCCACGGCGCGCAGCAAATCGGCGAAGTCGTGCTCGCCGTCGTGATAGCTGTTGACTGTCTGGCCAAGGAGCGTGACCTCGGTGGTCTCTGCCGCGGCGAGGCGCGTGACCTCGCCAACCACGTCGGCCAATTTGCGGCTGCGCTCCGGACCGCGCGTCATCGGAACGATGCAGAACGTGCACCGATAATCGCAGCCGCGTTGCACCGTCACGAACGCGGAGATGGCGTTCTCCCGTACCGGCGGCACGTCCTCGTAGTGCTCCCAACTCTTGAACGTGACCTCGGCGGCGCGCTCGCCGTCGCGCGCGCGGGCGATCAGCTCCGGCAGCCCGCGATAGCCGTCGGGCCCGATCACCAGGTCCACCTGCGGGACCCGCTCGAGGAGCTTGGGACCAAGCCGTTGCGCCATGCACCCGACGACGCCCAGCACATCCCCAGGCCGCTTGTAGCGCTTCAGCTCTCCCATGCGGCCCAGCACGCGCTGTTCCGCATGATCGCGCACCGCGCAGGTGTTCACGAGCAGCACGTCCGCCTCGGCGGGATCGTCGGTGCGCACGTACCCCTCGCGCCCCAGGACTCCGAACATCAGCTCGGAATCCGAGACGTTCATCTGGCAGCCGTAGGTCTCGAGGTAGATGCGGGGCATCGTTAGTTGACGGTCACCTCGAAGCGAGGCCGCCCGTCCCATTGGTCCGTATCAAGATAGACGCTCAGATAATCCTGCGTCATCACCTCGAGACGGCCTTGCAGCCGGCCTGAAACGACGCCATCAGCCACCTGCCCCACTCTGCTCGAGCGGTACGCCGCCGCCTTGGCTTCGCCTAGCTCCCGTAGCTCGCGCGCGCGCTCACGGATCAGGGCAGGCTGCACCTGACCGGGAAGCCGCGCCGCGGGGGCATCGGGACGCACGGAGAACGGGAAGACGTGCAGATACGTAAACGGCAAGGCGTGTACCAGCGTGAGCGTGGCGTGGTGATCGGCGTCGCTCTCACCGGGAAATCCCGCAATCACGTCGGCGCCGAGTCCAAAAACCGGCAGGCGCTCCGCCAGCCACTCGAGGCGCGCGCGATAAGACTCGGCCGTGTACCAATGCCGGCCCATCAGCTTCAACAAGCGGTTCGATCCCGATTGGAGTGGGGCGTGGAGATGGGCGGCGAGATGACGGGGCGCCTCGATGAGGAGACGGGCGAGGGTGTCGTCGACCTCGGTGGCTTCGACGGAGGAGAGGCGGAATCGGACCTCAGGGACAGCGGAGATGAGCGCTTCCATCAGGCCGCCGAGCGAGCGCCCCCAGGCCCCAATGTGCACGCCCGTCAGGACGATCTCCGCATGATGCTCCGCCAGGCGATGCGCTTCTTCAATTAGCTCGGCGACGCCGCGCGAGCGGTTGTTGCCACGCGCGAGGGTCGTCGCGCAAAACGTGCAATGCTCGTCGCAGCCGTCCTGGATTTTGAGCAATGCGCGGGATTTGTTGCCTGGTAGGGGCGCAGCACGCTGCGCCCCTACATCAACACCCGCCGCACGCAACACCGTTGCCGGATCCGCGTTCGCCACCACGGCACGCACCGACGGCAATGCCGCGATCGTGCCGTCATCGAGCGCAGCCGCGCATCCCATCACGATCGTCTGCGCCTGGCGGCCCCCGCGGCCCCCGCGGCCCCCGCGGCCCCCGCCGGTCCTGGCGAGGTGGCGCACGAAGCGCCGCAGCTTGACTTCGCTCTCGTGAGTGACGGTGCAGGAATTGACGACGGCAAGATCGGCGAGGGCGGGATCCTCGACGACAACGGCGCCACCATCAGCGAACGCCTGACGCACCTGCTCCGTGTCGTACTGGTTTGCTTTACACCCGAAGGTGTGGAAGTAGACGTTCACGGCCGCACGGTGAGACCGAGGAGAAATGTCCAGACGCGCTCCGTCAGGCCGGTGCCTTTGCGCTCGAGCCGTTCGATGCCGAGGTCAAGACGCCCGCGCCCGCCCGAGAACTGCCGCCCGAGTCCGGCAGAGTAGCCGACTTCGGTCGGCGTCTTCCCCACGCCGAAAGGCAGCTGGCCGCCGCGCACGCCAAACCGGATCGGAGAGCTGGCCGAGCCCAGCTCGGCGCCGAGCGACCAGTTGAACGTGTCGTGTGCGTTGGGACCCGCGGCGGGACCGGTGCTCGCCCAATTACGCCACGACACGGTGGCCGCCACGATCGCCTGCCCGCCCGGACGCCACAGGACACCGGTGCCGTACGCCAGCGGCAGATCATTCTCCGCCGCCGTGCGCCCGCTGACGTCGGCGCGAAGCTTGGTGTCGGAGCGGAACCATCCCGCGATGCGGATATCGGGATGCACGTCGATCAACGCGTTGATTGATGCGCCCTTTCCTTCATACGCCACTTCATCGCGCGATGTGGACGTCCGGTAGGTGGTGTCGTCGAACTGTCGCGTGGCGATCACCCGGGACGAGCCCGTCAGCAGATGCAGGCCGGCGCCAAGCGCGACGTGCCGGTGCAGGCGGATGGCGGCGGCGAATCGCAGATCGGTGACGGCGCCGTCACTCGTCACTTCATCGCTGACGGGTTGCGGCACGCCCCGGAGATCGATGGTGTCGCGCGTCGTGATGCCGAACGAGCGGTCGAGATACGTCGCGAACCCGCCGCCGATCGTAATCCGGCTGGTCAGCGGTCCCATGATGACCATCGCCGGGAAGCGCGTGCCGCGGAGCGATGCGTCGGAACCGCCCACGGCATCGACCGAACGCCACGACGTGCCGCTCGTGACGCCGGCGCTCATGCGCCGCACGTCTGCGAGCGAGGCGTCCATCAGCGGCGAGAAGGCATCGAAGGGGGCGAAGGCGCCGCCCGCGGAACGGGCCCGGACGCTCTCCCACTTGCCAGGCGTGCCGAGACCCCGGATGCCGAATTGGGAGTCCTGAGCGGCTAGGCGGTTGGACGGCCAGACGGCCATGACGATCACAAGCGCCACGAGTGGCCGGAGAGTCATGGCTCACCAAACGGGAAGCGCTTCACGTACGTCAGATGCAAAGCGGGCCGGAATGCGGGTGCTCGCGAGGAATAGAATCGGATCTCGGAAAAGGACGTCGCCTCAGGCTGCATTCTCAGAAAGAATATCGTCGGCTGCGTGGTATCGATCGCCCACAGGCGGACCAGATCGGTGAGCTCGATCCGCACCGTATCAGTGGACCCGGCGTGGACCACCACCGATCCACTCGTCCCAGGCGTGAGCGGCGATTTCGCGCCGAGGTCGGTTTGCACCGGGCGCGTCTCGACCGTGAAGGAATCGGCGGGCGAGCCGGGAACGGCACCCACGGGCACGAAGATAGCCGTCGCGCGCACGATGTCGAAACTATCACGCAGGAACGCGGGCATCGCCACGCGCACCAGGCTGCGGGCCGAGGGCGTGCCGCCCACGGCGAGGGTGCTGTCGAGCGGCGCGGTGGGTGGATCGAACACGAAGCTGTCGAACTGGGGCGCGCGGGGCGTGCTGGTATGCACGACGCTGTCCGGCGTGGCGCTGACGGTGTCGGGAATCGTGTAGTGATAGAACCACATCATGGTCGGCACGTCGCTCGACTCCACGGTGCCGAACGTGGCGCTCGCCTGCGAATCCGCCGTGACCCGGATCCCGAATCCCAGCCGGCCCGAGTCCGCCACGACGAACGGCGCCTTGAGCGTGTCGAACTGGAAGAACAGCGTGAGGATCTTGGCGCTGTCCGCCGTAATGAGCACGTGTCCCGCCGAGTCGGTCTGGATCGTATCGCCCCAGAAGCCCACCGTGGCGGTGTCGGTGATGAGCGGCCGCGACAGGAGATCGTCGATGCTGACGCTGTCCACGGGCGGCGCCGCGAAATTGGAAGCGACCGAGTCGAACGTCGCCATCGAGTCAGTCGTGATCGGAATGGCGTAGAGCTTGAGCCACAGATTCGTGGTTGCGCGATTGCGCCG
>JBOHSJ010000309.1:0-2105 GCA_050733035.1 Gemmatimonadales bacterium | reverse complement strand
AACCCGGCGAGGTCCACCAGCGCGAGCGCCTCGGCGACGCGCCGCCCGAGCTCCTCGCCGCGCACGCCGAGTGACTCCAGCCCGAAGGCAACGTTCTCACCGACGTCGAGGTGGGGAAACAGGGCGTAGTGCTGGAACACCATCCCGAAGCGCCGCCGGGCGGGCGGCACCGTGGTGACCTCCTCGTTCGCGACGGCAATGCGGCCGCCGTCCGCCGTCTCGAAACCGGCGAGCAGTCGCAGCATCGTCGTCTTGCCGCTGCCCGAGGGACCGAGCAGCGCGAGGATCTCGCCGCGCGCGATGTCGAGCGTGATGGGGCCGACCGTCACGTTGTGCGCCCAGCGCTTGTGAATGCCCTGGATTTGGAGGAATGCGGTCAACGGCGGGCTCCGGTGCCGCGCACGTGCTGATCCCACCAGCGCATCCACTCGGGCCCACGCTCGGCGAGGAGGTTCCAGTCCACGTCGGCGACAACCATCCGGCGCCGGACATCGCGGACCCAATCCGGCAACGAATCGGCGGGGAGATCGAGCCGCGCCGGCAAGCGGAAGACCTCGCGGGCGGCGGCGAGCTGCATCTCCACACTGCCCACGAATTCCACGTATGCCCGCGCTGCCTCGCGGTGTTTCGCGCCGCGCACGACCGCGATGCCGTCCTCGATCGCCACCGTGCCGCTGCTGGGAAAGACGTAGCCGATCGGCATGCCGCGCCGGCGGCTGATCAATACATCGGGAAGATCCCAGACCGTCACGAGCGCTTCCTGGCGGGCGATCTTTTCGCTCACCAGGGCCGGGTTCTGCACGTATTCCTTCGCCTGTCCGTCCAGCCGACGCAACCACGCAAAGCCCGCGGCCGTGTCGCCGGATTGCTTCAGGCCGCGCAGCACGATGAGCCCGAACACCGCGCGCATCGTTCCGCTCGCGAGCGGATCGCGGATGATTAGCTTCCCTTTCCACTTGGGGTCGAGGAGATCGTCCCAATCCTGCGGCGCCTCCTCGGACGGCACGACCCTTTCCGCGTAGAGAAAGACCGCCGGCGTCTCGTAGGCCGCGAGATAGCACCCCCCCGCGCCGCGTCCGCGCGGCGCGATCGCATCCGCCCAGCTGGGCGGCGGCGGCGCACAATCGAGCAATGAGTCGGCCGCCGCCTGCGCCAGGATCAGCGACGGACCGCCGAACCAGATGTCGGCTTGTGGATTCGCGCGCTCGGAGCGCACCCGATCGAACACATCCTGCGATCCCATGTCGAGCCAGCGCACATCGACGTCGGGATGCAGCGCCTCGAAGCGATTCTCGAACAGGGTGAGCAGATCGCGGCCGTGGGGACTGTAGATGACCAACGGCGTGCGGTGATCACGGGAGCATGCGGTGAGGAACACGAACAACACTGCGTGCGACGTGCGGCGTGCGGCGTGAAACATCGACTGCCTACGCCGCACGCTCCATGTCCCGCGCCGCACGGTTATTTCAGGGAACATTCGTCCTTTTGAGCCCAAGGAGATTCATGAAGAGCCGATACGCTCCCGGGACACCTGCGGGCAGCTGCCGGAAGAAACTCAGCCCGGTGTACACGTACGTCCCGCGTCCCAGCGGTGCGATCAGCAAGCCACCTTTCAACTCCGAGGACGCCGGACCCGGATCGTGCGTCTCCAGCACCGCGACATACGTGGTGTCCCACGTGCGCGCGAAATAGAGTCCGCGCTCCTGCACCCAGCCGCGCCAATCGGCGGGTCCGATGTCATTGGGATAGTGAAAGACGGGATGCGTCGGATCGAGCGGCGTCACCGGCGCGTTCTCGTCCGTGACACGATCGTGCGGCCGTCCGATGGTCACCGGATACGGCGCGAAGCCGCCATCCACGAACGGATACTGCTGGTACTGCACCATCATCAACCCGCCCTTCGCCACATAATCGACAAGCCGGCCATTGTTGGCGACCAGTGCCGGCTCGGTTTCGTACGCGCGACTGCCGATGACGATAGCGTCGTAGCGGGAGAGATCGGCACGCGCGAGGGAATCGGCGCTGAGCAGCTCGAGCGGCACGCCGACCGCCAGCAGCGCCTCGGGCACGCGGTCCGCCGCGCCGCGCACATAGCCGACCCGCGA
>JBOHSJ010000308.1:0-19173 GCA_050733035.1 Gemmatimonadales bacterium | reverse complement strand
GCATAGTTCGTCGCCGAGACAGCCTGGCCAAACTCGGCGTTCCGGCACATGTCGGTCAAATAGGCGTGGAATTTCTTGACCTCGGGAATCATCGGCTCGGGCTCCTGAAAGCGCTTCTTATGAACGTTGAAGCCATCCCCCATGGCTCGCCACATGGCATCGTGCCGGCGTTCCACCCGGATGTTGTCCGTGAAGAACTCGCGTCCCATCGCCGGAGAGCGATCCAGCAGCACCTGCAGCCACTGCGGGAAGTCGCGAATAATGGGATAGAACCCGACCAGGAAGTTCTGAATCTGGCCGTCGACCAGCTGATTCTCGGACGCGTCCACGATGACGGGCGTGTCCAGGATAGCCTGCCGGCCTGGCTCCAGGGTCGCATCCAGCTCCGCCACCCACTCTGGGTGCGGGGTGATTTCGACTGCCATTGCTGCTCCTCTCCCGGGGCGCGGGTGGCGGCAACTCAGGGGGAATACTGGGTTGAGCGTGGGCCTCAATGTACGGGTGTGCGTCGAACTTGCAAGCTCAAGCCGGATCGTGACTTGGCGCACACCGGCCAAAAGACCGCTTGACAAGATATATCGTGCCAGAATATCGTGACGTAACATCTATCGTGAGGCAGAGATGGGCGGGAAGTTCGGCTGGGAGGCTCTCTGGGGCTTCCGCACGGGAAGGGGCAGGGGCGGGCATCGGCGGCGCCAATGGTTCGGCGCCGGCGACATGAAGTACGTGATTCTGAAGCTGTTGCGCGACAAGCCACGTCATGGCTACGAAGTCATGAAAGAGCTGGAGGAGCGGATGCACGGGTGCTACTCGCCGTCGCCTGGCACCGTGTACCCCACGCTGCAGTGGCTCGAAGACGAGGGCCTCGTTGTCGCGCGCGACGTCGAAGGCAAGAAGGTCTACGAAATCACCGACACAGGACGGGCGTTTTTGGACACTAATAAAGACATCGTCGAAGACATCTTCGATCGCGTGAGTGAAACCGTCGAGCGCACCGTGGGTGGCTCGATGGTCGAGGTGAACCGGGCGTTGGGCCAGCTCGTAAAGACGGTCTACCGCACCGGCTGGAAGGCCGAAAACGACGCCGCGCGCAAGCGCGTCGCCGAGGCGCTCGCGAAGGCTACGGCGGAGATTGAGGCACTAGCAAAGACGCCCGACGGTACTGCCTAGCATCACGTGTCAGTGACGGGCCCTCAGCTCTTCGAGGGCCCGTTTCACGTATACACGCGTCATCTGTTTCCGCCACGACAAGTCGAAATCGGTGTTGTCCATCGGTTTGGATGGACGGTAGGCGGCCTCGGTTGCAGCGCTGATGGTTTCACGCGAGAGCGGCGCACCCCGCAAAGCGGCTCCCGCTTCCGGGATCTCCTGCGGGTAACTCGCCACGCCACCCAGCACAATCCGCGCGTCAGCGACGACCTGTTCCCTGCTCCCCGCTCCCTGCTCCCATCGGATCCAGGCGGCCACGCCGAGCACCGGGAAATCGAACGAGCCACGGCGCCGCAACTTGTGATAGACGGCGTCCCAACCGTTCGGCGCGGGGACGCGTACGTCCACTAGAATCTCGTCCGGTTGCTTCGTGAGGTAATTGATCCCGTCGTTTTGATAGAACCGTCCGGCCGGCACCACGCGCTCCCCCTGCGGCCCCATCAGCCGATACTCCGCCCCGATCGCCACCATGACCGGCGCGACGTCGGATGAGCTGACCGCCCAGCAGCGTGGCGACGACGGCGCGACCCAGCAGATGTGCCCGTCCTTCTTCATGCAGAAGTCGATCGACTTCCGCCATTCGTAGCTCTGGTTGTAGTAGTTGCAGCGCGTATCGAGGCACAGGTTGCCGCCGAGGGTGCCCATGTTACGGAGTAACGGTGTCGAAACGAGAACGGCGGCGCGGCCCACGACGGCCGGACGGCCGGACGGCCGGACGGCCAAATCAGTGAGCGTGACTCCGGCGCCGATCGTGGAATCATCGGCACGTCTCAATTCGGGAATTGACATCAACGAGATGACAGTCTTCGGCTCCTGGTGTCGCCGCTTCATGTTCGGATATAGGTCGGTGCCGCCCGCGACGTACATGCCATCGGGCCCCGCCTCGGACTTCATCTGCAGAGCCTCGGCGAGTGAGCGGGGTTGGAGATAGGTGAATGAAGGTAGCCGAAGCATCGTTGCGCCTTAGCTCGCCCAGGACGACACAACGATACATCGGCTACGCCAACCGGTGGTGCCGCGTTCCGCGCCACATTGATACTCTGTCCCGCCGGTGCCGTGTGCGACGTCAACATCGAAAAGGAACCGTGTCACCGAGATCGCCTTTCGAGTCTTCACTCGAATGTGATGGGGATCCTCCCCCGGCGGCGGTGGACGCTGACCCGGGACGGATATCATCGAACTGAAAGTCGGCGGGCAGCGCCGGGATGGCAACACTGTGACGCCGCCCTGCTGGTTCAGGCGAACGAGCCGACCGACGTCGGGGTCGGGATCCTGGGTTCGCCCGGCTAGACACACGATCCTGGGCAGACTGTCCTTCCAGGCGCTGAGGCCGTCCACGAGGGACGCCACGACCGCCTCCTCGGCAGAGTCAGCTGCGAGTGAATCCCAGGGAAGGTCAGCCACGACCGGCGGCGATCGTCGCCATCCCAGCGTCGTGCGTGGCGTGCCATCCGGGAGCGTGTCCCGAAGGAGGGTTACAGACGTGTCGAAGTCAAAAACCCGAGCGAGGCGAGACGTGTCTGGGGGCATCGGCTGAAACAGAAATTCGTGTGCGAGACGGACACGCACCCGCCGCGCGCAATGACTCGCCGGTGCAAAGCGCCAGCGCGCCACGGCGCGCTTGACGAAAGAGTCAAATCCTGGGTTCGGGCTCCGTACGACTCGGATGGAAGCGGGCTCCGGAAGCCCCGCGGTGTCCACCGTAAAGAGCACTCGCACCGGACCGCCCACTCGTGCCTGCTGCAGGAGTTGCGGATACAACGGCGGAGCGTTGCCGGAATCGGCTCTGGGTCGTCGCTCGACGTCGGCTGTGGCGAGCGCAGCCGTGTCGCTCGCGGGGTGCGGGCACTGGGTCTGCAGCCCCGCGAGCGTTGCCGGTAGGAAGACAAATGCGAGCAGTAGCGGCATCACGGACCTTACTTTAGTGCGACTTCTCTCGCCGCGCCAAACCGATACCACGCACCGCTTCCGCGAGGCGCACGAACTCGGCGCGATACCCTTCGCGGTCGGTGCCCCGCGCCTCGCGCGCGGCCGTGATCACATGACCCACGTGGGCCGTTCCGCGGAAATCCGAGTTGCGCAGCAACAGCCCAAACTCGGCCACGGCTGCCTGGAACTGAAAGTCCAGCGACGGAGCCGTGCGCGCGCCGGAGCGGACCGCCTGTGTAATGAGGCGGCTTTCGTCCCCGTCCGGGGCCTTGTAGCGGACCTTCACGAACAGCATCTCGGGGCCGGCGGCTTCGCTCGGTTGTGCACTGCGCCGCTGATAGCGGAGTGAATCCGGCATCCGGATCGTTACGTCAGTGCTCACGCCGACCGGCACGACTTCGTACAACGCGGTGACGGAGTGTCCGGACCCGACCTCCCCCGCGTCCTTCTTGTCATCGGCAAAATCTTCATTGCGCAGCATGCGGTTCTCGTAGCCGATCAGCCGATACGCGCGGACGCGCGCCGGATTCCACTCGACCTGGATTTTGACGTCCTTGGCGACGGTATAGAGCGTCCCGCCCAACTCGTGCACGAGGACTTTCTGGGCTTCGGTGATCGTGTCGAGGTAGGAGTAGTTGCCGTTCCCCTTGTCCGCGAGCTTCTCCATCTTGGCGGCCTGCAGGTTGCCCTCGCCGACCCCCAGGACTGTCAGGAAGACGCCGGTGCGGCGCTTCTCTTCGATGAGCTGAACCATCTCGGCATCGCTCGACGCGCCGACGTTGAAGTCGCCGTCGGTCGCCAGGATGACGCGGTTGTTGCCGCCGCGAATGAAATTGGCGACCGCCTGGTCGTAGGCGAGCCGGATTCCCGCGCCCCCGGCCGTGCTGCCGCCCGCTTCGAGGCGCTCGATGGCGTCGAGAATCTTGTCCTTCTGGTCGCCCGATGTGGACGGCAGAACGAGCCCAGCCGAGCCGGCATACACCACCATCGCGACCCGGTCCTTGGGCCGTAGCTCGTTGACCAGGAGCCGCATCGCCGCTTTCACGAGCGGCAGTTTGTTGGCGGGCCGCATCGAGCCCGAGACGTCCAGCAGGAACACGAAGTTCGAGGCCGGGAGGTGGTCGACCTTGATCCGGCGCGCCTGCAGCCCGATGCGCACCAGCTGGTGCTGCGTCTTCCAGGGCGCGGGGCCCACTTCGGTGTGAATGGCGATCGGCGCGTCCCCGTCAGGATCCGCGTAGTCGTACGGGAAATAATTGACCAGCTCTTCGATCCGGACGGCGTCGCGGGGCGGGAGCTGGCCCTGCTGGGTGATGAAGCGGCGCACGTTGCTGTAGGAGGCGCGGTCTACGTCGATCGAAAACGTGGAGAGCGGGTCCGCCGCGACCGCGATAAACGCGTTCTCGACGATCTCATCGTACTGCTCGCGGTTGCCCGGCTGCCGCTGGAAGCGCCACGCTTCGATGCTGTCAAAGTGTGCTCCGCCACGGATGTCGACCGTCGGCGCAGCCACAAAGCCCTGAACGACGACTGCGGCGCTGGCCTGTTCGCGGCGCAATTCTGCGCCCGGCGCGCCATTCACAATGATCGCATCGAGATGGATGATGTCCGACTCGAGCTTGAAATCAAGCGTCACGGTTGCGTTCGCCATGACCCGGACGCCGGTCTTCTGGGCCACCCTGTAGCCGATGAACTGCGCGCGGACAGTGTACGTCCCTAAGGGGACGTTGGTGATCACGTACGCGCCCTTCGAATCGGTGGTCGTACGCAAGGCCGTGCCCACCACGGTTACTATTGCATTCGCGACGGGGACGCCTGCGTGATCCATGACGTGGCCGGCGATGGTGCCTGTCTCAACGAGGGGTTTCGGCACGACCAGTATGCCGAGGAGCAAAGCGAGGAAACGGACCGGATGAAGTTGCATGGGTCTCTCCTGGGCAGGGGATGCCAAGAGAGACGTTCAGACCTTAACGAGCGACACAGCCTTTCCGTCCCCACCTTCCCACGGAGTGGGCACTCGCGTCGGCTCGGGCCACGGGATGTCGGGGAAGCTGTCGGGGCCGAACCGCCCGGGCTCACCTTTCTCCTTCTTGCGCAACGCTTTGAGCACTTTTTCCGGCGTGATCGGCACCTCATCCACCCGTACACCGACGGCGTCGTAAACGGCATTCGCCACCGCCGGCATCACCGGCAGCAACGGTCCCTGTCCGACTTCCTTCGCGCCAAATGGCCCGTTCGGGTCGGGGTCTTCGATCAGATACGTGACGACGTCGCACATCTCGAGCGTCGTGGGACTCTTGTATTCGAGCAGAGAAGGAATCTTGTGGACCACCTTGAGGTCGCCGCGGTACGCCATTTCCTCCATCAGCGCTTCGCCCAGACCCATGTAGATCGAGCCCTCTACCTGCCCGATTACTGCGGCGGAGTTGATGGACCGGCCGACGTCGTGCGCGATCCAAATTGTCGGCACGCGCACGATCCCCGTTTCGGGATCGACGTCCACCTCGGCCACGCAGGCGCTGTACGAATACGCGGGCGACGGCCCGACCCCGGCGCCGCGATACTTCCCGGCGCTCTGCGGCGGCGTGTACGAGCCGACGGTCCCGATCGTTCCCTCGGCAGCTTCCGCGAGCTGCACGGCTTCCGCGAACGAGATGCCGCGCTTCGAATCCTTAGCATCGAACACCCGTCCATCGGCAAACGTCAGGCGATCGACCGGCACCTCGAGCTTCTTCGCGGCATGGACGGCGAGGATCTGCTGCGCGCGCTCGGCGGCCTGCAGCGCCGCGTTGCCGCTCATGAGCGTGACGCGACTCGAATAGCTGCCCAGGTCCACGGGCGTGAGGTCGGTATCGGCAGTGACGACGGCGATATCGAACGGGTCCACGCCGAGCACCTCGGCCACGATGTAGGCGAGGATCGAGTCTGACCCCTGACCGATCTCCGTCGAGCCGCAGAACACAGTGACGCCGCCGCCGCGGTCGCATTTCAGCTGCACGCCGGAGTGCGGCATGTTGTTCCAGTAGATCGGCAGGCCCGCCCCCGAGATGTAGCTCGAGCATGCGAATCCCACCCCGCGTCCGAGCGGGAGCTTGCGGAACTTGCGCTTCCAGCCCGATCCCTCGACGACCTTGGTGATGCACTTGCCGAGGCCCATCGACCCTACGCGCAGGTAGTTCGCGGTGAGTGAGTTGGCCGGCACGAGCGTCCTGAGCCGCAGCTCGGCGGGGTCGAGACTCAACTGCTCGGCGATCTTGTCGATGTGGACTTCGAGCGCGAAGCGCGGCTGGGGCGTGCCGTGACCGCGCTTGGGCCCGCACGGAGCCTTGTTCGTGAACGCGCGGGCGCCCTGGAAGTGATAACGCGGGATGTGATACGTGACGGTCTGCAGCGCGCCCGTGTAGTACGTGCTCGCCACGCCATATGACCCGTAGGCGCCGCCGTCGAGCAGCGACTTGAAGTGCATGCCCGTGATCGATCCGTCACGCTTCACGCCCGTCTTGACCCACATCAGCGTTGGATGACGGCCGCGATGGCAGTAGAACACCTCTTCACGCGTAAGCGTGATCTTCACGGGCCGGCCCGTCAGCATCGCGAGCTTGGCGACGGCGATCTCGTGGTTGAACGGGTCACTTTTGCCGCCAAAGCCGCCGCCATTGGGCGTCGCGATGACGCGGATGCGTGCGGCCGGCAGCTCGAGCACTTTGGCGAGGGCGCGATGCACGTAATGGGGCGTCTGGGTTGACGTCCACAGCGTCAGCTTGCCGTCCGGGGGGGGGGACCACATCGCCACGGCCGCGTGCTGCTCCATCGGCAGGTGCGTGTTGCCTTCAAAGAAAAAGAGATCCTCCCGAACCAGGTCGCCTGCGGCGATCCCGGCATCGGCGTCGCCGAACTCGAGATCGATGAGCTTGTGGAGGTTGCCGGCATCGCTGTACTCGTGGATACGCGGCTCAGGATGCTCGACGGCTTCTTCGGCGGAAGCGAAGGATTTGAGCGGCTCGTAGTCTACCCGGATCAGGTCGGTGGCGGTGGTAGCGATCTCTTCGGACGTGGCGGCAACGGCCGCCACGGGATCGCCGATGAAGCGGACTTTGTCCACGCACAGCGCATGCTCGTCCTGAGAGACCGGCAGAATTCCAAACGGAATCGGAAGATCCTTTCCTGTCAGGATGGCTTGCACCCCTTCGAGCTGGGCTGCGGCGGACGTGTCGATTGACGTGATTGTGGCGTGCGGTTCCGTGCTGCGCAGCAGCCTGCAGTAGAGCATCCGCGGAAAGGCGAGATCGTCCGCGAAGCGCGTCGCGCCCGTCACCTTGGCGACGGCATCGACCTTTCGCAGCGCCTTTCCGACGATTCTATGCTTGGCCATACAACGTTTCCGGTGCGGGTTCCGCTTTTTCGCCGCGCATGCGGGCGGCGGCCAGCTCGACCGCCTCATAGATCTTGATGTAGCCGGTGCAGCGGCAAAGGTTGCCGGCAAGCGCGTCCTTGACCTCGTCCCGGCTCGGCTTCGGATTGGCAGCGAGGAGTGCTTCGGCGGCAAGCAAGAACGCGGGGGTGCAGTAGCCGCATTGCGCGGCGCCGAGATCGGCGAAGGTCTCCTGCAGCGGATGGAGCTTGCCGCCGTGGGCCATGCCTTCGACCGTGCGCACGCTGCGCTCGGCGCTGGCGAGACCCAGCACGAGGCAGGACAGCACGGGCGTTCCATCCAGCAGCACGGTGCAGGTGCCACACTCACCCAGCTCGCAGCCGTGCTTCGTCCCGGTCAGTCCCAGATCTTCACGCAGTACTTCGAGCAGCGTCTTGTGCGGCGCGAACGCCACCTCGGTGCGCTCGCCGTTCACGGTCAGCGCGATCTTGACTTTGGATTCGACAGTCATGGACACGACGTAATCTTGATAAGAGGTACAGGGGGCGCCAGCTTGTTGGCCATGATCAAAGCCCGTTTCGCAGTCGCTGCGCTCCTATTGATCGTTCCAGGCTCCCTCGCGGCGCAGGACTACCGCGCTCAGGCGGTGCGCATCCTCCGCACCGTCCCCCTCATCGACGGCCACAACGACATCCCCGACGCGATCCGCGAGCGCGGCGGGCTCGACTCCGTGGACCTGGCGAAGAGCCAGCCACGGTTGATGACGGACATCGCGCGGCTGCGCGCGGGCCGGGTTGGCGGCCAATTCTGGGCCGCGTATGTGCCCGTCACCGCGATGGACTCGGGGTCGGCGACCGCTCCGGCGGCATACGCGCTCGAGCAGATCGACCTGGTCTACCGGCTCTGCGAAAGGAACCCGGCGGCGATGGCGATGGCCACGACCGCGGCCCAGGTGGAGCGCAACTTCGCGGCCGGCAAGATCTCGTGCCTGATCGGGATCGAGGGCGGCCACGCGATCGAGAATTCGCTCGGCACGCTGCGCATGTTCTCGCGCCTCGGCGTGCGCTACATGACGCTGACCCACTGGCGCTCGCTCGACTGGGCCGCCGCCTCCACGGACACGGCGCATCGCGGCCTATCGGACTTCGGAAAGCGGGTCGTGCTGGAAATGAACCGGCTGGGCATGTTGGTGGACCTCTCTCACGTCAACGATCAGACGATGTCCGACGCGCTGCATCTCTCGCGCGCGCCGGTGATCTTCTCGCACTCCTCGGCGCGCGCGCTCGCGGGTCACGCACGCAACGTCCCCGACTCGATTCTGAAGCTCGTGCCGGCGAACGGTGGTGTAGTGATGGTGAACTTCAATCCCGGCTTCGTCTCGGAAGCGGTGCGCGTGTACGAGGACAGCATGAGCTCCTGGTCGCGCAGGCTGCGCAATGCCGGCGTCGACTCGGTGACGCGCGCCGACTCGTCACGCGCGTGGTGGTCGCGCGTACCGCACGCGACGCTCTCCCAGATGGCCGACCACATCGAGCACATCAAACGCGTCGCGGGGGTGGATTACATCGGTCTGGGTTCCGACTTCGACGGCATCACCGAGACGCCGGATGGTCTCGAGGACGTGTCCAAGTTCCCTGATTTGATCGCCGAGCTGCTGCGACGTGGCTGGTCTGAGATCGACATGAAAAAGGTGGCGGGTCTCAACACGCTGCGGGTGATGCGCGAAGCGGAGCGAGTCGCTCGAGAGCTGCGCCCTCGCTAAGCGTTCACAGGCCTCGTTCGACGCCTATGGCGATTCCGTTGCGCGACAACACGGGTTGCGAGTTGATGACGGTTGCATCGAACCGCAGCGTCAACCCGCTGCCCGCGTTGTAGCGGATTCCCGCCCCGAAAATCGTCGTTTCCAGCGATCGAATCGTGTTTCCGACGAGGTAGCTCTCGCGACCCGCGGCTCCCAGCAACGATCCGGTCGTACGACGCGACAGGGCGCGCGACACACGGAGCGACACGGCGGTATCGGTTCGTTTGGACGGATTGCGTGACACGAAGACGCGCAGGCTCCACGCCGTCTTGCTCGTCTCGGTCGTGATATGCGGCATCAAGACGTCCACGGGACCGACGCTGTAGTTCCAGCGCCGATATCCGATTCCCACCGACGAGCGGTGAGCAATGAGCGCCGTCGCGTCCGCCTCCCACGTGTTCTTGGGCATGAACGACGGTTCTTGCGCCGTTCCAGCTTCGGCCGTGAGCCAGAGCCGTGGCGTCGGATGCAGCACGCCGCCGACTCGCTCTGTCACGTCGGTTTCACCAAAGCGGCCCACGACTTCAGCCGCTACCCAGCCGGCATGCCCACGCGCCGATCGCAACGTCAGCTGCGTGCCGAGGGTGGACCAATCCTCGCTGGCGGTGACGGACTCGTAGGAGCTCCAAGCGGAGAGCCGGACGCTCTGCCCAAGGCACGGCGTCGCCAGACACAGAGCGAGCAGAGCCGCGACACTCGGTTTGCCGAATCCCTTGCGCGCCATGTCGCCCCAGGCGTGCACGCCCTTCCACACGTTCACGAACGCCTTGAGGCGCCAGTACACCGTGAGCTGGCGATAGCCGAAGTTTTCGAGCGACGCGAACAGCAACAGCCGGAACAGATCGCCGGTGCGGCGATAGCGACGGAAGCTTACTTCCTCGAGCACCACGGCCCAGATGGAGAGCAGCATGCCGTACCCCCATGCGACGAGCACGAACAGCAGCGCGAACGACACGTTGACGAGTCCGAAGGCCAGTCCCAGCCCGGTGATCAGGTACCCGAGGAGCTCCACGACGGGCGCCAACATCTCTCCGAAGGCATAGAACGGCATCGCAAGGAATCCAATCCTGCCGTAGTGCGGATTGAACAGCATGGTCTTGTACTGCCACATCGCGGCGATCAGGCCCCGGTGCCAACGCTCGCGTTGGCGTGACAGGATCTTCAAGGACTCCGGCACTTCGGTCCAGGCGACCGGGTCGGGGATGAACGGCATCTCATACTTGATCTTGTTGGCGCGCAGGTAGCGATGCATCCGCACGACCAGATCGAGGTCTTCGACGATGCTCGTGGTGCGATAGCCGTCGACCGCCATCACGTACTCTTTGCGGAACAGGCCGAAGGCTCCGGAGATGATCAGATTGCCGCCGAGGCGGTTCCACCCCAGTCGCCCGAACAGAAACGCGCGCAGGTATTCGACCACCTGAATGCCCGGTATCACTTTGCCGGGGACCCGCGCATCGGTCACGCGTCCGTCCGTCACGGTGCAGTTGTTCGCGACCCGCACGGTGCCGCCGACGGCGGCAATCTGGCGGCCGAGCAGGAAGGGACGGGTGAGGCGCAGCAGAGCATCCGGTTCGATCAGTGTATCAGCGTCCACCGCGATGACGAGCGGGAAGCGCGAGGCATTGATCGCGGCATTCAGCGAGTCGGCCTTGCCGCCGTTCTCCTTGTCGAGCACCAGCAGGCGAGACCGGGAGCGAGAGCGGTACAGCGCGCGCAGTGGCTTGGTGGCGATGGTCTCGGGGTAGATGCGCGGGATCTCGTACAGGTCGAACGCGTCCCGCAACCGGTCCATCGTACCGTCCTTCGAACCGTCATTCACGACGACCACTTCGTAATTGCGATACTCGAGCGTCAGAATCGCGGTGACGCTCGCTTCGATCGTGGCGCTCTCGTTGTACGCGGGAACGAGAATCGTGATCGGGGGGAGGGCATCGCTCTGCATCAACCGCTGGAAGTCCTCGTCTTCGGCGAGCCGCGTCTGCTCCCAGATTTCCGGGATCGAAAGGATCAGGAGCAGGGCATAAAACGAGTTCAGTACGAGGAAATACACGAGGATCGCGAGATCCGTCGTTCCCACCAAGGTGGTGAGGGCGCTCATGCCGCGAACTCCGCCAGCGCCTGGGCCGGCAAGCCGAGGACCATCTTCGCCACGGCGCTGGCAAAGGGGTTCGCTCCGATTTCGGCCTCGAGCAACGCGTTCCGGCCGGCCCCCGAGAAGCGCATCAGCGCCAGGGCGGCGCGCAGGCGCACCCACCACACAGAATCCTGTAACGCAGCCTTCACCAGCGGCAGCGTGCCGGCGTCGGTGATCATGCCGAGCGACCGCACGGCCTGGGCGCGAACGATCCAGGCGTCGTCCGTCACCAGGCGTTTGAGCGCGGTGACGGACTCGCGGTGCGGGTAATTACCGAGGGCTCGAGCCGACTGCACCCGTACCTCAGGATCGGCGTGGTCGGCCAGCGCCGTCAGTCGCTCACGCAGCGCCGGTTCGCTCAGCCGAGCTGCGAACTCAGTGAGGCGGGGCAGGGCGGGATCATCGGCGCGGCGCAGCCGCTTCTGCAAGTGGTCCACGACGACCGGGCGCGAGCGCAGGAGCATCGCGGCGTAGTACGCCTGCACGGTGGGCGCGAGCCGCGGCAGACGATCGAGCGCCGTCAGCGTCAGCGACGCGTTCTCCATCCGCTCGAGCGACGCCACGGCGGCGACGTGAACGGCCGGATGTGGGTCGTTGATGAGGCGCGTGAGCCGCGCCACATCGCGCGGCATCGCCGCGACGCTCAGAAACCGCGCCGATTCCAGCCGCTTCCACCACCGGGCGGAGCTGCTGTTGGTGCGCACGAGTTTGGCCCACCACGCCTGTTCCAACGCGAGGGCCAGCTGCCGCCAGCGCTCACCGGGCACGCGCGCGGACCATTTGACGAGCGCGTCGATCGCGAGCGGCACCGGCAGTCGCGCCAGGCCCACGAGAACGCCGGCGAGGGGCGCCGTCCCCGCCGCCCAGCGGCGCATCGAGGCATCGATAGCCTCGCGCCGCGGGTTGAGGCGTGTGCTGCGCCGCAGCCGGAACCAGCGGTTGAGCACGATCAGCACGATCAACGCGAGGAAGAGACCGCCCTGCACGATCGCGACGATAATAAGGAAGCTGCGCGCGCTCATCGGCCCACCCAGCGGCGGATCTTCTCGAGCGCCACGCGCAGGCTCATCGGCTTCACCATGTAATCCATCGCGCCCGCCTCCAGCCCGCGCAGCTGCTCCGTTTCACTGCCGTGCACGGTCGTGAAGACGACGCGGAATTTGCCCGGGCAATCCTGCTGCAGTTCTTCGAAGATCGAGTAGCCATCGAGCGCGGGAAGATCGACGTCGAGCAACAACAGCGGCGGCTGCGCCGATCCTTTGGTGTCCATCACCTTCAGCACATCGAGCGCCTCGCGGCCGTTACGGAAGTGCCGGAAGCGATAACCGCGCGCTTCGAGGCCGAAGGTGAGCAGCTCGGCGAGCGCGGGATCGTCCTCGACGACGATCACTTCCGGGACGTCGGTCGCGCCTTCGGGCGCGACCGAGATTGGTGGAGGTTGGTGGAGGGTCGGTGGAGGTGGTCGTGGCGGCGGCTCGGCTGGAGTTGCGGCGGCCTGCTTCGTGAACAGGGCGGCGGCCAGCCGGCGGACGAAGGCCCGCGCTGCCTGACCGCGATCCCCGACGCCGTTCCCAGGCTGCTCCAGCCACTTCTTGGCGGCATTCTCGAGTTCGGCGGCGACGACGGAGGCCTGGGGGAATCCGAAGGACCCGGCGGATCCGCGCAGGCGGTGGGCGTCGCGGCGCAGCTCCTCGATCGCCGCCATGTCGTCGCCGGTCGCGATCAGCCGTTCGGCCAGCTCGGCGATCGCCCCGAGCTGGTCGCGCGCCCCCTGCAGGTATTCGTCTCTGACGCCGGGCGGCAGCCCGTAGTCGTCGACTTCCTCCTGGATCACGGGCTCCAAGATATAACTAGCTTGTGTTTGGACCTAATGAACGAGCACAAAGTCGGCCTGTGTGCGTCCTGCCGGTGGGTGCGAATCGTGGAAAACCGGCGGGGATCCGTGTTCTATCGGTGCCTGCGCGCCGACACGGACCCCCGCTTCGTACGGTACCCTCCCTTACCGGTGCTGCAGTGCCCCGGGTACGGCCGGGGAGACGGCGGCGCGCTTGCTGAACCCGAGCGCGATGACGACGAGCGCTAACACGTCCAGAACTTCCGCGATGATGTGCGCGAAGAGGAAGTGCGTCAGGCCAGCGTGATAGGTGATGTACGACAACTCCGCCAGCACGAACAGCAGGAATCCATTGTTTTTGGTTTTCCGGGACAGCCAGTAGCCGACGATAATGAGCACGCTGTGAATGACGATGAACGCCGAGTGCGGCATGGCTTCCATGAAGGATCCGAACGGGGCGGCTTCGTCGAGCATTTGAGGTCCTGGTAGGAGGCGCCACAACTTAATAAACGCTTCCCACCGGGGGTGGCCCGTAGGACGCGGCAGGCCGACCCCCCGGCGCCCCCTGGGGCGAATTCCGTGCCGCGAATCGTATCGTGCGGGCCGAAGGCCATTTGACGAGCGCCGCACAGCCGTTTGTGACGTTTCTCACTTGCAGATTGCCCACGGGTCATTCACTTTGGTCCCGCGCTCCTCGGCTCCGTATCCTTGTAGAAGAAAGGACCTTGTGGTTCAGCCACGACCTCTGGAGCGTACGAAGCAGTTCTTCTTTCGGCATTTCGAACGCATCCTCGTCGTCCTGCTGGTGGCGTCGCTGCTCGGTATCAACTCCCTGATCGAGCAGAAAGTCGCATTTCTCAGCTTCTATTATCTGCCGATCATTCTCGCGGGCTTTTACGGCGGGCGGCGCTTTGCCGTGGTCGCCGGCGTGTTCATCGCTTCTCTCGTCCTCTTCTTTCAGGCGATACAGGGGCTGGGAATGGCGCCCGGCCTGACCGAGGACGCGCTGCTGACGCTCATTCCCTGGGCCGGCTTCCTCATCCTCACTGGCTACGTCGTGGGTGGCTTGGCCGAGCAGCGGGCAGAGCGTCTGGCGGATCTCAAGAACGCCTACCTGTCGACCCTGGAAGTGCTCACCTTCCACATCGAAGCGGCGGAACGTCACCAGGAGGGCCATTCGACGCGCGTCGCGTGGCTGGCAGCCGAGATGGGAGCGGAGCTGAAGTTGTCCGAGATCGAGATGGAGAACCTCCGCATCGCGGCGCTGCTCCATGAAGTGGGCACCGCCGACCAGCGGCTGTTGCGGTTGCTCTCGCGCTCGGTGACCGACGAGTCACTCACCGTCGCGCGTGCGCTGCGCGGCGCGGCGGAGATCATCGCCGAGTACTCGCACTACTACGAGATCGTGGGTGACGACTGGGACATCGAGGCGTTGCCGATGGCGACGACGGTGAAGGTCCTCGCTGTCGCCGACGCGTTCGAGACGCTGCAGATGGCGACGCCGGTGCGGCCGGCGTTTACGCGCTGGAGCGCGCTGGAAGAAGTGGAAAAGGGAGCGGGGAAGACGTTCGCGCGCGAAGCGGTGCGCGCGCTGCGGGTCGTGGCGGGCCGCCCCGAGGTGGCGGCGCCCGCCAAAGCGCTGCGGGTGAGCTAACTCCCCGGCGGGAGCTGGGGAGGACCGGACCGTCCGCTCGCGACACCTCCCGCGACGCCAATCCCGAACGCAACGACGGTTCCGATGGTAACGACGGGAAGCAGGGTGATGGGGAGCGCGACGACTGCCGCGGCTGCTCCCGCGATCAAAGGTGCGGACGGCCGCTGAACCGCATCCACGAAGCGCAGCTTGCGCCTGACGAAGTCTCTCGTGACGAAAAAGCCGCCGATCAGCGCGGCGGCACTCACCGCTAGCCAGAGCATTGGGGTTCTCCTGTAGGTAGCGCCCTCTACGCAACTTGCGCAGGGGGCGTTTCACACGCAATCGTGGCAGCGATGGCAAAAGGACCTGAGTACAGCGATCCGACCGATTTTATCCGGCTGATGCGGGTTGTGCTGTTGTTCGGCTGCCCGTGCTTCGTGATCCTTGGGACGCTGTGGTACTTCATGCTGGAAAAGGGGTGGATCTCCCAGCTCGCTTTCGTTTTGCTCACGATCCTCACCTTCCCGATTACGGCAGCCGGCGTCATCGCGATTCACCGCACGGTGGGCAACACCGCCGTGTTGATGGTCAAGACGATGTTCGCGGATGGCGACATCCCGCCGCCACCGACGTACCCCCGCCAGGATGTCCTGATCGCCCAGGGAAAGTATGCCGAGGCCGCCGAGTGGTTTCGGGATCACATCCGCATCGAGCCCGATGATCACGAGGCGAGACTCCGGCTGGCGCTGCTCGTCGAGACACATCTGAAGGGTTACGACGAAGCGGAGCAGCTCTACTTGAAGATTCGCAATGCCCAGCCACCGGGCGACCCTCGCCAGCTGATGCAGGCGGCGAACCACTTGATCGATTTGTATCGGAAAACGGGCCGGACCGACCGGCTGCAGGTCGAGCTGGCCCGCTTCTGCGATCGCTACCGCGGCTCCCCGCAGGCGGCGGGCGCGGCGCGCGAGCTCAAGGAGCTAAAAAGCCGCTGATCTCACCAGCGGATGGCGGCGCTGCCCCACGTAAAGCCCGATCCGAACGCCGTGAGCACCAGCAGGTCGCCGCGCTTCAGCCGTCCGGCGGCGAGCGCCTCGTCGAGCGCGATCGGGATCGAGGCAGCCGTCGTGTTGCCGTACTTCTGAATGTTGATGTACACCTGATCGTCGCGCAGGCCGGTCGCCTTCTGCACCATCTCGATGATGCGCAGGTTGGCCTGATGCGGGACGAGCAGCGTGACGTCGGCGGGAGTGAGGCGGTTGGTTTTGAGGGCGATGGCGACGGATTCGGGCATCTTTATCGAGGCAAACTTGAAGACGTCGCGTCCCTCCATCACCGCCCGGTGCAGTCCCTGTTCGATCATCTCCACGCTGACATACGGATCGTGCGCGAGGCCGGGACCGTCCACCCACAGCTTCTCGGCGTACCGCCCGTCGGCAAAGATGTGTGTAGACAGCACGCCGCGGCCGTCATCATCGATGGGGCCGAGGACCGCGGCGCCGGCGCCGTCACCGAACAGCACGGCGGTGTCGCGGCCGCGCGTCGTCTTGTCGAGCCCGCGCGAGTGCACTTCCGCGCCGACCAGCAGAATGTGCTTGTACTGGCCGGTGCGGATCCACGCGTCCGCGATCGACAGTCCATAGATGAACCCGCTGCACTGATTGCGGACGTCCACCGCGGGAATGTCGGTCAGGCCGAGCTCGCGCTGCAGGAAGACGCCGTTGCCGGGCTCGAAGTGGTCGGGGGTGCAGGTGCAGTAGATGATGCAGTCGATGTCGCTGGCGGCGAGGCCGGCTTTATCGAGCGCCTTGCGCGACGCCTCGCGCGCGAGCGCGACGCCGGTATCGCCCTTGTCTACCCAGTAGCGCGTCTTGATGCCGCTGCGCTGCACGATCCACTCATCGGACGTGTCCATGATCTGCGCGAGATCGTCGTTGGTGACGACACGCGCGGGGACGTGAAAGCCCGTCGAGAGGAATGCAGTGCGAGGCATCAGCGCTCTGGGTTGCGGGTGACAGCGAAGCTACCAAGATTAGCGCATGGACCTCACCGTGACCAGCCAACAGTACGAGGCGGTCCGCAACGCCAAACACCTCCCGGACGTGCTCAAGAAGGTGCTCGACGACGCGGGCCAGCACGCGAGTGGCCACGTCCTGCACCTCACCTATGAAGAAGCCACCGCGCTGAATGAGCTGGCCGCGTGGAACGTGCACACCGACGCGGAGGGCAACGTCACGCCCGATTCGAAGCATTTCGACGATCTCGTCCGCGCCATCATGACTCACCCGGAATTCTGAAAGAGGGAACGATGGAACGATGGAATGTTGGAATGAACAGAATGCTGCGAGTGTTTGCAGTTACGTTCCCTCTTTCCATCGTTCCACTTTCCGCTGCTGCGCAGCGCCGTTCCATCACCTTCGACGACTACATCGCGCTGACAGCAGTCAGCGATCCACAGCTCTCGCCCGACGGCAAGTGGGTGGCGTATACCGTCTCGACGCCGTCGCTCCAGGACAATCGCAACGTCGCACGCGTCTGGATCGCGGAAGTGGCGACGGCGCGCTCGCGGCAGCTCACCGGCGGTCCGGGCTCGGATCGCCAGCCGCGTTGGTCGCCGGACGGCAAGACCCTCGCGTTCATCTCGACGCGCGAAGGCGGCGCGCAGGTCTGGGTGCTGCCGATCGCCGGAGGCGACGCGCGTCAAGTGTCGAGCCTTCCCGATGGCGCGTCCGATCCCATCTGGCTTCCCGACGGCTCCGCCTTGCTCGTCGTCAGCGACATCAAGTGGCCGGAAAACCAGGAAATCGATCAGCGCAACGGCGCGTATCCCACCGAGGCGCGGATCTGGACCGGGCTGATGTGGCGGCATTGGGACGATTTCCGCGCGGGAAAGCGGCAGCATCTGTTCCGTGTGGACGTCGCGACGGGGAAGGCCACCGACCTGACGCCCGTCGATCACGACATTCCGACGATCGCCACGGGCGGCGACGGCGACGTCACGATTTCGCCCGACGGGAAGGACATCCTCGTCGCGATGCACGGTGACAGCACGGTGGCGGACAACACCAACGTGGACATCTTCGCGGTGGACGGCCCGAACCTCCACCGGATCACCACGAACCCGGGCGCGGACCACACGCCGCGCTACTCCCCGGATAATCGCTGGGCCACCTACCTATCCATGGAGCGGACGGGATTCGAAGCGGACCGGGTCCGGCTGATGATCGCGGACCGGCGAGCGGGCAGGCCGGAGCCCGTGGACGCGACCTCGGGTTGGAATTTGTCGATCGGCCCGTACGCCTGGTGCCCCAATTCCAAGTGCATCTACGCCATTGTCGAAGAGCGCGGCCGCAACAACATCTATCGCATCGATGTTCCCAGCTTCAAGCGTACCCGCGTGGTGACGGGAGGGGTAAACACCGGAGTCCAGATAGCGCCGGACAACCGCACGATCGTCTATTTGCATCAGTCCAACACCGCGCCGGCCGAGGTCTGGGTCTCGGGCAAGGCGCTGACCCATCACAACGACTCCGCGCTGGCGACACTCGACCTGCCGCCGCTCGAGGAGTTCGGTTTCGTCGGCGCACTCGGCGACTCGGTGTTCGGTTGGTCCCAGAAGCCGCCCGGCTTCGATCCCGCGAAGAAATATCCGCTCATCTATCTGGTTCACGGTGGCCCGCAGGGCGCGTGGACCGACAGCTGGGGTCCGCGCTGGAACAATCAGATGTTTGCCGCGCGCGGCTTCGTGGTGGCCGAGGTGAACTTCCACGGCTCGACCGGCTACGGGCAGAAGTTCACTGATGCGATCTCGCAACATTGGGGAGACTACCCGTTCGAGGATCTGATGAAGGGCTTGGACGCCGTCGCGCGGCTGGCGTACGTGGATTCGACGCGGATGGGTGCGGCGGGCGCGTCGTACGGCGGCTACATGATCCTGTGGATGGCGGGCCACACGAACCGGTTCAAGGTGTTGGTCAACCACGACGGCGTGTTCAACCCCGTGAGCATGGCCGGCAGCACCGAGGAGCTGTGGTTCACCGACTGGGAGTTCGGGGGACCGCTGTACGCCAATCGTGCACTCTATGAGAAGTGGTCACCGCTCAATTACGTGAGCAACTGGAAGACGCCCCTGCTCGTCGTACACGGGCAGCTCGACTATCGCGTGGATCTGTCGGAGGGCTATCAGGCGTTTACGGCCGCGAAGCGAATGGGCCTGGATGCGAAGTTCCTCTACTTCCCCGACGAAGGTCACTGG
>JBOHSJ010000307.1:0-2965 GCA_050733035.1 Gemmatimonadales bacterium | reverse complement strand
TCTGTTCAAGGAAGTCGCCGTGCGCCGCTTTTGCCTGCGGCAGCCCGGGTCACAGGTGCGGCCGCGCCTGTTCGACCGCCTCTATCCCTACTTGGGCGACAACCAGCGGCTCGGCGACTTCTGGCGCGCCTTCTTCCTGTCGGCCGGCCCCCCGGACGATCCCTTGTTCTCGCATGCGCCGCGTTTCCAGCTCGCGGCGCACATCAAGCAGTTCTATGGCGAAGGACAGCGCGCGCGTACCGCGGGACACGACGCGCTCGCCGAGCTGCGGGCGACGTTGCCGCCCGCGTTCGCCACGTGGGCTCCCGAGCATCAGGCGGCCTACCTCGAGATGACCACGCTGCTGTCACCGTACCTGCTGAGCTCGCAGGGAGATCGCATGGGCATGGCGTTCGGCGTCGAAGGGCGCTTCCCGTTCCTCGATCACCGGCTCTACGAGTTCGCGGCTCGGCTGCCGGTGCGGTCGAAGCTGCGCGGACTCGAGGAGAAGCACATGCTGCGGCGCTGGGCGACGCGCGTCGTCCCACCGAGCGTCATCGCCCGGCACAAGCAGCCGTACCGGGCACCGGATGCCGCGTCATTCTTCGGAGCGGCGGCTCCGGCGTGGGTGGATCACCTGCTCGGACCAGCCGCGGTCAAGGATGCTGGATACTTCACCGCGAGCGCGGTTTCCGGCCTCGTGAAGAGATGTCGCGCCGGACAGGCCGTCGGCGTACGCGAGAACCAGACGCTGGTCGCCATTCTCTCGACCCAGATGTGGCACCAGACGTTCATCGAAGCGCGCCAACCAGTCGCGCCCCTTGCCCTCGATTCTGCCGACGTCGTCCTCGAGGGCGCGGCGGCTGTGCCTACCGTCTAAAAGGATTCAACAGCGATGACCGAAAGTGAAATTCTGGCGCGCCTGCGCGCGTTCCTGCAGGAGACCTTCCTGTATATGAAGCCGGACTACGTCCTCTCCGACGACGACTCCCTGCTCAAGAAGGGGATCGTCGACTCGATGGGGGTGATGGACGTGCTTGGCTTTATCGGTGACACGTTCGGCGTCGTGCCGGCGGATGATGAGGTCACCGAAGCCAATCTCGGCACGCCGCGTGCTATCGCCCGCTTTGTGGCCGGGAAGCTGCGAGCCCCCCAAAAGACCTAGCGACCACGACGCCGTGCCGTTCCGCAAGGTATTCGTAGGCCGGTTCCATCAGCGGCGCGTCGCTCGCGCGCGCATAGATGGGATCGGGTCGCCAGCACAGCGGCTTGATATCCTGAGACCACGGCAGCTTGCGTTCGACGGCATGGGCGCGGAGAATCGCGTTCAGGCGCCCGGCGGTTTGCAGGCAGCTGATGTGCTGCAGCGCCCAGGCCCGGGGCGTGTAGGATGAACTCTCCTCGACGAACGTACTCAATGCCCGAGCCAGGTTCCCGGGGTCCACGAGCGTGCCCGTCTGCTGATTGATGTACGCGCGGGAACCGATGTGGGCGTTGTGAACCAGGGCCACCGGCGTGTCGGCGAACAACGATTCGGTGACGGCCATCGACGACCCCTCGCGCCGGCTGAGCACCATCGAAACCTTGCTGTTGCACAGATAGTCGCTCACCACCTCGACCGGTGCGTCACGGATGATCTCGAGCCGCCCGGCCACGCCAAACGCCGCAGCCTCCCGCAGCACGTCGTCCGCGGTCCGCCCCTCCATGTCCTGCCCGATGAGAACGACGCGCAGGGTCTTTCGCATTTTTCGCAGCGCGCTGAACAAGAGCCAATGGCGCTTGATCGGTGACCAACCCGCCACCATCAGGATATCGATCTCACGGCTCGCCCGCGGTCGCGGCTCGTAGAAATCAGGGTTGATCCAGTCGGAGGCAATGATAGGAAGCGGCGCAATACCGTGCGGCAAGCGGCGGTGCAGGGCCACCTCGGATTGGTTTGAGACCTGGCAGAAGATCGGGTCGGGACCGACGTGTGCGAGCGCCCAATGGGCCCGAAAATCGGGCGGTGACGAGGACGAGGCCGCTACGAAGTAGTAGTCGTCGAGCAGCTGCGGCAGGTTGAAATACGTCAGCAGACGCAGCCAGTTGACCTCGAACGAGACATAGAGCACGCCCTTTTCACCGCCGTCCCCGGGGGTCTTCAGGATCAGGCTTTTCTGAAGCGTCTTGTCGGTGAGGTATCGCTCGTATCGCGCCCAGCCGATTCGATTGTTGCGCCAGATCGCCGCCGTGGAGGGTTCGAGCCACGGGGCGACGCGCCGCTCGATCAGCCGCTGCAGAGCCGGGATGGACGTTCTGCGGTAGGCGGCACCCAGCCGGGACAACCGGTCGGTCGCGCCGCGGCTCACCAGGGACCGCGCCAGCAGCGCCACGGCGGCGAGCTCCCACGTCAGCCGGCCATTGCGGACATTGTCGTAGAGCCGCATGGCGACGTGCCGAAGGTACGAGCGGATCGCCTTCACTCGGCGGGCTTGCGGGCGGCCACGACGAAGACACTGCCGTACGTCGCGTCCGCATCCTCGTGTCCCCGTCCGCGGCTGCGACGCTCGAACTGCATGTCCGAAAAGCCGGCGTCGGAGAGCGCGCGCACCGCGCCGCGCAGGGTCTGGACCGACTCGATTCGCTTGCGGTTCAGCGGAAACCGGAACTGCCTGCCCAGGTAGGCCAGGGTCAGACCATTGGCGACGGCGTAGCTCTGGTACACCACGTCGTGGATCCGGCCCGCCTTGAGGCTGGAGAGGATTCTCGTCGCGGCCATGCGCATGGGGTGCAGCGTCATCCACACCTGTCCGCCACCGCGCAGCACGCGGGCGACTTCCCCCAGCGTGACTGGAATGTCCATGTAAGGGAAGGCGACCCGTGAAATCACGAGATCAAAAAACCCGCTCCTGAACGGGAGCCGGTGCCCGTCTCCCACGACAAAACGAATCGCGCTGCCGCGCTCTCGCGCTCCGATCTTCACCGCTTTCGCATCCACGTCCATGCC
>JBOHSJ010000306.1:0-5662 GCA_050733035.1 Gemmatimonadales bacterium | reverse complement strand
CGCTGGCGTGAGCCACCACGACGACAGATGCGTTGACTAGGGTAGTCACCGTTGTCTCCTTTCAGCAAATCCGCGGTAACTGATCTCCGGGCAGCATATCGACCACGCGCGTGCCCCCGATGCCGGTCTCGAGGACGACCATTCCCGGATGCGCGGCGGTCACGCGACCGATGCGCGCCGCGCCCCGGCCCAGCGAATGGCTGCGCAGTGCGGTGAGTGCCGCGTCGGCCAGCGCCTCGGGGACAAACGCGACCAGGACGCCCTCGTTGGCGACGTAGAGCGGATCGAAACCCAACATCTCGCAGGCGGCGGCGACCGGAGCGGGGATCGGCAGCGATGCTTCGTCGAGCGCGATGCCCACCCGCGCCGCCGCCGCGATCTCGTTCAGCGCGCTGGCCAGCCCGCCGCGGGTGGGATCGCGGAGCGTGTGGACGGCATCGCCGAGGCGCTTCCGCAGGGCCGCCACCAACGGCGTCAGCGTGGCGCTGTCGCTCGTGACCTCGGCTTCGAAGGCGAAGCCCTCCCGCGCCGTCATGATGGCGATGCCGTGACGCCCGATCGGCCCACTCACGACCACCGCGTCGCCCGGCCGAGCGCGCGCGGGGGCTGGCGCGAAGTCCGCCGCCCGCAACCCGACGCCCGTCGTATTGATGAAAATGCCGTCCGCTTTCCCGCGCTCGACGACTTTGGTGTCGCCGGCTACGAGCAGGACGTTCGCGGCGCGCGCCGCCTCCGACATGGCGCGAACCACACGGTCGAGCACGTCGAGCGGGAGTCCTTCCTCGAGCACGAAGCCCGCGGACAGCCACTGCGGCGTGGCGCCCATCATGGCGAGGTCGTTCACCGTACCGTGCACGGCGAGGGAGCCGATATTGCCGCCGGGGAACTCGAGCGGCTGCACCACGAACGTGTCGGTCGAGATCGCCAAGGCCCGGCCCCCGACCTGCACGATTGCAGCGTCGCCGAGCTGGGCGAGAATCTCGTTGGCGAAGTGCGGCAGAAAGCGCTCTCGCACGAGCGCCGCGCTCATCTTCCCGCCAGAGCCGTGGCCAAGCTGCACGCGGTCGGCGGTGACGAGCGGCGTCGGGCAGGCGATCGTCATACGGCGCTCCGGAATCGGCCGTAGTTGTAGTAGGCGGCGCATGCCCCTTCCGACGACACCATCGGGGCGCCGAGCGGATGCTCCGGCGTGCACTCCGTCCCGAAGGCGGGACAATCGAAGGGCTTCAACACTCCGCGCAGCACGTCGCCCGCGCGGCACACGGCGGGCTCCGCGGTCCGGATTCCGGCGAGCGCAAAGCGGCGCTCGGCGTCGAACTCGGCAAACTCCGGACGCACGCCAAGGCCGCTGCGCGGGATGGGACCGATGCCGCGCCAATTGCGGTCCACCAGCTCGAATACCTGCGAGACGAGATCCTGCGCCGGCTGGTTGCCGTCACGACGCACCGAGCGCACGTACTGGTTTTCGACCTCGTGCCGTCCCTGTTCGAGCTGGTGGACCGCGAGCAGCATGCCCTCGAGAATGTCCAGCGGCTCGAACCCGGTGACGACGATCGGGACCTTGTACTTCGCCGCGATCGGCTCGTACTCGGTCCATCCCATGATCGTGCAGACGTGACCGGCCGCGAGGAATCCTTGCACACGGTTGTCCGGCGATTCGAGTAGCGCGATCATCGCTGGCGGGACGGTGACGTGCGAGACGAGCACGCTGAAGTTCTTGACCCCGAGCTGCTTCGCCCGCCACACAGCCATCGCGTTGGCCGGCGCGGTCGTCTCGAAGCCGACGGCAAAGAAGACGACCTGCTTGTCGGGGTGTTTGCGGGCCAGCTCGAGCGCGTCCAGCGGCGAGTACACGATCCGGACCGAGCCGCCGCGGGCGCGTACCTGGAGGAGGTCGCAGTCGCTGCCGGGCACGCGCAGCATGTCGCCGAAGGACGTGAAGATCACGTCGGGCCGTGAGGCCAGCGCCAGCGCCTTGTCGATCTGCTCGAGCGGCGTGACGCACACGGGGCAGCCGGGCCCGTGCACCATCTCGACGACGTCACCCAGCAGCTCGTCCAGGCCCTGCTTGACGATCGTATGCGTCTGGCCGCCGCAGACCTCCATCAGGACCCAGCGGCGCGTTGCGGTGCGTTTGATCTCGGCCACCAGGCGGCGGGCCACTTTTGGATCGCGGTACTCGCTCAGGTATTTCATGACGCGAGGCCGTCCATCCACTTGAGCTCGTCGAGCTGGCTCATTTCGCGGAGGACGGCGAACGTGCGGTTCGCTTCTTCCTCGTCGACCTTGGAAATGGCGAAGCCGACGTGCACGATCGCGTAGTCCCCGACCTTGACGTCATCGGCGACGTACGCGAGACAGACTTCGCGGCGCACGCCGCCGAAGTCCACCACACCCATCGGAAGTCCCTGCGCGTCGTGTACCTCCACGATTCGACCCGGAATGCCGAGGCACATCAGGCACTCACCCGCTGCGGCTGCAGCTTCGCCTTGACAAACTCCCCGACCAGCACGGCCGCCGGATAGAGGACTTCTTCCTCAAGCTGCGCGTGCACGGTGAGCTCCGCCGCGAGCCGAATGCATTTCTCGTCGCCATCGGACTCGGCGGCCAGGGCGAATGCCCGCACGGCGCCCAGAATCGCGCGGTGCTCGTCGATCATCAGCGGCATTTCTTCCTTCAAGCGCGCCACCAGGGGGAGCACCTCCGCCATCTCCGGCGTGACCTCCCCTCTCGCGAGTCGCGGCAGCAGGCTGAGCGGGGGGATCGCGTAGTCGTCCTCACGCAGGAAATGCGGATGCATGATCCGCGCGACTTCACGGGCAGTTTGACCGAGCAGGCCGGGCATGTTCCCAGCGCGCGCCAGATCGGCGTGCAGCTCCTCATGCTCGCGACGGAGTGAAGGCGGTGCTTTCATGATGGCTTCTCCTCTCGGCTGAGCAGGGCCGCAGCCACGGCGGCCTGCCCGTAACTGACGGCGCCGTCGTTGGGACTCAATTGACGGGGGACGAGGACACGCAGGCCGCGTGCTTCGAGGCGGGCGCGGAGCGAAACGAGGAGGCGCGCATTTTGAAAACAGCCGCCACCCAGCACGACCGTGCCGATAGCCGCGTCGGCCGCGAGTCGAGCCGCCAGCTGGTCGGCTCCGGCGGCGACGCTCTCGTGGAAGCGCGCGGCCAGCTCGGGCAGACCGACGCCACGGGCCCGCTGCTCGCCGAGCGCCACGAGCAGCGGCAGCGGGTCGAGCACCCAGGTCCCATCCGGCGCGGCCCGCATCGGGAAGGCGAACGGCTGTGCCCGGCGCCGGCCGGCGAGCGATTCCAGCTGCATCGCCGTTTGCCCTTCGTACTGATTGGCCAGCGACACCCCCAGCACGGCTCCGGCGGCGTCGAACAACCGCCCCATGGACGAGGCGAGTGGGGCGTTGAGACGGGCGGCCATCTGCTGCATGGCGACGTTGCGCACGTTCATGGGTACCGCATCGAGCACCAGTGCGAACGCGTGGACGGCATCGGGATCGAGGACGAGATACCCGAGCGCCGCGCGCCACGGCTCGCGCGCCGCGAGGTCTCCCCCCGGCATGCGCGCGTAACGCAGCTGGCCCACGCGGCGATAGGACGCCAGATCGCATTCGAAGAACTCGGCTCCCCAGACGTTGCCGTCGTCGCCGTATCCGGTGCCGTCGAACGCAAGGCCAATTGCGCGCTGTGTCACACCGTGTTCGGCCATGACGGCGGCGACGTGGGCATGATGGTGCTGGACGGCAATGATCCGCTCGAGCCCGAGATCGCCCGCTATGCGGGTTGACATGTAGCCGGGGTGCAAATCCCGCACCGCCACCTCGGGCTCGACACGGAAGAGACGACGATAGGCCTCGAGCGCGGCGCGCCAGTGCGTCAGCGTCTCGAGATTCTCCAGATCCCCGATGTGCTGGCTCACGTAGGCGTCGTCGCCCTGCACCAATGTGAAGGTGTTCTTGAGGTGTGGACCGACCGCCAGCAACGGTCGTGGACTCGTGAGCGGCAGCTTCAACGGCAACGGGGCATAGCCGCGTGCGCGGCGCAAGAAAACCGTGTCGCTTCCCGCGGCACGAATCACGGAATCGTCGTAGCGCGCCACGATGTCGCGATCGTGCAGCAGGAAGGCGTCGGCGATCGACGACAATTGTGACTTGGCGTCGTCGTTGGAGATTGCGATCGGCTCTTCGCTGCGATTGCCGCTCGTCATCACGAGTGGGCGGCGCACGAGGTCGCACAGCAGGTGGTGCAGCGGCGTATACGCCAGCATGACGCCGACCGTATCGAGCCCCGGCGCCACCCACCGAGCGAGCCGGCCGCCGGACCGCTTGCGGAGCAGCACGATCGGCCGCTCGCGGGAAGCGAGGAGCGCCGCCTCCACATCGCCGAACGTCGCCAGCTCGCGCGCTTCACGGAGAGTGCGAACCATCACCGCAAACGGCTTGGCTTCGCGCTCTTTGCGCGCCCGGAGCCTGGCGACCGCGTGCTCGTTGGTCGCATCCACGGCGAGATGAAATCCGCCGAGTCCGCGGAGGGCCACGATCTTGCCGGCGAGCAGCAGACCGGCCACCGCCTCGAGCGCCGACTGACCGGCCGGTCCGCCGTCGAGCCACAGTCTCGGCCCGCACGTCGGACAGCTATTGGTCTCCGAGTGATAGCGGCGATCGCCCGGCGTGCGGTACTCCCGATTGCAGGCCTTGCACTGCGTGAATGCCCGCATGCTGGTACGCTCGCGGTCGTACGGCATCGCCTCGATCACCGTGAACCGCGGGCCGCAATCGGTGCACGTGATGAAGGGGTAGCGGTAGCGGCGATTGGCGGGCTCGAACAGCTCCGCTTCACACGCCGCGCAGAGCGCCACATCGGGGGAGATGGGCTGCCGGCGTCCTTCCTCGCGGCGGCTCTCGAGGATGGTGAACGTCGTGAGATTCGCCGGGGCGCAGGTCTCGGTCTGGATGTGCTCGATGCGCGCGAGTGGCGGCGCCTCGGTCTTCAACGCGAGCACGAAGCCCTCGATGTCCTCGCGGCAACCCTCGACGTGGATCTGCACGTCACCCGAGGCGTTGCGCACCCATCCGGCGAGCCGGCATCGCAGCGCCAGGCGGTGGACGAAGGGCCGGAAGCCGACGCCCTGGACGACCCCGCGCACGGAAAACCGGGCCGCCTGATGGGCTGCCTGATGGATCGCGACCACGCTCATACCCACACGCCGCGGCGGGCGTTGGCACGGCAGAAGCTGAACCATTCGGCGAGGCCGTGATGGGCCACCGCCGAGGTCATGAGGAATCCGAGGGACGGATTCACGGCGCGCGCCAGCTCCACGGCGCGCTCCAGGCTGAACGGGACATGCGGCAACAGGTCGAGTTTGGTGAACACCACCCAGCGCGCGGCGCGGAACATCTTGGGATACTTCGAGGGCTTGTCCTCGCCCTCCGTCACCGAGAACAGGGTCATCTTCGCGTTCTCGCCGAGATCCCAAGCCGCCGGGCACACCAGGTTGCCCACGTTTTCGATGAACAGGAGATCGGTCTCGGCGAGATTGATGGCTTCGAGCGCGGTCTCCACCTGCCGCGCGTCGAGATGGCAGGCGCCGTTCGTCACGACGGCCTGAACCAGCCGGTCGGTGTGCCGCGCAAGCCGATCGGCGT
>JBOHSJ010000305.1:0-14000 GCA_050733035.1 Gemmatimonadales bacterium | reverse complement strand
TCGCCGAGCTGCACATCTATCGGGGCGATACGGTGATTCAGATCGATGCCCGTCCCTCGGACTCGATCGCGCTCGCGCTCCGGCTCAAGGCCCCAATTCTCACCAGCGAAACGCTGCTCGAGCTCACGTCCGTGGACACCAGTGACGGCGCGATCCAACCCGGCACCACCGGAGGGGCGGGCCCGCTCGACGCCGACACGCTCAAGTCGTACCTCGAAAACCTCGATCCCGAAGATTTCGGCAAGTTTACTCCATAGCCTGCCGCTGCTCTGTGGCCTGCTCGCTGCGCAGGACGTCAGCGTCAGCGGGCGCGTACTGCGCGGCGGCCGCGACACGGTTCCGGTGCCCGGTGCCTGGGTCGTGCTGCACAAGGTCACGCGCTCGGGCGGCGGGCCCGTGGATTCGGTGCGCACCGATGCCCGCGGACGCTACCGGCTGCCGCTGCGCAATCCCGACACCACCGGCATCTACGTCGTCAGCGCCCTGTACGACAGCCTCGCGTACTTCTCGCTGCCCCTCAACGTGGCCGGCCGCCCCGCGGTCCATGTCGAAGACATCGTCACGTTCCCCACGTCGGTGGATGGACCGCCCATCCGGCTGGCGCGGCGGCTCGTGACCGCGGCGGCGGCGAGCGAGGAAGGAACGCGGGAAATCCTCGAGATCCTCGAGCTGGAAAACACCGGGCTCACGACGCGCATCACCCGTGACACGCTGGCCCCGACGTGGGCGGGCCGCGTACCGGAGCACGCCGGGCAGCTGCGCGGCGGCCAGGGCGATGTCTCGCCCGAGGCGATGGTGTTCCGCCACGACAGCGTCATCGTGATCGGGGCGATTCCACCCGGTCCGGTCAAGCAGGTCAGCTATGGGTACACGCTGCCGGCGGGCACGCGCGCCCTCGTGATTCCCATCGATCAAGCGACCGTCGAGCTCAATCTGCTCGTCGAGGATACGGCCGCGGCCGTCACGGCGCCGAAGCTCGAGTCGCTCGGCATTCAGGAGATCGAGCGGCGCCGGTTCGCGACCTATCGCGCGGGTCCACTTGCGCCCGGCGATCGCGTCGAGATTCAACTGCCGGCCGGTGCATTTCGCGCGCAAGCGCTGCTGCCGTACGTCATCGCCGTGCTCGCGGCCGGGATGGTGGCGGCACTCGTGTGGGCCTTGCGAAAGAGGCCGTCGCCCGCCTAGACTAGCGATCAATTACGCGAACGGGGATTACGGAAGCCGGTGCGAAACCGGCGCGGCCCCGCCACTGTAACGGGCAATGTTCGACGAAGGGGCGCAGCATGCTGCGCCCCTACCCGGTTCCGGCCACTGGGTCAGTTCCCGGGAAGGCCGCACCGGTTCGCCCGGAGCCAGGAGACGTCTTCGTTCGCGCCACCAGTGAAATTCCCTCGCGGGAGGGATGGTGCTGCGACGTTTCCTCGCTGTTGTTGTCATTCTCGCCGCATGTCGGCCGTCCGGCCGTCCGGCCGTCGGGCCGTCCCAAAGAATCGTTTCGCTCCTTCCCTCATTCACGGAGATTCTTTTCGACATCGGCGCGGGTGATCGCGTCGTAGGTCGTACGACCTGGTGCGATTACCCGCCGGCCGCACTTGCCATTCCCAGCGTCGGCGATGGGATGCCTCCGAACATCGAGGCCGTCGCCGCGCGCAAGCCGGATCTCGTCGTCTTGTACAACTCGGGTCCGAACGTCACGGCGGCGCAGCAGCTCGAGCGCATCGGCATTCGCACCGTGCTGCTGGGCATGAACCGGCTGGAGGATCTCGGGCCTGCCACGCGGACATTGGGACGACTCACCGGGCGACAGGAGTCTGCAGAGTCGCTCGCGATCAGGTTCGATAGTCTCGTTGCCCGCCCTCGACCGCCCTCGACCGCCTCCTTGGCCTTCGTGGTGTGGGATAATCCACCGATCATCATCGGCCGAGGCAGCTATCTCGATCAGCTCGCGGCGCTCGCCGGGGCCCGTAACGTGTTCGACGATGTGGCAGCGCCGTCCGGGCAGGTCTCGCTCGAGACGATTGCGGCGCGCAACCCGGAGTGGATTGCCGTGCTGTCCGATTCGGCGGTCGTACCGTCGTTCGCCAGGCGGCGCGAGTGGCGGTCGGTCACTGCGGTGCGGGACGGACATTTCTTGATGCTGCCGGGTTCGTTGTTCGGACGTCCGGGACCGCGCTCAGGCCAGGCGGTTCGTGAGCTCCGAGCGCTGTTGCAGCGGAATGGGGGCGCTCAGCGGAATGGAGTAGGGGCGCAGCATGCTGCGCCCCTACACCGGTCCAACCGATGAAATGGACCATGCTGGGTGCCGTGGCCGTTCTCGCGCTCCTTTCGAGTGTGGTGCTCGGTCCCGCGGCGGTGCCGCTGGGCGAGATCTTCCGATCGGATATCGTCTGGAACCTGCGCGTCCCGCGCGCACTGCTCGCGTTTCTGGTGGGTGGCTCCCTCGGCGTCGCCGGTGGCGCGCTGCAGGCGCTGGTGCGCAATCCCCTCGCCGATCCGTTCCTGCTGGGCCTGTCGGGCGGGGCAGGGCTGGGCGCGGTGCTGGCGATCGCGCTGCACATCTCCGGGCCATGGGCGCTGCCTATCGCGGCGTTCGCTGGGGCGCTGGCGGCGCTGGGGCTGGTGTACCGCATGGGGCTGATCGGCGGCGCGGCCCTGGACCCGCGCGTGCTGCTGTTAGGCGGCGTCGCGGTGGGGGCCTTCGCCGCGGCGATCACGACGGCGATCGTGTCGCTCGCGGATGCCGCCGAGCTGCGTAACGCGTTCCTGTGGCTGTGGGGCGGCTTGTCGGGGGCGTCGTGGGACTCGGTAATGCTTGTCGCGCTGTACGCGCCCATCCCGCTCATCGTGCTCTTCGCTGCCTCCCGTCCCCTCGACCTGCTCGCGCTCGGCGAAGAGCCGGCCGGCTACCTCGGCGCCGACGTTACAGCCGTCAAGCGGCGCGTCTATCTCGCGGCCTCGCTGCTGACGGCGGCGGCCGTCGCCGTCTCCGGCGTGATCGGCTTCGTCGGACTGGTCGTGCCGCACATCGCGCGCCTCGCTTGGGGCCACCGGCACCGCGCGCTCTTGCCGGCCGCGTTCATCGGCGGCGGGGCACTGCTGGCAATCGCTGACACCCTCGCGCGCACGGTGGTTGCTCCGCGGGAGCTGCCGGTTGGTGTGGTGACTGCGCTGATCGGCGTTCCCGTGTTCACCTTGCTGCTCAGACGCTGGACGGCGGCGTGACCGCGCTGCTCGAGCTGGCCGGCGTGCGTTATCGCTACCCTGGCGCACCCCGGGATGCGTTGCAGGGAGTTTCGCTTGCGATTGCGCCGAGACAGTTCCACGCCGTGCTCGGCCCCAACGGCAGCGGCAAGACCACCCTCGTGCGCATTGCTCTAGGCAGCCTGACGCCTATCGTGGGACATGCCGACGTGATCGGACGTCCTGCATCTCTGTGGCCGCGCCAAGATCTCGCCCGGCTTGTAGGCGTCGTGCCGCAGCGCGAGGACAACCTCTTTCCTCAGCGCGTCCGCGAAACGATCCTGTTGGGGCGTTACGCGCGCCTATCGCTCTGGGGTCGCGAGCGGCCGGAAGATCATGCGGCGGTCGATCGGGCGCTTGCGGCGTGCGACGCCGCGCATCTGGGCGACCGCTGGGTGTGGTCGCTTTCCGGCGGCGAATACCAGCGCGTCCGGATCGCGCGCGCGTTGGCCCAGGAGCCGCGGCTGCTCGTGCTCGACGAGCCCGGCGTCTCGCTCGACTTGAAGCACGAGATGGGGCTGTTCGAGCTGGTGCGCAGCCTGGTGGACCAGCAAGGCCTCGGCGTGCTGATGATCACGCACGACTTGAACCTCGCCGCCCGCTTCGCCGATTCGCTGCTCTTGCTCAACGACGGCCGGCCGGTGACGTCGGGCCCGCCGGCCGACGTGCTGACACAGGAGGTCGTCGAGACGGTTTTCTCATGGCCCGTCGCCATGCAGACGATCGATGGCCGCCCGCAGATGATTCCCCTCCGTCAACCTCCAAGCCCGAGCCCTCAACCTCGAGTCCCTAGACCATGAATGTCGCCCTGTTCGTGCTCGCGTTCGCGATCCAGCAGCCGCAGGACACCGTCGAGCTGAAGCCGCTCGTAGTGACCGCCACGCGCGTGGCCGTGCCCGCGGACCTTGTCGCGTCGGCGGTGACGGTGCTGCGCGGGTCCGACCTGGTGGCGCGAGGTGTTCGCACGGTGGCCCAGGCGTTGGAAGCGGTCCCCGGGGTTCACGTCGTCGAGTCGGGAAGTTTCGGCGGGCAGGCGTCGCTATTCACACGCGGCGGCGAGAGCGATTACACCAAGGTGTTGGTTGACGGCGCGCCATTGAACCAGGCGGGCGGCGGCATCGACCTGGCGCACCTGACGCTCGACAACGTGGACCGGATCGAGATCGTGCGCGGACCAGTGAGCGTGCTGTACGGCTCAGATGCCATGACGGGCGTGGTTCAGATCTTCACACGGACGGGGCAGGGTTTACCCCGACTCGGCGCAGACGTGCGGGCAGGTACATACGGCACCACGGAGGGAGCGTTCGACATCGCGGGAGGCTCACCGCGCATCGGTTACTCCGCCCGCGTGTCGCGGCTCTCGTCCGGCGGGCTGTATTCGTACAACAACGACTACCGCAACAGCGTGGTGAGTGCCCGCATCCAGATCTCGCCCGACGAGCACTCCGACGTGAACCTGTCGTACCGCTATAGCGACGACAGCTATCACTTCCCGACGAACGGCCAGGGTGCACCCGTCGACTCGAACCAGCGCTCGGCGGAGCGCGGGCCGCTGCTGAGTCTGAGTGCCGGGCGCGTGATGGGGCAGGTGGAGGCCCGAATCAATGCGGCCGTCCGGGAAGCCCGGCTGTTCTACAATGACGAGCCCGACTCCCCGGGCGAAGACGGCGCGTTCTGGAGCCGGGACTACGTCCGCCGGGCGACTACGAGCGCGGTGCTTACCTGGAGCACCGACCGGCTCGTCTGGACGGGCGGCATCGAGTACGAGGACGAGCGCCAACGCGGGCGCAACGAGTTCAGCGCGTCGTTCGGCACGTTTCCCGATTCGATCAATGTGCAGCGCAACAGCACTGGGTATTTCCTGCAACTGTTGATCAGCGCCGGCGACGCGGCAATTACGCTGGGCGAACGCGTGGATGACAACTCGCAGTTCGGAACCCATGCGACCTATCGGGCCGGTGTCGTGTATCGGCTCGCAAGAAACACGCGCCTGCGGGTCTCGGCCGGCACTGGGTTCAAGGAGCCCACGTTTTTCGAGAATTTCGCGCGCGGTTTCGTCAAGGGAAATCCGGATCTCAAGCCGGAGCGCTCGGGGAGCTGGGAGATGGGGATGGAGCGCGGCCCCGTCGTGGTGACGTACTTCAACCAAAGATTCCGCGACCTGATCGAGTTCAGCGGTACCCCGGTGGGACCTGATTCGGTCAACTACTTCAACGTCGGTGCGGCGATCTCGAACGGCATCGAGGCTGGCGTCAACGCGAACCTCACGGCGCGCATCTCGCTGTCGGTCAACTACACCTATCTCCACACGCGCGTCGAGAAATCAGGCAGTCCAACGGATCCCGATGCGTTGTTCGTGCCCGGCAAGCCGCTGCTGCGCCGGCCCGGCCATGCGCTCGCTCCGCAGCTGACGGCGACGGTCGGAGAGCGAGCCCGCATCACGCTCGGTGCGCGCTGGGTCGGCAAGCGCGACGACGTCGGACCACCGCGCACGACGCTCGACCCATTCACGCGCGTCAATCTCTCCGGCGAGTATACGCTCGGGCCGCTCGTGCTCTCCGGACGCATCGAGAACCTGTTCGATGACCAGGGGCAGGAGATCAACGGCTACCGGCCGCGAGGACGGACCGTGATGGTGGGGGGACGGATAACGACGGCGGCGAGATGAAGCGGCGCATTGTGTCGTTGCTGCCGAGCGCAACGGAAATCGTGTGCGCGCTCGGGCTGGAGGATCAGCTCGTGGGCATCTCGCACAGCTGCGACTATCCGCGGAGCGTTAGCCGCTTGCCGCGGTTGTCGCGACCACGCACGAATCTCGAGGGTTTGTCGAGCGGAGAAATCGACGCCGCGATCCGCACGGCGATGCGCGATTACGGTAGCGTTTACGAGGTCGATGTCGAACAACTCAGCGCACTAGGACCTGATCTGGTGCTGACGCAAGGGATCTGCGATGTGTGCGCGGTCCCGGAGCGCCAGGTGCTCGACTCGGTCGACGGTGCGCAGGTTCTTACCCTCGATGCGCATGATCTCGACGCGATCTTGGCGAGCATCCGTGACGTGGGGTGTGCGACGGGCGTCCCCGAACGCGCTGAACAACTGATCGCCGTCATGCGCGCTCGCATCGCTGCGGTTCAAGCGCGGGTTGCCGGCAAGCCGCGGCCTCGGGTGCTCGCACTCGAGTGGTTGGATCCGCCGTACGTTCCCGGCCACTGGGTGCCGGAGCTCGTGGCTGCCGCGGGCGGGCAACTGCTTGCAGGAACGGTGCGCAAACCATCGTACCGAATGGAATGGTCCGAGCTAGAAGAGCTGGAACCCGATGTGTTGCTCATCATGCCATGCGGCTTCGATCTCCAAGCGACCCGGAGCGAAGCGGCGCGGTACCGTAGCGAGCTGCGAGCATTGGGAGGGCGCGTCCAGCTGCTCGACGCATCAGCATACTTCAGTCGCTCCGGTCCACGCGTGGTAGACGGTCTGGAAATCCTCGCGTCAGCTTTTGCCGCCCCTTCGCCGCCGTAGTACCTCGCCGCCACTTCACCTCGCCGCCGCCTCATCACGCCGCCCCTAAATTTCCAGCGTGACTCTTGTTTCCACACCGGCAGTCGTGCTGCGCACTTACCGCTACAGCGAGACGTCCAAGATCGTCCGCCTCGCCACGCGCGACTACGGCGTGCAGAGCGCCATCGCCAAGGGCGTGCTGCGGCCCCGCAGCCCGTTCGGCGCGGCGCTCGAGACGCTCAGTGAGGGCGTCGCCCAGCTCTACCACAAAGAGACCCGCGAGCTACAGACGCTTGCCGCGTTCGACGTGATCCAGTTGCGGCGCGACCTCGCGGGCGACCTGGGCCGGTTTGCCGGTGCCGCCGCGTTGTCCGAGGTCATGCTGAAGATGGCGCCGCCGGCACCGCTTCCCGCGGCGTACGAAGCCTTCACCCAGGGACTCGACGCGCTGGCGACCGCCGCACCCACGCACGCCGACGCCGCTGCCGCACGCTGGCTCTGGTTGCTCGTCGGGGTGCTCGGCTTCGCGCCACAGCTCGACGTGTGCGTGCGCGACGGCAAGGCAGTCTCGGGAACGATCGCGTTCAGCGCGGCCGAAGGTGGCGTGCTCTGCGCCAGCTGCGCCGGCGTGAAACCACCCACGCGCCTCCCGCCCCAGGCCTACCGCGATCTGCGCGCGTTGAACGACGAGCAGGCCGAGCTGCCCGTCCTGGATGCGGCGCACGCCGCGGCACACCGCCGGCTCGTCGCCCGTTTCATTCGCCACCACCTCGGCGAAATCGAGCGGGAAAACCGCAGCGGCAACGGAAAGAACGAGCGGTTGAGCGCCATCGATATCTGGGAGCGTCGCGCGTGGGCAAGCCCCCCGCCCCCCCCGCCCCCCGCTTCGTAGTCGGTACCGCGGGGCACATCGATCACGGCAAAACCGCGCTGGTGAAGGCACTCACCGGCGTGGACACGGACCGCTGGGAAGAGGAAAAGCGGCGCGGCATCACCATAGACCTCGGATTTGCTCCCCTCCCGTTGCCGGGCGGCATCACCGCAAGCGTCGTGGACGTTCCAGGTCACGAAGCCTTCGTCAAGAACATGCTCGCTGGCGCGACCGGCATTGACGTCGCGCTCCTCATCATCGCGGCGGATGAAGGAATCATGCCGCAGACCGAGGAGCACCTCGCCATCGTCGAGCTGCTGGGCGTGCGCCGCGGCATTCCTGTCCTCACCAAACGCGATCTTGTGGAGGACGAGTGGTTAGGACTCGTCCGCACCGAGGTCGCGGAGCGACTTTCGCGCAGTCGCGTCCGCTGGAGTGCCCCGGTTGCAGTGAGTGCGCTCAAGTCCGAGGGTTTGGAGGATCTGAAAAACGCGTTGGTGGAGGTGGCCACCGATCTCGCTGATCGGCCCGCAGATGATCTGTTTCGACTGCCGATAGACCGCGTGTTCGCGCTGGCGGGGGCGGGCACCGTCGTGACGGGCTCCACCTGGAGCGGGACGGTCACCGCTGGCGCGAGCGTGCGACTGCTCCCGCTCGATCGTGAAGTGCGGGTTCGGTCAATCCAGGTCCACAGCCAGGACGCGGATCAGGCAGGCCCTGGCCGCCGCACCGCGCTGGCCCTCGTGGGTGTCGCGAAAGAGGAGATCGATCGCGGGCATGTCGCCGTCACAGGGCCGGGGTGGGCCGCGACGACCACACTCGATGTCTCGCTGGAGCTCCTGCCCGGCACGAAAAAGCCGTTGGCGGTCCGGACGCGGATTCGCGTGCACCTCGGCACCGCTGAAGTACTGGGCCGCGTGGCGCAGGTCCGATCCATCGCGCCGGGCGAGACCGGTGTCGCGCGGCTGCTGCTGGAGCGGCCGATCGTGGCACGCGGTGGAGATCGCTTCGTCATTCGAAGTTTTTCTCCCGTAACCACGATCGGGGGGGGCACCGTGCTCGATCCTTTCCCCCCCAAGCGGCCGCGCGTGTCGGAGCGGGGGCTCGCGGCCGGACAGCCGCCGGCGGAGCGATTGGCGCGGCTGGTAGACGAAGCGGGCCTCGCCGGTTTGCGGATTTCGGATGTTGCCGTGCGGCTCGGCGTGCTTCCTGCGGCTATCAAGTCAACAATTGTTGACTTGGGAAAAGGTGTCCTGATAGCGGCTGACATGCTGGTCGCGCGCAAAGCGATTGCGGCCGAGGTGGACCGGCTGGCCGTGGTGGTCGCGGCTCACCACGAAGAGCACCCGCTCGACTTAGGTTTTTCCCTACAGGCGCTCCGCAGCGCCGTCAACGCTCCGCCGGCGGTGCTCGATTTGCTGGTGGAGCACGGGGTAAAGAAGCAGGCGTGGGAGTTGGCGGAGGGTGGATCGGCGGTCCGGAAACCAGGGTGGCAGGCGGCGCTGAAGGCCGGTGCTGCCGCGGCGGGCGGACGCCTGGCGCAGCGGCTGGCGGAGGCACGCTGGCAACTGCCCACTGTAGCGGAGCTGCAACGGGAGTTCGCCGATCCCAGCGTGCCAGCCTTGCTGGCGCACCTGGCGCGGGAAGGGTCGGTCGAGCGGGTTGACCAGGAGCGCTATGCGCTGAAACAGGCCCTGGAGGAGTTTCGTCGGGCCGTCGAGGAGACGCTGCGGGAGCTGGGCGCCGCCACTCCTGCGCAATTTCGGGACCGTCTGGGCCTGACGCGCAAGTACTTGATACCGCTGCTGGAGTGGGCCGACCGGCGCGGCATTACCAGCCGCCAGGGAGATACCAGGGTTTTACGTGCTTGACAGAAACCTCGGCCGCTTCCTACGTTTTCAGTCAGTATTAATCACCACGCGCCCTGTACCAACAAGGAGAGCGGTCTAACGCATCTTTACGTTCGCAGAGGAGTCGGTGAGATGAAGCTGTATGCCTGGGCAGTGTTGGTGGGAGGCCTCGGGCTGCTGGCGGGGGTTGATGGAGTCTTGGGGCAAACGACGCCCCCTCCGTCAGTTGAGCTCAAGCAGAATTTTCCGAACCCCTTCAACCCGGCGACCACGATCCCGTTCTCGTTGAATGGTGATTTGTTTGCCGATGGTCATCGGCCGAAGGTGTCGCTCAAGATTTACAATGTGCTGGCGCAGCTCGTTGCGACGCCCATCCTCCAGGGAACGGGCGAGGATCTCAATGATCTCGAGCTGACGTGCGGCACGCCGAGCGCGGGCTGCACCTTCAACGCGTATTGGGACGGCAAGGTCCTGAAGACGGATCGGGAAGCGGCCTCAGGCGTGTACATCTACCAGCTGGTGGTGGATGGAAAGCGATTTACCAAGAAGATGATTGTGATGAAATAAGGGCGGCGAAAAAAGACGGCGGCAATACAACGGCGGCGAGTCGCTGGGTACGATGAGGGGCGCAGCATGCTGCGCCCCTACTTTTTTGCCGCCCATTGCCGCCCTGTCTGTCAGTTTGGCACCTTCCCACGGCACGCCGGTTGCTTTAGGCTGAGGCATGATCCAACCAGACAGACTGACCGTAAAGGCCGCCGAAGCCCTGCAACAAGCAGCTTCGCTCGCACGGTCCAAAGGCAATCCTGTCATCAACGACGCGCATTTGTTCTCCGCCCTGCTGCAACAGGACGAAGGCATCGTTGTGCCGCTGCTTCAGAAAGCAGGGCTCAACGTGACCCAGCTCCAGGCCGAGACCGAGCGCGAAATCGAGCGTTTCCCCAAGCAATCGGGTGGTGGCGCCGAGCCGACGTTGGCGCGTGAGCTGTCCCGTGTACTCGATCGCGCCGACGAGGATGCGAAAGCCCTGGGCGACGCGTACGTCTCGACGGAGCATCTGCTGCTCGCGCTCGCTGAAGAGAAGAACACGACGGCGCGCCAGTTGCTATCGGCCGCCGGTGTCAGCCGCAAGGATCTGCTGGCAGCGCTCGAGGGGGTGCGCGGCGCGCATCGCGTGACGGATCAGGAGCCGGAGAACAAGTATCAAGCGCTGCAACGCTTCACGCGCGATCTCACCGAGCTGGCGCGCAAGGGCAAGCTCGATCCCGTCATCGGACGCGACGAGGAGATTCGCCGTGTGATGCAAGTGTTGTCGCGCCGCACCAAGAACAATCCGGTGTTGATCGGGGAGCCCGGGGTTGGCAAAACGGCAATCGTCGAGGGATTGGCGCAGCGCATCGTCAACGGCGACGTCCCCGATTCGCTCAAGAACAAGCACCTCGTCGCGCTCGATATCGGCGCGCTGGTGGCGGGCACCAAGTTCCGCGGCGAGTTCGAGGAGCGGCTCAAGTCGGTCCTGAAGGAGCTGACCGCCGCCGAAGGGAAATACGTCGTGTTCATCGACGAGATGCACACGCTCGTCGGCGCGGGCGCCGCCGAGGGGTCGATGGACGCCTCCAACATGCTGAAGCCGGCGCTGGCGCGCGGCGAGCTGCACGTCGTCGGCGCGACGACGCTCGACGAGTACCGCAAGCACATCGAAAAGGATGCCGCGCTCGAGCGGCGCTTCCAGCCGGTGTTCGTGGGCGAGCCGACGGCCCCGGACACGATCGCGATCCTGCGCGGTCTGAAGGAGCGGTACGAAGTCCACCACGGCATCCGCATCACCGACAACGCGATCGTCGCGGCGGCGACGCTGTCGCACCGCTACATCACGGACCGGTTCCTGCCCGACAAGGCGATCGACCTGATCGACGAGGCGGCGGCGCGGCTGCGCATCGCGATCGATTCGCTGCCGCAGGAAATCGACGAGGTCGAGCGCAAGATCACGCAGCTCGAGATCGAGCGTCAGGCGCTGGCCAAAGAGAAGGACAAGGCCTCCAAGGAGCGGCGCGACAAGATCGAGCAGGAGCTGGCGGAGCTGCACGAGAAGTCGAACGCGATGAAGGCGCAGTGGCAGGCGGAGAAAGACGCCATCCAGAAGATCCAGGCGAAGAAGGCCGAGATGGAGCAGCTGCGCACCGAGGCCGAGCAGGCGACGCGTCGGGGCGACCTCCAGAAGTCGGCGGAGATCAGCTACGGGCGGATCCCGGCGATCGAGAAGGAGATCGCGCAGCTCGAGAAGCGGCTCGCCGAGATCCAGAAGAAAGGCAAGTACTTGAAGGAAGAGGTGGACGCGGAAGACATCGCCGAGATCGTCTCCAAGTGGACCGGCGTTCCCGTCACCAAGATGCTCGAGTCGGAGAAGGCGCGGCTGCTCAAGCTCGAGGTGGAGCTGGGCCGGCGCGTCATCGGGCAGAAGGAAGCGCTCGCGGCCGTATCGAACGCCGTGCGACGCGCGCGCGCGGGGCTGCAGGACCCGCATCGCCCCACGGGCTCGTTCATCTTCCTCGGTCCCACGGGCGTCGGCAAAACCGAGACCGCGAAGGCGCTGGCGGAGTTCTTGTTCGACGACGAGCGCGCGCTCGTGCGTATCGACATGTCGGAGTACATGGAGAAACACGCGGTGGCCCGCTTGATCGGCGCGCCGCCCGGTTACGTCGGCTACGAAGAGGGTGGCCAGCTCACCGAAGCGATCCGGCGCCGGCCGTACGCGGTGATTCTGTTCGACGAAATCGAGAAGGCGCACCCCGATGTCTTCAACATCCTGCTCCAGATTCTGGACGATGGGCGTCTCACCGACTCGCAGGGGCGGACGGTGGACTTCCGCAACACCGTGCTGATCATGACGTCCAACATCGGGTCGCAGTATCTGATCGAGGCGGGCACGGGCCAGGTCGCGTGGGAGCAGGCCGAAACAAAGGTGCTGGAGCTGCTGCGGCAGGCGTTCAAGCCGGAGTTCCTGAACCGCGTGGACGACATCATCATCTTCCGGCCGCTGTCGCACGAGGACATCGGGCAGATCGTCGAGATCCAGATCAAGCGGGTTGAGCGGCTGCTCGCCGACCGCAAGATCACACTCGAGGTTACGCCGGCGGCGAAGACACTGATCGTCGCCGAGGGCTACGATCCGGTGTACGGGGCCCGGCCATTGAAGCGGGCGATCCAGCGGTTGCTGCAGAATCCGCTGGCGGTCGCGGTGCTCGAGGGCGAGTTCGCAGAAGGCGATCGGATCAAGGTGGACCGGGCGAAGGACGGCAACTCGCTGAGCTTCGAGAAGGCGGGGGAACCGGTTCGTGCCTAAGGGAATGGCCGCCGCGCTGGAGCAGGCGCGGCGGGCCGCCTCCCAAGACGAAGTTCCGATTGGCGCGGTCGTGATGCGCGGCGATGAGATTGTCGCCGAGGCGCATAACGAGACGATCGCGCGCCAAAATCCCACGTATCATGCGGAGTTTCTTGCCATCGAGCGCGCGCTCGAGGCGCTCGAGACTGACCGTCTGACGGACTGCACCCTGTATGTCACGATCGAGCCGTGTGCCCAGTGTGCCGGCGCAATCGTACTAGCCAAGGTCGGCAAGCTGGTGTTTGGCGCCTACGACGAAAAGGCGGGGATGTGCGGGTCGTTAGGGGATCTGGTCCGCCATCCACGGCTGAACCACCGCGTGGAAGTAACAGGGGGCGTACAAGCAGACGAGTGCGGGCAGTTGCTGCGGGATTTTTTTGCCGCGCGACGCGTCTGATCGATAACCGTCGCACCGGCATGTCGCTCAATCTTGGCGTATGGCGGATTGCTTCGACCCGTGCCGAGGAGGCAAGTTATGGCTATGCCCATTCCGCTACCCAAGTACACCGTGGATATGGTGCGCGCGTTCCCCGACGACGGACAGCGCTACGAGCTCGTCGAGGGCATACTGCTTGTGACGCCCGCCCCCGCGTCGGATCATCAGATCGTCATCTCTCGTCTTATGACCGCGTTGAACAACTATCTCGGTGCCAGCGGGTCAGCCTACGTTGTATGTCCGGGGGAAATCGAGGTGGCGCCGAAGCTGCATCTCGAACCGGACGTGCTGGTCTTCCCGTCTACGTTCCGGCCAGGCACGAAGTGGACCGAGATCAACGGCTGGTGGCTGGCGGTGGAGGTCCTGAGCCCATCCTCAAAGCACTACGATCGGGACTACAAGCTCGAAGCGTATCTGCAGGTGGGCGTCTCCGAGGTCTGGATCATCGACCTCGATCGCCGCTGCTTCGAAGTCTCCGGGGTGGTGGACGGGCGACGTTCGGTGCCGGAGTATCGGACGCTGCGGTGGCATCCGACGGGCATGGTGCGCCCGCTGGACTTGGACATCGAGGCGATGCTGCGTGACTGCTGACGTTTGACGTGCTGCTAGCTAATCTCCACCACCCGCCGCAATTCCAAAAACCGCTGCTGCGTCCTCGCCCGGTCGTCCGCCTCCATGCGTCCCAACCATAATTCACACTGCGCCGCCGAATGCCATCCACGCTCC
>JBOHSJ010000304.1:0-1685 GCA_050733035.1 Gemmatimonadales bacterium | reverse complement strand
CGAGCGTGGCCGCGAGCTGCGCTGGGAAGCCAAGCGCCGCACGGACCTGGTTCGCTTCGGGCTGTTCACGGGCGGCACGTACCTGTGGGAGTGGAAGGGGAACGTGCAGGCGGGCGCCGCGACGGATGCCCATTTCAATCTGTATCCGATTCCGGCGAACGAGCTCATCGCCAACCCGAACCTGACGCAGAACCCGGGTTACTAGCCGAGTCGCAGTGTTCGGTCATTACATCGCCGCCGCGGGGGTGCTTGCCCTCGCGGCGGCTTGCTCCGATCCCCTTCCGGGACCACCCGGAGGCGGGGGCGGTCCTCCCCCCGGACGGCCCACACTTCCGCAGACCTACCGGCCGACTGGCCACATGGCCGTTGGCGACGTCGCCGTGCACCTGTTCGAATGGCGCTGGACCGACATCGCCGCCGAGTGCGAGACCGTGCTCGGCCCCGCCGGGTTCAAGGCGGTGCAGATTTCGCCGCCCCAGGAACACAGTATCGTGCCGAGCCACGACTGGAGCGAACGCTACCAACCGGTGAGCTACAGCGTTGCGCGCAGCCGCTCCGGCACGGGCGCCGAATTCGCCGATATGGTGACGCGCTGCAGGAACACAGGCGTGGACATCATCGCGGACGCCGTGATCAACCACATGACCAACTTCCCGAGTCCCGGCACCGGCAGTAACGGGACGGCGTACACGAAATACGAATACCCGGGGTTGTATACCGCCGCCGATTTTCACACACCGTGTGCGCTGGTCAACTACCAGAGCGCCGCCAACGTGCAGGACTGCGAGCTGTTCTCGCTGCCAGACTTGAAGACCGAGTCGGCGCCAGTGCGGCAGAGGATTGCGGCGTACCTCATCAGCCTGGCTCGACTGGGCGTTGCCGGATTTCGCATCGACGCGGCCAAGCACATTCAGCAGGTCGATCTCAATGAAATCCTGCGTATGGTGAACGACACGCTGACGGCTGAAAGCCGACCGCTCCCCTACGTGTTCCTCGAGGTTGTCGGCAATGGGATCGGCGAGGCGCTTGGCCCGCGCGACTACTTCGGCGAGGGCTACAGCTCGGGGGGCGCCGCCGATATCACCGAGTTCACGTTCACCGGCGTCGGCAACAAGTTCCGGAACCTCAACGGCGAGCACATCTCGCAGCTCAGCCAGTTTTCAGAAGCCGCCTGGGGACTGCTGCCATCCGACAAAGCGGTCGTGTTCCTGCAGAACCACGACACGCAGCATCAGTGCGGCCTCAGTTATCGCCACGGATCGGTCTTTCGGATCGCCAACGTCTGGATGCTGGCGCAGCCCTACGGGTATCCGTCGGTCCTGTCGAGCTATGCATTCGACTGTCCGGCGGGCAACTCGATGGGGCCGCCGTCCGACGCGGACGGTTGGACGACGGCGGTGACCTGCGCCGCGAGCCTCGAGACCGCGACGGTGGGCCAGTGGGTCTGCGAGCATCGCGACCCCTACCTCCTGAACATGGTGAGCTTCCGCCGGGCCGTGGCCGGGACCGACATCAATCATTGGTGGGATGACGGCGCCAACGCCATCGCGTTCACGCGTGGCGACAAGGGCTTCGTGGCGATCAATGGGGGAACCGCGACGCTCGCGGTCACGGTCGCCACCGGAATGGCGACCGGGACCTATCTCGACGTGTTGACGGGCGATTCAGTAGTGGTCGACCCGACC
>JBOHSJ010000303.1:0-6042 GCA_050733035.1 Gemmatimonadales bacterium | reverse complement strand
CTGCAGCGGCATCGCGGCCGCCTCGACCGCGGCGGCCGGCGCCACGCGGCGGTCGATCCCCGTGCGGCGGTCCCCGCCGGTGCGCCGCTCATCCACGGGGTTACCAGCCGATCGCATAGTTCGAGAGCTGATGACGCCGGAAGGTCATGGCGTCTCCAGCAAGGTGTCGAGCTTGTCGATCTCGGCACGCGCCGAGAGCCGCTGGAACGTGGAGCGCGCGCGCTGGGCCGCTTCCTTGCCGGCGGACAGGTCACCGGTCTGAATCAGCAGGTGCGCGAGATCGCGCTCCGCCATCGCGAGGAGCAGGGGACGGCCGTGCTCGGTCGCGCGGCTGATGACGTCGCGCAGCATGGTCTCGGCGTCGTCGTGACGACCCGCGAGGGCGAGCGCACCGGCCTTGATGCGGAGGTCTTCGGCTTCACGCACGGGATCCTTCAGCTCGCGGTGCGTCGCGATGGCGCGGTCTACGGCGGCGATCGCCAGGTCGCTCGCGCCACGCGCCACGTGGATCTCGGCCAGACCCGCGACGGCCTGCGCGGTGAGCTGCTGGTCGCCGAGCCGCTGCGCTTCCTGGATGGCGACATTCGCGATCTCCAGCGCGCGATCCAGCTGGCCCTGCGCCCGGCAGGCGATGCCCAGATTGTGACGTGATTCAGCGACGCCGCGGCCATAATGCGCCTGCTCGTAGGCGGTGATGGCCCGCGTGTAGGCGGTCACGGCGCGGCGGTAGTCACCCTGCATGTTCGCGATGACGCCGAGGTTGTTGGCGCAGCGGCCGACGGTCGCCATGTCGTTGTCGTCCGACGCCTCTTCCTGCGCGCGGGTGAAGAAGTACGTCGCTTCGTCGATGCCGCCGCGCTCCAGCGCGATGGCGCCGCAGACGTTCAACGCCCGCACTTCCATCGTCCGGTCCTTCAAGGAACGGGCGCGCAGCTGCGCGACCATCGCCCACTGCTGGCCCACTTCGAGACGGCCCAGCCGGCTGTGCGCGATGCCGAGGAGCAGGGTGAGCATCGCGGACTCTTCCAGCTCGTCCCGCGAGCGCTGCTCGAGGTAGGTGAGCAGCTCGGCGTACTTACCGGCGTCGGCGTACTGCTGCGCCACGTGCAAGGGCGCGAGCGAGCCACGCAGCTCGGCGGCGAACGCCTCGTCCCAGCCCTGATCGGCCAGCTTGCGGATTTCACCCTCGGCGCCGATGCGGGCGAAGATGCCCTTGGCGCTCTGCGCCGAGGCCTGGGCTTCACTCACGCGTCCCGTGCGGCGCAACACCATCGCCAGGTCGCGCGTCGCCTCGGCCTGGAGCAGCAGCCGCTCGTGCAGCTGGGCGCGGCCGATCACCTCACGCAGCGACTTCTCCGCGCGCGGCAGGTTGGTCTCGGCGATGAGCGCCAGGGCGATCACACGCAGATCCTCGGCCTCGGCGACGGGATCCGGCATCTGACTCCGGATCACGCGCACGCGGTCGAGGTCGCGGCGGCCCAGCTCCGGCTCGCTGCGCGCGACCCGGATCTCCGCGCGGCCGCGGAGCGTCCCGGCGTACAGCGTTTCGTCATGCGCGGCTTCGGCGGCGGTGACGGCCTGATCCGCGACGGCGAGGGCCTTGTCCAGCGCGCCCTGCTCACGGTAGGCGTTGGCGAGGTTATGCTGGCACTCGGCGACGCCCGCCTGCGATCCAGCGCGGTGGAAGGCGGCCGCGGCGATCTCCCAGGAGGAGATGGCTTCGGCATGCCGGCCACGGAGGTGGCTGATGATGCCCAGGTTATTGGAGGCGCGGCCGGTCGTGGCATGATCGCCATCGCGGCTCGCCGCCATGAGGGCCTGGGTGCAGAAGTCGGCGGCCTCGGTGAGGTTGCCGCTGACGAGGGCGATCGCGCCGCGCGCGTTGAGCGCATGACGCTCGACGCCATGCTCGTTGCGCTGGCGGGCCGATGCGAGGGCGCGGTCGATCCACTGGAGGCCCTGGTCGTGCCGGCCCAGCCGCGCGTGGGCGATGCCGTAGAGCAGCGCGAGCGTCGGCGTGATCTCGAGCTCGCTCTGGTCGCGGGCGCCGAGGAACTCGACTACCGCGGCGTGATGGCCGGCGGCCGCGAGTGCGCGGGCTTTCGCGACGACGGGCGACTCCTCGAGGAGGCGCTGGTCGCGTGATGGATGAGTGGACATTGGGACGCGATCCCCCGGCCTACCAGCTAACCTGCCAGTCCCTCATTTCGACTTCAGCGACCGCATACTCGCTGAAGTGCGCCAGACCGTACTTGAACGACTTCTCCTCCAGCGACTGGGTCGCCGCGAGGGGGGTCCAGCCTTCCGACGCATCTTCCCGGTACCACAGGCCGAGCAGCTGCGCCTCGATTTGGGCGTCGACGGAGTCGGCCACGCCGTCACCATTCAGGTCGCCGCCGGCGCCGCCGTACCAGATATTCATCTCCGCCGGCTCGCCGAACTGCAGGCCGCTCGGCTCGAGCAATACGCCGATCTTGGTGGTATCAACAATGACCGTGATAAGAACCGAGTCGCCCATCGCCAGCTCGCCCATGCCCGGTACGAAGCGCGGGTCCGTCGCGGTCAGCTTGAGAAAGGGATGGCTCTCTTCATCGATCGAGCTGAGGTAGTTGATCTGCACTGACCGGGACTCGCCGCGCACCGCCCAGAACGAGACGGAGTACTGCTCGAGGCTCAGGGGAGGTGTCAGGGCCATCGCGCCTGAGCGACGCGTGCGAGGATCGACTTTCGCCGTGAATTCGGGTATGGAGCCTGCCCACTTCAAGAACTGGGGCTGCGGAGCCGCGGAAGATTTCACCGCCATGGGTTGGTCCGCGCAACGCGCTACCGAGAGCGCCAGGGCGGACACGAGGAGGAAGCGGCGAACGACCATGTGGATCTCCAAGGGCTACGTGGGCGACTTGACTGCAGCGTGCATTAGGAACAGTTTGGACCGGGTAAGGTCCCTAACTACCTAGCAACTCACCTAGTGTGCGACACGAAAGTAGGCCTATTTTGTCACCTGTCAATCCCGAAACTGGCCCGAAACGAGTCCCTGTAGCGGCGCGCCTGGCCGTGCTGCTCGATGTGTTCAGCCCCTGGGACGGGATCTCACTGAGTTACCGACAGTTTGCAGCTGCGCTCGGCGGCACCGTAACTGAAGCAGCCATAAAGAAATGGCCTCATAGAGAGAAATTCCCGGCGGACGTCGCTCGGCTCATCGTGACGAAAGCGAAAGAGCTTGGCATCCCGGATGTTACGCTCGAGTGGGTCCTATGGGGCGATGGGCAGGGTCCCAAAAAAGGAACCAAAAAGGTCCCCAATCAGGGACAGCAGCACGAACATCAGGAGTTAGCCGCGAGCATCGCGGAGGCGCTCGGGACCGACCTCGCCCACAACGAATTCGGGCAGTGGTCGTCGGTCGAGGTGCAGCGGACCCTCGTCTGGGCGCTCAAGGATCTCGCGCGGCGGTTGTGGGTGCTGCGGTTTCCGATGAGTGAGACGTTCAGGCTGACCGACGAGTGGGGCACCAAGATCGGACTGCCGACCCGTTCCCTTGCCTCTGCCACCGCCCCTGATGATTTTTCCGCCGCTCCCCCACGGGCCGATAGCTCAACTGGCAGAGCAACTGACTCTTAATCAGTAGGTTCTCGGTTCGATTCCGAGTCGGCCCATTCTGGGGGCTCGGGGTTTGGGATTAGGGCCTCGGTAATTCCCAGTCCCGAGTCCCCAACCCGAATCCCTACTCAGCGGCGCGTCAGACTCACTCCCACCTGCAAGAAGCTCACTCTGGCGCTGGCCGCAGCCTGGCCGCCATTGTTTTTGACGTCGCCGGCAAACACGCCAAGGGCGTAGTGCGCAAACGGAGCGACCAGCCAATTGCGGCTTGCCGCATGCTCATAGCCGATACCCAACTGCGGCCCAATTCCGGATGACGTGATGACATCCGTGCCGTCGCTGACTCGATGCATCACGAGCGCCGCGCCGCCACGCAAATACAGACGCCGCCGCAAACTCGGATACCAATACGCCGCGGCGCCGACCGACATCAGCGTCTGAGTGACGTTACCATCCCGGTCTCGCCAGCCCGCCAGCTCACCGCCAATGCGTAGAGCGCGGCTCGTACTGCCGCCGAGTCCCACGAAGACGGACATGCCTGTGCGACGGTTGCCGGCGCAGATCTGGCACGAGACACGCGCCCACCCCGGTGCGACGCCAACGGCATACCAGAACCCACCGGCGCCGGACGCCGGTCGGCGCTGAGCTGTGAGACTCGTGCTCGCGAGCAGGAGCACCAGCAGGGTTATCGCCGTTTTGGGCATGACGCCACTATAACTCAATTGCTGTGGCCCAGTTGGGAGTGACCACGGTCACTGCTGCCACCCCTCGAGCGGGGCGAAAATGTCAGAACCAGTGGAAAAACTCATGAAACGGGCATTCGTCCTTCTTCTATTAGTGGCTGCATGCCACGACGGCCCGGCGGCGCCAGACTACGGTCCCGCCACGGGCAATGCCGTGGCCTTCGGCATTTGGGCGCCGGGCGCGAACGATGATTGCACCGCTGCCCAGCACGACGCCTACTCGGTTGTCGGCCCCGACCACAAGCGCTACCCGACGTGGCATCCGCCGATCGATCCGGCGAGCGGCTGCTCCTTCGGTCACGATCACGGACGGGACCCCCGCGGCTCGGCGCTGTACCGCGAGGTCGGCGACATTCCGTTCGCATACGCCAACGAACAGCAGGTGATCTACGATCCGACGATGATCCGTCATGAAGACCATTTCGGCCACAAGGTCGAGTGGCAAAACGATATCCGGATGCATTTCGGGAGCGACGCCGCCGACGCGCTCTTCGACGTGCGCTGCGACGTCATGACCAAGCTGCATCAGGGCACACACTCGAAGGACGCGTTCACGAACAACCTGCACGAGCTCGTCTATCACATCCGTTGCACCGATGGCACCGAGATGCACATCACGATCTTGTCGGCGATCGGGACCCCGGGGCAGTTCGAGCGCAGCTGCGACCGTGCCACGGTCGTCGTCGGTCCGGCGACCCCGCCCAATTCACCCGATGGCGGTGGCGTGCGCATCATCCCGGACCGGACGTGCGTCGATCAGGGCATCCTGGTCCCGGTGGGCCAGGTTTCCGACTTCGGAACGCTGCACGAGAGCTGGGAGACCTCGAACTCGATCCGTCGTGAGGACGGCCACACGCTGGCTGCCTTCAATCCGTACTTTCAGGTGTCGCGCCCGAGCCGGTTCTACGATCCGGCCGCCACGAACACCGTCGGACGCCCGATCGACGTGTGCTATGAGGTGACTCCTGATGGACGTCAGGCGCGTGGAACGGGCTCGTGCGCCACGTCAACCGGGAACGGCACGATCCTCGGCGTGACGTTCGACGATCCCCGCTCGGTGTTTGACGGCGTGCGTCGCAATGTGGACATCAACTCGAATTTCATCAGCAACGAGAACGGCCCCGAGATCTGGTATACGACCCCCCTCGGACGGAACGGCCGCACGCAGCCCTTCCCCGGATCGGTTCGTCAGCAAATCGCGCGCATCAACAACGATCGCGGTGGGCTGGAGCTGGCGGGTCCGAGCATTGGTGGGGAGCGGGATTATGGCAGCCCGCGGGTGCACGCGCCGAACTAGCTATTTCTTGCGGGCGACGGTTCCAATCGCGTTGATCAAATCGCCTAAATCGTAGGGCTTCGTCACGGACGGCTGTCCGCAGTTCTCCAGGAAGGCCCGCGTTTCCCCGCGCGCCTGATCACCGGTCACGAAGACGAAGCGCTTGGCGACGAGCGGCCGGCCGTTCACCAGCTGCTCGTACATCGCGCGCCCGCCGAGGCGGGGCATCTGCAGGTCGGTGACAACGGCGTCGAACGCGGTATCGCGGTCGCCCAGACGTTCCATCGCCTCGAGTCCGTTCTCGACCGCCACCACCTGATGCCCCTCGCGCTCCAGCAGCAGCACCATCGCCTGCCGGTTCACGGCATCGTCATCGACCACGAGGATGCGCATGCGGGGCAGGTTCTCCGCGGGGGTGGCGAGCGC
>JBOHSJ010000302.1:0-3674 GCA_050733035.1 Gemmatimonadales bacterium | reverse complement strand
CAGCGCCTCAGCCATGTGGACGGCCAGGCGGGCAAGCTCATCATCGGTGGCTACGAGTTGAGCGAGCTGGCTGGTCGCGTGACGTTCGAGGAAGCGGCACATCTGCTGTGGCGCGGCGCGCTGCCGGAGCGTGACGAGCTAGCAACGTTGCGCAGCGAGATCGCCGCGCTCCGCCCGATTCCCGCTGAGACGATACATGTGCTCAAGGCTGCGGCGAAGGCTCCGCCGATCGACGCGCTGCGGATGGCGTGTGCCACACTGTCGCTCGATCTCCCGAACCCCGACGACATTTCGCCCGCCGCCGACCTGCAGGCTGCCAAGCTACTGACCGCGCGCTTTCCGACGGTCGTCGCCGCGCACGCGCGTCTCGGGGCGGGGAAGGAGCCGATCGCACCGCGCACCGATCTGCCGCTCGCCGCGAACTTCCTCTATATGGTGCATGGCAAGGAGCCCGATCCGATCGCCGCCCGCGCGATCGATACGTACTGGGTGACGGTGATGGACCACGGTATGAACGCGTCCACCTTCGCGGCGCGCGTGATCGCGAGCACGCGCTCGGACATGGTGAGCGCGGTGACGGGAGCGATCGGGGCGCTCAAGGGCCCGCTGCACGGCGGCGCGCCCGGACCGGTGCTCGACATGCTCAAGGACATCAAGTCGTCCGACCGCGCCGAGGCATGGATACGCAACGAGCTGGCGGCGGGCCGGCGCATCATGGGGTTCGGACACCGCGTCTACAAAGTTCGCGATCCGCGCGCGGCCGTCCTCAGCAAGGTGGCCGACGACATGAGCTCTGCGGCGCTCGAGAACCGCAAGCTGTTCGATCTCGCCCGCGCGGTCGAGCAGACTGCTCTGAGGGTGCTCGAGGAGGCAAAGCCGGGGCGGAATCTGCGCACTAACGTCGAGTTCTTCACCGCGCTCGTCCTCCAGGCGCTCGGCCTCGAGCCGCGCTCGTTTGTGGCGGTGTTCGGCTGCGGCCGGATCGCCGGGTGGTGCGCTCATGTGATCGAGCAGCACGGTGAGGATCACCTCATTCGGCCGCAGTCGGAGTACGTCGGGCCCAAAGGACTCAAAACCGGCGGCGAATGAGGCGGCGGCGAGCAGAGCGACCCGAGTGCGATGTCGAGAGAATGACGGAACTCATTTCGTGCTTTCCGTGACATAAGGCCATAGAGCGTTGCTTGGTACACCGCGAGAACGAGCTTATGACACTCCTGCCATGCGAGAAATCGTTTGTGCGGCGCCATGCCCATGAATAAGCAACCCGTGGCGAGATGCATGATCCAGTCGTCGCGGCCGTCATGTTTTTGCCGCCCCTCGCCGCCCTTCGCCGCCGCCGCACCTCGCCGCCCTTGAATCACCGGATTCTTGTGGCGGTCGAGCTACGCGATCTCATTGAGCCGACGCAGCTCGAGGGACTCGACGTTACCTGGATAGCCACCGGGGAACCGACTCCGAGAGGAGAGTGGCTGGCCATCGTTCCGTTACTCACGCGCTGGGTTGGTGGGACGGAGCTCAAAAACCTCCCGAAGCTTCGCATCGTCGCCAACGTCGCCGTCGGCTACAACAACGTGGATGTCGTCGCGGCCGAAATGCGTGGCGTGATGGTCACCAACACTCCCGGCGTCCTCACCGAAGCAACGGCCGACCTCACGTGGGCGTTGATCCTCGCCACCGCCCGCCGGCTCGTCGAAGGCGTCGATCTCGTCCGCAGCGGCAAGTGGACCGGGTGGCATCCGGCGCAGTTGCTGGGCTTAGAGTTGCAAGGCCGCACGCTCGGCTTGTTCGGCGCCGGCCGCATCGGCCAGGCGGTGGGGCGGCGGGCGCGGGCGTTCGGGCTGCGCATTCTCTACACGGCCCGCACTCCGAAGCCGGAGTTCGAGCGCGAGGCTGGCGCGACGCGCGTGGATACGAGTCACTTGCTCGCCGACAGCCACATCGTGAGCCTCCATGTTCCATCGACGCCGGACACGAAAGGCATCATCAACGCTGAGACGCTGGCGCGGATGAAGGCCGGCGCGATTCTGATCAACACGTCGCGCGGCGACCTCATTCGCGAAGAGGCCCTCGCCATAGCGCTCGAGCTGGGCCACCTCGGCGCGGCCGGTCTCGACGTCTATGCCGAGGAGCCGGCGATTCATCCCCGGCTGCTCGCGGCACCGCGCACCGTGTTGCTGCCGCACATCGGCAGCGCCACCGAGGAAACGCGGCGCAAGATGGCCACGATCGCGATTGCAAACGTGCAGTCGGTCTTGAGCGGCAAACCGCCTCTCACCCCGGTATATTCCAAGGTACCTTGAGCACCGAGATCCGAACCCAAATCCTCGACGCCCGCGCGATGTCGCGGGCGTTGCAGCGTATGGCAGTGGAAATCCTCGAGCTCGCCCAGGGCACCGACGACCTCGTTTTGATCGGCATCCAGCGCCGCGGCGTCGAGCTGGCGGAGCGCATCGCCACACTCATCGAAAAAAGCGAGGGCGCCGAGGTGCCGCGCGGCGCGCTCGATATCACGCTCTACCGCGACGACCTCGGCACCGTGGGGCCCAAGCCCCTGATCGGAGAGACGCACCTGCCGGGCGATCTCACCGACAAGCACGCCGTGATCGTGGACGACGTGCTCTACACCGGCCGCACCGTGCGCGCGGCGCTCGATGAGCTGGCCGACTTCGGCCGCCCCAAGCGTATCTCCCTGTGCGTGCTGGTGGATCGCGGCGGGCGCGAGCTGCCGATTCAGGCCGACATCGTGGGAAAAGCGGTAAAAACCGACACCGGCGAGCGCGTGGAAGTACAGGTCGAGGAGCTGGACGGCCGCGACCAGGTAGACGTGGTCCGATGACGACCTCGATCCTCGGCAAAGATCTGACCGGGCTCGAGCACATGACGCCGGAGCAAATCCGGCTGATCCTCGATACGGCGGAGCCGTTCAAGGAAGTGTCCGAGCGCCCCATCAAAAAGGTCCCCGCGCTGCGCGGCAAAACCATCGTCAATCTCTTCTTCGAGGCCTCGACCCGCACCCGGATCTCGTTCGAATTCGCCGAGAAGCGCCTCTCCGCCGACACGGTCAACGTGGCGGCGAGCGGGTCGTCCGTCTCCAAGGGCGAAACGCTCGTGGACACGGCCAAGAATCTCGAGGCGATGCGCATCGACATGGTGGTGATCCGGCATCCGTCGTCGGGCGCGGCGGCATTCCTGGGCGACCGGATCGCGTCCAACGTGATCAACGCCGGCGACGGCAAGCACGAGCACCCGACCCAGGCGCTGCTCGACCTGCTGACGATCCGCGACAAGCACGGCAAGATCGCGGGCCTCAAGGTCTGCCTCGTCGGCGACGTGCTGCATTCGCGCGTCGCGCGCTCCAATCTCTGGGGACTGACCAAGCTCGGTGCCGAAGTCGCCGTGTGCGGGCCGTGGACGCTGATGCCGCGCGGCATCGAAGAGCTGGGCGTGAAGGTCTTCGGGCGCATCGAAGCAGCGATCGAGTGGGCGGACGTGCTCAACGTGCTGCGCTTGCAGCTCGAGCGTATGGAGAAGGGCTTCATCCCCAGCTTGCGCGAGTACTACCGTGTCTTCGGCGTCACGCCGGAGCGCCTCGAGCGCTCGCCGCGCGATATCACGATCATGCACCCCGGACCGATGAATCGCGGCGTCGAGATCGACTCGCGCGTCGCCGACGG
>JBOHSJ010000301.1:0-7606 GCA_050733035.1 Gemmatimonadales bacterium | reverse complement strand
GGTGAGCGGGAAATTGCGATACACGAAGCGCAGCTGCGCGCCCAGCTTCCGCTGCACGGCTTTGACGATCGGATACGCCTTGCCGCAGTGCGGGCACTGATAGTCGCCGTACTCGACGAGCGTCAGCGGCGCGTCTTCAGGGCCCGCGGCGTGATCGCGCGGACCCACCGGCAGAATCAGCTGCGACCGATCGTCGCGCCGGCTCATCAGCTCGATGCCTGCTGATGCGCTTCCACGAACCAGAGCCACTTGTCCACGCCACGCGAGACGTCCGTCAGCAGGTCGGCGCTGTCGGCATCCTGCAGCTCGTTCATCTCTTCGATGCCGACCCGCACTGCCCGTCCGAACCCGGCGAGCGCGTCCGACAGGGCAGCGACGTGCTCGGCGCCGGTCGAGAGCGTGAGCGGGTAATCCACGAGTGTCGAGCGTCCTTCGACCGCGCCAATGGTCCCTTCCGCGATGCCGCCCAGCTGCACGATCCGTTCAGCGATCTGATCCACGTACGCCTCGACGTCTTCGTTGACGTCGTCGAACAGCTTGTGGAGTCCGATGAAGGCGGGCCCCTTCACGTTCCAATGAGCTTGCTTGCATTGCGTCTGCAGATCGATGGCTTCGGCCAGCCGTTGATTGAGCAGCGCGATCACTTCAGTCCGAGTGTCTTGAGGCAGGTCGTTCTTTGTCGGGTACAGCCGCGTGATCGCGCCGGAGCGGGTCTCGGGTGCCGTCTGTCGAGGGGAGCCATTCTTGCGGCGGGGCGTCGTCGTGCGCGTCATAGGGCTTCTCCAATTCAGAGTTCATTCGGAAGCAAGTACCCGTGCTTCAACCGCGCAACGGCGTACTTGGTTCCATTGCACGACTACCTTTCCAGCGATGGTCCCACCGCGAGCAACGCGCCGTGAATGGATCGGGCTCGCGGTGATCGCGCTGCCCTGCATGCTGTATTCGATGGACCTCACCGTACTGAACCTTGCGGTGCCCGCGTTGAGCGAGGCGCTGCAACCCACCAGCGCGCAGCTGCTGTGGATCATCGACATCTATGGGTTTTTCGTCGCCGGCTGGCTCATCACCATGGGCACGCTCGGCGACCGGATCGGCCGCCGCCGCCTCCTGCTGATCGGGGCGACGGCATTCGGCGTGGCATCGGTCGTCGCCGCATTCTCCACGAGCGCCGAGATGCTCATCGCCACACGGGCGGTGCTCGGGATCGCCGGCGCGACGCTGGCGCCCTCCACACTGTCCCTGATTCGCAACATGTTCCTCGACCCACGGCAGCGTACGTTCGCGATCAGTGTCTGGGTCACCAGCTACTCGGTGGGCGCTGCGATCGGGCCGCTGCTCGGCGGCATCGTGCTGCAGTATTTCTGGTGGGGCGCCGTGTTTCTGATCGGCGTGCCGGTGATGATCCTGCTGTTGGTCGTAGGCCCGCTGCTGCTGCCCGAGTTTCGCGACCCGAAGGCCGGGCGACTCGACATCGCCAGCGTGGCGCTCTCGCTCGGCGCGGTGTTGTCGTTGATCTACGGGCTGAAGCGCGTCGCGGAGCGCGGCGCGGACCCGCTCGCCGCGGCCGCGGTGCTGCTCGGGCTGGCGCTCGGCGTCGTCTTCACGCGGCGGCAGCGACGGCTCGCCGATCCACTCATCGATCTTGGCCTCTTCAACAGCCCGGCGTTCAGCGGATCGTTGCTCCTCTACATGCTCACCACACTCGTGGCCTTCGGCGCCTACATCTACGTCGCGCAGCACCTGCAGCTCGTACTCGGTCTGTCCCCGTTTCAGGCAGGACTCGCGACGGTGCCCTCGATGCTGGCGTTTGTCGCCGGCTCGCTGATCATTCCCGCCGTGGTGCGGCGCGTCCGGCCGGCCACGGCGATGGCGGTTGGCTTGGGTCTCGCCGCGGCCGGTTTCGCGGTGCTCACGCAGGCGGCCGCCAGCCCGGGACTGGGCGCGTTGATTGCCGGCTCGATCATCTATTCGCTGGGAATCACGCCGGTCGTCGTTCTGGCGACCGACGTGATTGTCGGAAGCGCACCAGTGGAAAAGGCCGGCGCCGCGTCCGCGATCTCCGAGACCAGCTCGGAGCTGGGCGGCGCACTTGGCATCGCGATTCTGGGAAGTATCGGGGTGGCAGTGTATCGCGCCGCGATGGTGGATGCCACGCCGCCCGGGGTGCCGCTCGAGGCCGTCGAGGCGGCGCGTGCCACGCTTGGCGGTGCTGTTGCGGTCGCGAAGAGCCTACCGGGTCAGGAGAGCGGCGATCTGTTGACGACGGCCCGGGCCGCCTTCGCGCGCGCGTTCCAGATCACGGCGCTCATCAGTGCCGTGCTCGCCCTGCTGATGGCGCCGGTAGCCGGGATTCTGCTGCGGCGCGTGCATCACAACGCCTAGCGCGCGGCTTTCGCCACGGTATCCCAGGTGCGCGTCGTAACGTCCTTGCCCAGTGTTTTCTCGATCAGCGTCATGAACATCGGGCCCTTGGGATTCCGCGTGTACGCGCTGAAGACTTCGCCCGCCCGCATCGCCAGAATGCGCGTGCCTTCGAACTCGATGGGCAACGTGAGCTTCCTCGCGAGCGGCTCTCGCAGAAACGTGACGATTCGCTTCGACTCCGAGCCCAGGCGAAACGCCTTGTAGGGATCGGACGCAAGTATCTCCCGCAGCGTCTCCACGGGGCGCACGATGGTGAGAAATGCCTGACCCAGGCGATCGAGCATGGCCGCTTCCGCTCTACGTTGCAGCGCCGACACGGACGACGTGCGGGCGCTGAAGAGGACGTTGCCGCTCCCGAGCAGCGTCTTCACGTCGGTAAAGCCGGCCGCCTCGAACGCCGCCTTGAGCTCAGGCATCTTCGCGTTGGTCGGCATGACGCCTCGCAGAAACGCGGCGTAGCGGGTCACGCTACGAAGGCTTCGGGGCTGGGCACGGCCTAAAGCTACTGTCGATTTCCCCTCCCCCTCAACGACCATAGGTGTCCGAGACATATTTCGAAACTTCGCGGAGGAGCTATGAAGTACTTGTGCCTGGTCTATCAGGAAGAGAAGCAGGAAGTGAACGTCCCACCGGACGTGATCGAGCAGGCGAAGAAAGACTTCTGGGCGTTCACCGAAGACATCAAGAAGAGCGGCCACTACATCGGCAGCAACGGGCTGAAGCACACCGATGCCGCGACCACCGTTCGCGTTCGCAACGGCAAGCTGTCGACCACCGATGGGCCGTTCGCCGAGACCAAAGAGCAGCTCGGCGGCTACTTCCTCATCGAGGCCAAGGATTTGAACGACGCGATCCAGGTCGCGGCGCGAATCCCCTCGGCCAAGTGGGGATCGGTCGAGGTGCGGCCCGTTTGGGGGTGAAACGTCGCGGTGTCGAATTGGCCCACTGACAAGCGACTATTAGGCAAACCCCTTGGAGGAGTCATGCGGTACCTATGCTTGATCTACGAAGACGAGAAGTGGTGGGAGCAGGCGTCGGAGGACGACATGAAGAAGGGCATGGCCGACTACAACGCGTTCACCGAGAGCGCCAAGAAGAACGGCCATTACATCGGCGGTGAGGCGCTGCAACCGACCACTACGGCGAAGTCGGTGCAGGTCCGGAACGGCAAGGTCTCGACCACCGACGGGCCCTACGTGGAGACGAAAGAGCAGCTCGGCGGCTACTACCTGATCAACGCGAAAGATCTGAACGACGCGATTCAGGTCGCGTCGCGGATTCCCGGCGCGAAGCACGGCACGGTCGAAGTGCGGCCGATCATGGAATTCAATCAGCCGTAGACACGATCGAGTCGGTCTACCGCGCCGAGTCGCGCCGCGTTCTCGCGACCCTGATCCGCCTCCTCGGCGACTTCGATCTCGCCGAGGAGGCCCTTCAGGATGCGTTCGCGGCGGCCGTCGAGCGCTGGCCGATCGATGGCACGCCTGCCAATCCACGCTCGTGGCTGATCTCGACGGGACGATTCAAGGCGATCGACCGGCTGCGCAAACGCCGCCGCGAAGTGCCGGGTGAACCCGACGTGCCTCAGGAGTTGAGCGAGACGGAAGAATACGACGTGGCCGACGACCGGCTGCGGCTCATCTTCACCTGCTGCCATCCCGCCTTGAATCCAGACGCGCAGGTCGGGATGACGCTGCGCGAGGTGTGCGGCCTGACGACCGAGCAGGTCGCGGCCGCCTTTCTCACCACCGCCCCGACTCTCGCCCAGCGCATTGTCCGCGCGAAGGCGAAGATTCGCGAAGCACGCATCCCGTACGAGGTCCCGTCCCGCACCGATCTCCCCGCGCGCCTCGCCACGGTGCTGCACGTCGTCTATCTCGTCTTCAACCAGGGCTACTTCACTCGGCCCGATCTTGCAGTCGAAGCGATCCGCCTCGGCCGCCTGCTTGTCGAGCTGCTGCCGGAACCCGAGGCGATCGGCCTGCTGGCGCTGATGCTGCTCCACGACGCGCGCCGCGTCACCCGCACGACCGCTTCAGGCGAGCTGATCCCGCTCGAGGAGCAGGATCGAACTCAATGGGACCGGGCACACATAAAGGAAGGGGTGACCCTGGTCGAGCGCGCCTTCGCATCCCGGAGCGTCGGTCCCTTTCTATTGCAGGCGGCGATCGCCGCGGTCCATGCCGAAGCACCGTCGTCCCCGAAGACGGACTGGAGCGAGATCGTCGGACTCTACGAGGTCCTGCTGAGGGCCGATCCGTCGCCCGTGATCGAGCTGAACCGCGCCGCCGCGATCGCGATGCGGGACGGTCCAGAGCATGGGCTCACGCTCATCGACGCGATTCTCGCACGAGGAGAATTGGAGGGGTATCATCTCGCGTATGCGGCCCGCGCGGATCTCCTGCGGCGGCTGGGGCGAAAGGCGGAAGCCAAATCCGCCTACGAGCGCGCCCTGGCACTGGCGATCGAGGAACCGGAACGCCGCCTCATCCGGCGCCGGCTGAGGGAGCTGTGAAGCCATGGTTCTAGGCAGCCTCTTGCTCGCCGCGACGCTCGCGCAACAGTACGACACGGCGCGCGTGCTCCGGGCGGCACGAGCGGCGCAGGCCGAGTTCGAGACGGTGCGGCGCAACCATCTCCCGGTTGCGTACAGTGCACCCGCGCAGCGCTGCGACCACATCATCGGCCGATTCTGTTACTGGGACGACGGCCAGCCGAGTCCCCGCAAGCCTCCCGCTCCCCCGGAATCTGATCGTATTCGCCGGGCGCGTGCGCGTCTCGTCACGACGCTCGACAGCACCGCGGCGCTCAGCCCCGAAGACGAATGGACTGCAGGTCAGCTGGTGCGTTACCTGGCCGAGACCGACACGGCGGCGGCGATCGCGGCCGCGCGGCACTGCCAGGCCACCGCGTGGTGGTGTGCGGCGTTGACGGGGTTTGCGCTGCACGTCGCCGGCGAATTTCGCGCGGCTGATTCGGCGTTCGATACCGCATTGCACGACATGCCCAGTGCCGAGCGCTGCCGCTGGACAGACCTGTTGCCGCTGCTCGACGGGGTGCTCGCCAAGCGATATCGCGCGCAGGGCTGCGAGCAGCGGTCGGCGCTCGAGGATTCCTTGTGGTGGGTGGCGCAGCCGCTGTACTCCGTGGGCGCGAACGATCGTCGCACGGAGCACCTCGCGCGCGCGACGCTCGCGCGCATCGCGCAGGACGCGCGCTCCACCTACTCCTTGCGCTGGGGCGACGATCTGCGCGAGCTGACACTGCGCTACGGCTGGCCGGTGTACTGGACTCGAGACCCGGCCCGCACGACCGGCATGCTACAGCAGCCGGCGGTCACGGGCCACGATCGGGAGCCGGCGTTTCATTTCTTCCCCGAGGGAGAGCTCGACGACCGCCGCGCCCGCGAGCGCTACGCTCCCGCCTACGCGACCGACTTCGTGCTGCTCGAGCATCAAGCGGGCGCGTTCCGGCGGGGCGATTCCTGCATCGTCGTCGCCGCGTACGACGTGAGTGATGACAGCGCGTTCGCCCATCACCCGCCCAGCGCGGCGCTGGTGTTGGCACGCGAACCGCAGCGCGCACCGATCACCGTCTGGCAGCCGGAAAGCCCGGCGGGCAAGCTCGTCGCGACGACGTCCTGCGAGCCACAACTGTTCAGCCTGGAGCTGCTGTCGCGGGCAGCGTCCCGCGCGGCGAGAACGCGGTACACGATGTTGCCGGCGGGCGTGGCGGACGGCATCGCCCTGTCCGACCTGCTGTTGTTCGACCCGCTCGATTCATTGCCCGGCGATCTGGCGGCCGTTCTCCCCCACACCCGCGCCGCAGCAACGGCGCGCGCCGGGACGAGCATCGGATTGTTCTGGGAGGTGTATGGCCTGCCGCCGGACGGCGCGCCGCTGACGATTGCGGTCGCCGTGGCGCCGCAGCGCGCCGGCTGGCTGCGCCGAGCCACGACATCGCTCGGCCTGTCGCAACGGCGCTCTGCCGTTCGGCTCGCCTGGCAGGAGCTGGCGCGTCCGCGCGACGCCGTCGCGCCCCGCGCCGTGGCCGTCGATCTCACAGGATTGTCCCCGGGCCGTTATCAGATCGAAGTCGTGGTCAAGAGCGGCGCCGCCGAGGCGAGCGCGGCGCGCCAAATCACGATCGAGCGTCCGTGAGCAGATGATTCGTACACGCGCGCTGCTGATTGCCGTAACCGCCTTGGTCGTTGCCTGCAGCGACGGTGTGCAGCCACTGGGCCCCCGCCTCTCTATCGTGTCCGGTGACGGCATCACCGACACCGTAGAAACCGCTCCGCCACAGCCGCTCGTTGTGCGAGTCAGCGATCAGCTCGGTTTGCCGATCCCCGGAGTGGCGGTGACGTTCGCCGGCGGTGCCGGGTTTCCCCCCCGGTATCACACCCTCGCGGGACCCTACGCCGACACCACTGATGCACACGGACTTGCCACGGCAACTGTGTACCTGGGCACAGTCGCTGGCGAAGATACGGTGACGGTGAGCGCTCCGTCGCTCGGGCTGGAGGCGTTCGCTCGGTACACCGTGCTGCCCGGCAACCCAACGGGTGTGGCGGTCAACCCAACCGACACGGCCGTCTATGTCAGCGGGACCCTCCAGCTGCGCGGTTCTGTCGTGGACAGGTGGGAAAACTCACGAAGCGGCACGCTCGCGTATGAGACGACGTCACCCGCGATCCAGCTTTCCGCTACGACTGCCCGCGGGGTGGCAATTGGTCGCGCCGCAATTGTGGGAGTGAGTGGTGTGTGGAGAGACACCGCCTGGGTGAGTGTCGTCCCGCAGGGGGCCGCGGTCGCCGTGCTCCCGTACTTCGGGACCGGCGACACTCAGCGCGTCGTGTTCTTCAACTTTGACGGGACAGGGTTCCGCTCATTCGACGTCCCCTCTTTTGCTACGCCCCGGCCCGATTGGGCGCCGGCCGGCGACCTCATTGTCATGGAAGACCCCGGGGCGTTCCCGGGCTTCAATCCACGGCTCTTCCTGGCGGATACGTCTGGACCGAAGCGGCGTTTGGTGCCTGACAGCATCGGCCTCGTCTCGGAGACCTATCCGCGGTATTCCGCCGATGGGTCATGGATCTATTTCGCCGCCTCGCTACCGAACGTGCGGTCGGATATCTGGCGCGTGCGACCGGATGGCACGGGGGCCGAGCAGGTCGGTGGCC
>JBOHSJ010000300.1:0-5158 GCA_050733035.1 Gemmatimonadales bacterium | reverse complement strand
CGCTGTATCAGGACGTGGGCGCGCAGCATCCCGATGCGATCAAGCACGATCATTTTCCCGTCAATGGCCGCCGCCGCGACGAGCTGGCGCATGAAGTGCGGGTCGCTCCCGGCTCGCGGCTGCATCGGTTGCTTGGCGCCGACACGCTGGCGGTGAACAGCATGCATCACCAGGGCATCGCGCGGCTGGCGCCCGGTCTGCAGGCGGTTGCGACGTCGCCGGATGGGCTGATCGAGGGCGTCGAGGGGGGGGGCGGCAGCAACGGGCAGTTCCTGCTCGGCGTGCAATGGCACCCCGAGGATCTGATCGATGTCGATCCGAGGATGCGCCGCCTGTTCGACGGGTTCATTGAAGCAGCGAGCTCATGACCAAGTGCGGCACGGTGGTTCTCGCCGGCCGACCCAATGTCGGCAAATCGACGCTGCTCAACGCGCTCGTCGGCGAACACCTCGCGATCGTCTCACCCAAACCGCAGTCCACGCGACTGCCCGTCGTCGGCCTGCTCACGAAACACGACACGCAGTACATCTTCACCGATTCTCCCGGCCTGCTCGAACCCCAATACCAATTGCATGAAGTGATGCGTGCCGCGGCGCTGCGCGCGATCGACGACGCGGAAGTGATCGCGTACCTGCACCCGCTGAGCGAGTACCCGGCTCCGCCGCTCGCCACGGTCGCTCGACTCGAGCGCGCGCCACGCGCGCCGATCGTGAACGTGTACACGAAATCCGACGTCGTCGGTGCATCCGCGCGTCCGCCCGTCCGCCCGTCGGAGATTTTCACGTCGGCCGTCACTGGTGAAGGGATCGAAGCCTTCTTGACCGCTATCGCCGGTGTGCTACCGGACAGCCCGTTCCACTATGACCCCGAAGACCTCGCCACCCAGCCGATGCGCTTCTTCGCGGCGGAATTCATTCGCGAAGCGGCGTTCGAGCTCCTGCATGAGGAGCTGCCCTACAGCGTCGCCTGCGAGATCGATGAGTTCCGGGAGGGCGCCGAGCCGGTATATATTCGGGCGATGGTGTACGTCGAGCGCGACAGCCAGCAGGGCATCGTCATCGGCGAGGGCGGCCGTACCATCAAGGCCCTCGGCGCCGCGGCGCGCGCCAAGATCGAGGCGCTGCTCGGTCAGCGCGTCTTCCTCGACCTTCACGTCAAGGTGCTGCCCAAGTGGCGCCGCGACGAACCTTCGCTCAAGCGGCTGGGGTACGCCACATCATGAGCCTCGCACCGGACCTCCTCGAGATCCTCGTCTGCCCCAAATGCAAAGGGCCGCTGGAGCACCGCACCAGTCCCGAGGCGCTCGCGTGCAACACGTGCCGGCTGATTTACGCGGTCGAGGACGACATTCCCATCATGCTGATCGATGAGGCGAAGAGCTTTTGACGGTTGGACGGTTGAGCGGTTAGGCGGTTGGGTGCTCCCAATCGCCTTCCTCTTTCTAACCGCCAAACCGCCAAACCGCCTAGCCGCCCAGGAGCCACCCATCAACGCCGGCGCCTTGTTTCTCGTCTTTCCGGTCGGCGCACAGGCGGTGGGGATGGGGCAAACCGCGACGGCGGCGGCGGGGCGGGGGGAGGCCGCGTTCTGGAATCCGGCCGGCCTCGCCACACTCTCGGAAGACGAGTTCGCGCTCCATAGCGCCACACTGGTGGCAGGCCGCAGTCATGTCCTCGGCGCCTACTTTCCCTCGCGCGGCATCGGCGTGATCGGCGGCGCCGTCTACCTCGTGGACTACGGCGATCTCGACCGCACCGACAACAACGGCAACACCATCGCGCGCATCGCCCCCCGCAACTTCGAATTCCTCGCCTCGTACGCCACCAGCCTGACCGGATCGTTCGTCTTCGGCGTGAGCTACAAGCTGGTGCAGTTCCGCGTGGACTGCAGCGGCGACTGCCGTGACTTCCCCGCGGGCACGGGAGCGACGCACGCGCTCGACTTCGGGGGCCAATTCACCGTCGGACCGGGGGGCCCGCTCCGGCTCGGCGTCGCGCTGCGCAATGTCGGGTTCCGGCTCCAGGTCCAGAACCAGGCGCAGGCCGACGCGCTCCCGACCCGCCTCGCGGTCGGCGCGTTGTACGAGCTGCGACTGCGTCCCGGCACGGGACGCGCACTCGACCAGGCATTCGATCTGAAGCTCGCCGCCGACGTGGACAGCCCCTGGGGACAGGTGGGGCAGTCCGAAACGCGCGTCGGCCTCGACATCGGCTATCAGCGGCTCGTGCGCGTGCGGGCGGGCTACGCGTTCGTGCAGGACGGGCTGAGCGGGCCGAGTCTGGGACTCGGCGTGGAAAGCGGCTCGCTCGGCATCGATCTCGCGCGGGCCTTTCTCACGGGGTCGGAACTGCAGGTCGAGAGCCCGACCTTCTTTTCGTTCCGCGTGACCTTCTAATGAAGCTGGTCCTCGCCCTGCTGGTCTGTACGACGCCGGCCGCGGCGCAGCAACTCGCGGACAGCACCCGTCCCGCCAGCGTTTTCGTGCGCCCGCTCGCGTCGCTGCTCGTGCCCGGCACGGGGCAGCTGCTCGCGCACCAGGATCGTGGAGCCGTGTACCTCGCGGCCGAGGTGTACCTCGTCTCGCGCTACCTGCAGCTCGACCACGAAGCGACGCAAGAGGCGAAGCGTTTCCAGAACCTCGCGTTCGAAGTCGCGCGCCGCTCGTTCATGCCGAGCCGGCGCGATACGATTTTCGAGTATTACGAGCAGATGGAGCGGTTTGTCGAAAGCGGGGCGTACGACGCCGATCCCGGCGCCGCGTTTGCTCCAGAGCCGAATGCGGAAACCTACAACGGCTCGGTGTGGCTGCTCGCGCGGCGCACGTACTGGACCGATCCCGACGTGGCGCCCGATCCCACGTCGTGGCAGTACCGGGCCGCGCTGGATTTCTATACCGCCCGCGCCGTCGGCCCCAACTTCCAATGGAGCTGGCGCGAGCACTCGCTCGAGCACCAGGTGTTCCGTGACTTCATCCGGCGCAGTGACAACGCGTTCCGGCGCGCCCAAAACCAAATCGGGCTGCTGCTCGCGAATCACATCGTGAGCGCCGTGGACGCGCTCATCTCCGCCCGCTTGTCGGCTGCCACCGGCCGCGCGGCCGACCTGCAGACGACCATCGGGCTGGGCGGCCGCTCCCAGGTCCGGATTTCCGTCTCGTTCTGATAGGCTGAATGTCCAATGTAGAATGATCAATGATCATCGATCATTGATCATTGAACATTCAACAGGATACGCGCATGAGCTGGATAACAAGTCCAGAGGCCTGGCTCGGGCTGCTCACGTTGACGATGCTCGAAATCGTGCTCGGCATCGACAACATCATTTTCATCTCGATCCTCGCCGGCAAACTCCCGGCCGAGCAGCAGGCGCGCGCGCGCCGCGTCGGCCTGCTCGGGGCGATGCTGACCCGCATCGCGCTGCTGGCCGCGCTCGCGTGGATCATTCGCCTGACGGCGCCGCTGTTCACGCTCGTGGGCCACGCCTTCTCCGGCCGCGATCTCATTCTCATCGCCGGCGGGCTGTTCCTGCTCGCCAAGAGCACGCGCGAGATCCACGAGGGGCTCGAAGGCGATGCCGGCCGGGCCAATCCCGCCGGGCGCGCGTCGTTCGGGGCGGTCGTGGGCCAGATCATGGTGCTCGACATCGTCTTCTCGCTCGATTCGGTGATCACCGCCGTGGGCATGGCGCGTCATCTCGCCGTGATGATCGCGGCCGTGGTGCTCGCGGTGGCCGTGATGTTCTTCGCCGCCGCGTCGATCAGCGATTTCGTGCACCGGCACCCGACGGTGAAGATGCTCGCCCTCAGCTTCTTGCTCATGATCGGGGTGTCGCTGATCGCCGACGGGTTTGGTCAGCACATCGCCAAGGGGTACATCTATTTCGCGATGGGGTTCTCGGTGTTCGTCGAGCTGCTCAACATTCGCGTCCGCGCGCGCAGCCGGCCGGTGGAGTTGCGCGAGGCCGTGACGGCCGAGGTGCCGCTCCCGCGCAGTTAATTTGACACGGGAGGCGACGAGGTCTAAGTTTCGGCAGTTTCTACCCTTACGAGAGGAGTAAGGTGCGGTCGCGCCAAGCCATTCTGTTCTTCTCGCCGGCTGGACGTTCCGTACCTGACTTCGTGACCGCCTGGGTCAACGGGAAGAATCTGCCCGTGATTACCCTTCCTCAGGCCGCCGGGGTGGAAGAGCGGGTGTTACGCCTGCCACCGACGCTGGTCGTCGTGGATGGCGACAGCGCCGGCGACGAGGGGATGCAGCTGTGCGCCCGCCTCAAGGGCGATGCCTACACGGCGATCGTGCCGCTCGCCGTGGTGACCAATCGCCATGCGACGGATGCGGTGCGGCGCTGGTTCGCGGCGGGCGCGGACGAGGTGATCACGCCGCTGTTCGAGCCGGGCGAGCAGGCGGGGCGGCTCGACGCCCTCGTGACGCGCGCCGAGCGCGACGTGGCGGTGAACCCGTCGACGCGGCTCCCCGGCACGACGGAGATCGAGCGCGAGATCAAACGGCGGATGGAGCTTGGCGAGTTTTTCGCCGTTTGTTATGCGGACCTCGATCACTTCAAGGAATACAACGATCGCTACAGTTACTACGACGGCGATCGCGTGATCTATCTGCTTTCCCGCATCCTGCACGACGTCGTGCGGGGCATGATCGGAAAGCAGGGCTTTGTCGGGCATATCGGCGGCGATGACTTCATTTTTGTCCTGCCGATCGAACATATCAGCGCGGTCTGCAGTGAGATTCTCGAGGTGTTCGATACGCTGGTGCCGTTTCAGTACAACGAGCAGGACCGGCGGGCCGGCTATTACTTCGGCAAGGACCGCCGCGGCCAGCTGCACCGCGTGCCGCTGATGACGCTGTCGATCGGCGTCGTCACCAATCAGCACCGGCGCTTTGCGCACCCGGCACAGGTGAGCGAGCTGGCGACCGAGATGAAGAGCTACGCGAAGACGCAGGCGGGGTCGGTGTTTGTCGTCGATCGCCGCCACGACCGGGATGCGGGCGATGAAGGCAGTGGAGACAGCGAGGCCTAGGGCGTGAACGTTACCTGTCCGTCGTGCGAAACGATCTACCGCGTGGACCCGGCGAAGGTCCCCGCGGGAGGTCTGCGCGCGCGTTGCAGCGTCTGCAGCAGCGTGTTCGCCGTCAGTCCGGAT
>JBOHSJ010000299.1:0-7363 GCA_050733035.1 Gemmatimonadales bacterium | reverse complement strand
ATCGTTGAGAAGGGAAACGGCGCCGAACAGCTTGACCTGCCGGGGTAGGGGCGCAGCATGCTGCGCCCCTACATCTGGGTCTCTATTCACCCAGGCCGAGTCCCCAGCGAATCAGCGTGACGGGCAGGCCGCCGTACGGGAGCACGGCGTCGTGAAACCCTCGCAGCGTGAAGCCGCTGCCCTTGGCTTTGCGGAAATCGTCGCGCAGGCGGAGCAGCTCGCGCCGCCCAACGGCGTAGCACAGCTGATACGCCGGCCACGCGCAGTAGCGCCGCACCTCCGCCTCGGCGTTGCCGCGCTCGACGTGCAGCTCGTTCACCATCTGATCCACGGCCTGATCGCGCGTCATGCCGCGCGTGTGCAACCCGACGTCGAGCAGAATGCGCATGGCGCGCCACAGCAGGTGCACGCGCTGGAAGAACAGCTCCTCGTCCGATGCGTAGAAGCCTTCCTCGCCCATCATGTCTTCGCAGTACAGCGCCCATCCCTCGACGGTGAGTGGCGTCCAGAGATTCTTGCGCACGTGCGACGGCAGCTCCTTGGCGATGACGAGCTGCAGGTGATGGCCGGGATAGCCTTCGTGCAACGCCGTCGCGGCCAGCTCGTAGCGGCAGTGGTCGCGCAGGATTCGCTCCTGCTGCGCGGCCGGCAGGCGCGAGTCCGGCACGGTCACGTAGAACCAGCCCGTGCGATCGCGGCTGTAGGCCCCCGGACTGTCGTACGCGGCGTACGGGATGACGGGCCGCATGAACGCGGGCGTCGGGATCACGCCCAGCGGCGCCTTGGGGATCGGCGCGAGCTTTCGCTCGGCTACGAAGTCGCGGGCGCGCGCCATCTCTCTGGCGTACGCGTCCACCAGCTCGCCCGCGCTCGGGTGATCGGCGCGCAGCTTATCCACGAGCTCCGGCCATGGCTTGCCCCCACCATCCAGCCGCTTCGCCAGACGCACCAGATCGGCCTCGATTTCTTCCTTGAGCCGGAGGCCGTAGCGCCACAGCTCCGGCGCCGTATCGCGCAGTGCATGCTGGTAATGGAGCAGGAAGTTGAACGCCTCCTCCCCGATCGCGAATTCCTCGGTGCCCATCTCCAACCAGCGCTCGAGATTCGAGTCGAACTTGAACAACGCGGCGCTCGCCTGCTCCGCCGCGGCCGCGAGCGGCGTGGCGTGCATGGGCGCCTGCGCGCCGAGCGCCGCCGCCAGCTCTTTCACCAGCAGCCGCCCGCCTTCGGTCATGCGCAGCGCCGTCTCGACGAAGACGCGCACGGGGTCCTCGAGTGTGGCCTTGAGATCGTCGAGAAACGCGGGGATGTCCTCGAGCCGCCCGATCGCCGCCGCGGCCTTCTCGGCGGGCGTGCGGTCGGCGGAGAGCAGCAGGTGATGAAGGCCGCCGAGCAGGTGCGAGAGCCAGAACTCCGGATTCTTGGCCTGGGGCTTGAGCTTCTCGAAGCGCCGCAGTGAGACCCGGATCTCGTTCAGGAGCGCCGTACGATCGATCTCTTCGTCGAGATCGGCCGCGTTCGCCTCCTCGAGCGCCGACGCGATGGACCTGAGCGCCGCGAGCTGCGGCGTCAGCGCGCCCGGACTGAACCGGCCGTAGCGGTCGTCGTGACCGGGGACCCCGGCCTGGGTGGCGGCGACCGGATCCATGTGCCAGTACAAGTCGAAGAACGACTTCTCGATGTCGCGGAAGCTCATGCGTTCAGCAACCGATGGCACTCTTCGTCGGACAACACGCGGTCGGTGCGCTTGGCCGCGTCGAACAGGGTGCGGCACGCCTTCTCATCGTTGGGATCGTAGCCGTGATGCTCCAGCCAGTACTTCACGTTGGACAGCCCCGACACCGGCGAAATGTCGATCCGCTGCTCGAAGCCGAACTCTTCCGCCGGCACCGAGCTATACACCCGATCGGCGAGCCAGGTGTGGCCTTTCTTTTTGGCTTTGATGATCGCCGCGGCGTGGACGCCCGTGCCGGTGCGGAAGGCGTCGGTCCCGACCACGGGATAGTTCACCGGAATCGGCACGCCGACCGCGTCGGCGACGAGCCGGCAGTACTCGGGCAGCTTGCGGATGTCGGCCTTGTGCGCCCCCAGCAGCTTCAGGTTCACGAGCAGCAAATCCATTTCGGCGTTGCCGACTCGCTCTCCGACCCCGAGCGCCGTCGCGTGCACGCGATCCACGCCCGCCTCGATCGCGGCGAGGCAGTTGATGAGTCCCATCCCGCGGTCCCTGTGGCCATGCCAGTCGATCTTTACACGGTTTTGCTTGACGATTTCCCGCTTGACGAAGTTCACCAACGCCTTGACGCCGTCCGGTGTCGCATGGCCGACCGTGTCAGCCAAACAGATGCGCTGCGCCCCGCAGTTGATGGCCGCACCATACAGCGCCTTGATAGTCTCAGGTCGAGCACGCGTCGTGTCTTCGGTGACGTACATGACGGGTAAGCCGTGCTTCACCGCGTACGTGACCGCCTCCTCGGACGCTTTGAGGATACGATCGAGCGTCCAGTCTTCCGCGTATTGGCGAATCGGCGAGGAGCCGATGAACGTCGCCGCCTCGATCTTGATCCCGACCTCATTCGAGACGCGCACGATCGGCTCGATGTCGCTGACCACCGTCCGGGCGGCGCAATTGGGGAAGATGGGGAGCTTCTGATCGCGGATCTCGGTTGCGAGCGCGCGCACCTGATCCACGACGCGCGGGCCGGCGCCCGGCAGGCCGATGTCGGCGGCCACGATACCGAGGTCGGCCATCAGGTGCAGCAGCCGTTTTTTGACGTCGAGGGAGGGATCGGTGACCGACGGCGACTGCAGGCCGTCGCGCAGCGTCTCGTCGTTGAGGTCAACCCGGGCACGGGTCCAATCGAAGCCGCCGTTCGGCCCGCCCGCGTTATTCCAATCGTATATGAGCTGTCGCTCCTCCATCCGCTTAGTGTCGCGTGCCCCGTAGTCCAGGTCAAGCGCGGCGTTGCCCAACGCCCCACAAGTCATATATAGATTGCTGACACATGCCCTACCCGGTTGACGCCCTGTTGAGCGACACCAGAGTGCGCGCCGCGCGCGCGTTCATCGAGCGCTCCGACGAAGCGACGCTCGCGCGCCAGGCAACGCTATCGGCGATTCCCGCGCCGACGGGCGCGGAGGGGATGCGCGGGGCCAGGGTCGCGGAGATGTTCCGCGAGGTGGGATTGGAGAACGTCGGCATTGATCAAGTGGGAAATGTTTGTGGATGGAATGTAGGGGCGCAGCATGCTGTGCCCCTACACGATCAATGCATCGTACTGTCAGCTCATCTGGATACCGTCTTTGGCCCAGACCTCGATGTGTCCGTATCGCGGCGCGGTTCCCGCCTCGAAGGCCCGGGCATTGCCGACAACGCGCGCGGGCTCGCAGCCCTCGTGACCATCGGTGAAGCGCTGGTGCGCGCGCGCGTAGCGACCGAACGGCCGGTCTTGTTTGCTGCCACCGTTGGAGAGGAAGGATCCGGTGATCTGCGAGGGGTGCGGTATCTGATCAATGGGCATGCAGGGGCGGAGCATGCTGCGCCCCTACCGAATCCATCCCGACAATCCGCGATGCGCCCGCACGCCTTCATCGCACTGGACGGCGCCGGCATCGAACGCATCGTGCACCGCGCCCTCGGCGCGCGCCGCTACCGCGTCACGTTCCAAGGCCCGGGCGGACACTCGTGGGCCGCGTTCGGCGTCGCGAATCCCGCGCATGCTGTTGGCCGCGCCGTCGCAAGCATCGCGGGTATTCCGGCGCACGGCGCACCGCGCACGGCGCACTCGGTTGTGAGGCTGGGGGGCGGCACCAGTCTCAACTCCATTCCACAGACCGCTTGGTTCGACGTGGACCTGAGAAGCGAGGATCCGCGTGCACTCGAGAAGCTGGACGGAGCGGTACAGTCCGCGCTCGCACAGGCGCTGAACGACGAAAACGCTGGCCGCCTCCCCGGGACCGCGCCCCTGACCGTGGACGTGCGGCGCGTGGGCGACCGGCCGTCGGGGCTCACGCCGCGCACCCACCCCCTCGTCCAAACCGCGGTCGCCGCGACACGTGCCCTCGGTCACGAACACCAGCTGGCCTGCGCCTCGACCGACGCGAACGTGCCGATCGCCCTCGGCGTGCCGGCGGTGGCGCTGGGCGCCGGCGGCCGCGCGGGCGATGCGCATCTCCCCACCGAGTGGTACGAAAACGACAAGGGCGCGCTTGGCATCGTGCGCGCGCTCCTCGTCACCGCGGCGATGGCGGAAGCTCAGTGAGCCTTACTGCGGTGCATCAACAGCAGCAGCGGTAAAGACAGAACGAACGCAGCGCCGAAGAGCAGGAACAGCTGCTCGAACGACAGCATCATCGCCTGCTTCGTCACGATCCCATCCAGGAACCCGATTGCCTTCGTCTGCGCGATCGCCGGCAGCTCGCCCCGCCCGATGAGCGCCTGCGTGATCATGGCCACGCGCTCGCGCGTGGCCTCCGCGTACGGCGTGATGTTCGCCGCAAGATCGGCACGATGAATGGCGGTGAAGCGCTGCAGCAGCGTCGCCGACATCGCGATGCCTACGCTGCCTCCCAACTGCCGCATCAGATTGAACAGTCCGGTGCCGTTGGGAATCTTGGACATCGGCAGATCGGCCAGCGCGAGATTGGTGAGCGGCACGAAAATCAGACCGAGGCCCACCCCGCGGAAGATCAGCGGCCAGAAGAAGTCGCTCATGCCGCTTTCCGTCGTGAAGTGCGCATGCTTCCACATGGAAAGCGCGAAGATTGCGACGCCCGCCGCAATCGATAGCCGCCCGTCGAATTTTCCCTGCAGCCGTCCCATGAACGCCATCGTGAACGCGGACGCGAGCGCACCCGGCAGAATCACGAGCCCCGTCTGATTCGCGGTGAAGTTCCGCACGTTCTGGAGGTACACGGGCAGCACAAACACGGTCGCGTAGAGACATACGCCGAGGATCAGTCCGTAGACGACGCCGACCGCCAGCTGGCGGCTCTTGAGGATGCGAAGATCCACGACGGGATACTCGGTCCGCAGCTCATGCCAGATGAACGTGATGAGGGAAACTGCGCTGGTGATGCCGAGCAGGCGCACCTGGCCGGACGCGAACCAGTCGAGCCGCTCGCCGCGCTCGAGCATCGTCTGGAGCGCACCGATGCCGACCGCCAGCAGGCCCAGCCCGATGAAATCCACTGTGCTCGAACGCTGCTGGTGCTGCGAGTCGTTGATGAATGACATCGTGAGCGCGAGCGCCAGCATGCCGAACGGGATGTTGATGTAGAAAATCCACGGCCAGCCGTACATGTCGGTGATCCAGCCGCCCACCGTCGGCCCCAACGTCGGCCCGACCATCACGCCGACACCGAAGATGGCCATGGCGGTGCCGTACTCTTCGCGCGGGAATTCCTCGTACAGAATCGCCTGCGACGTCGAGAGCAGCGCGCCGCCACCCAGGCCCTGCACGATGCGCCAGAAGACGAGCGCTTCGAGCGACCCGGCATTGCCGCACATGAACGAAGCAATCGTGAACAGCGCGATCGAGCCGGCGAAATAGCGGCGCCGGCCGAAGTAGGCCGAGAGCCAGCCGGTGATCGGCAGGATGATCACGTTGGCGACGATGTAACCGGTCGAAACCCAGGCGATCTGGTCGAGCGTCGCGCCCAGGTTCCCCATCATGTGCGGGATCGCGACGTTCACGATGCTGGTGTCCAACAGCTCCAGCACGGACGCCAGCGACACCGTGATGGCGATCAGGTACTTGAACCGGTACCGGTCGGGTGCTGCCGGAAGCGCAATCGCCGTCATGCTAGTGCGTCTTGATGGTCGCCACGACGCTCATGCCCGGCCGCAACGGATGCGCCGGATCGATCGCGCCGTCCAGCCGGATCCGCACCGGAATCCGCTGCACCACCTTGGTGAAATTGCCCGTCGCGTTGTCGGGCGGCAGCAGCGAGAACTTCGCGCCCGTCGCGGGCGACAGGCTCTCGACAGTCCCTTGGAAATGCACGCCGGCGTACGCGTCCACCGTCACGTCGGCGGAGTCGCCGGACGTGACCTCAGCCGTCTCCGTCTCTTTGAGATTGGCGGTGACCCACACGTCGTCGAGCGGCACGACGGTCATCAGCGGCTGGCCGGCTTGCACGAGCTGGCCCAGCTCGACGGCCTTCTTCGAGACGACCCCGGCCGATGGCGCGGTGATGCGCGTGTAGGAGAGCTGCAGCGCCGCCTGGTCGCGCGAGGCGCGGGCCGCCGCCACGCGGGCATCCGCACCCACGAGCGCGGCCTGGGCGGAAGCCAGCTGCGCCGTCGCCGCGGTCGCCGCGGCCCGGGCTGCGTCGAGCTGCTGCTGGCTGACGACGTTCTGGATCGCAAGCGGCTCGATGCGGGCCAGGTCGGCGCTCGCCTTGAGCGCGTTCGCCTGTGCCTGGGCGACTGCGGCCTCCGCCTGGCCTACGCGGGTGCGGCTGCTCACGGTCGCGAGCAGCGCAGCGAGGTCGGCTTCGGTCTGCGCGAGACGCGCGCGGAAGTCGCGGTCATCGAGCACGACCAGCGTGTCCCCCGCCTGCACCGGCTGATTCTCGGTGATCCGCACTTCGGCCACATACCCGCCGACCTTGGTGAGCACCGGGATGATGTGCCCGTCCACTTGCGCGTTGTCGGTGGACACGTGCGAGCGGCCGAACCACCATCTCCGCGCGCCGAATACGAGTAGCGCCGCGAGGACCACGCCCATGATGATGAACACCGTGCGGCGCGAGCGCTTTGGTTGCGCGGGAGCAGGGGGCCGGGAGCTGGAAGCAGGCCGTGCAGACTCTGTTTTCGGTTCCATTGTCGTAGCCATTGGTTCTCTTCCTTAGTTAGTGCAGAGTCCGCGCGCTGCCCACTGAGCGAGCGAGCGCAATCCGTGCCGATACGGCGGCAAACCGCGCGTCAATGTCCGCGTCGCGCGCGCGCAGCAATGAAGCCTGGGCGGTAACCACTTCGATGTTGCCGACAACGCCGGCCTTGAAGCGCTGCCGTGCCTGCGACACTTCCTCCGCGGCGAGCTGCAGCCGCTCCGTCGCGATCATCTCCTGGGCAGCCGCCGAGTGCAGGTCGAGCAGCGCGCCGTCCACGTCGGCTGCCACCTGGAGCCGCAGATCACGCAGGCGGACGTCGGATTCACGCACGACTGCCTGCTGCTCGGCGATGCGGCCCTCGCGCCGGAACCCGTCCAGGATCGGGAGCGTGACCTGCACGGCGACCTGCCGGGTGCCCATCGCGTCCGGCATGCGGACGCCGCTGAGGCCGTAGTCCGCCTCCAGCTCGAGCCGCGGCAGCCGCTCGGCCGAGATCGCCGAGGCCGACGTGCGGGCGGCCGCGCCG
>JBOHSJ010000298.1:0-13619 GCA_050733035.1 Gemmatimonadales bacterium | reverse complement strand
TCCCTGGGTTATCGTCGTGGGTGCGGCGGGTTGCGGCTGCGCGGGCGGCGGGAAGGCCGGCGGCGCCGCCGGTTCCGGCGAGACGGTGACCGGCTCCGCCGCATCCCGAGCGCGCGGTTTGGGACGGAATGCATCCCAGAACAGGAACAGCACGATCAACACCGCGGCGGCGGCGATCATTCCCGTGAGCCGACGTTCCACCATGCGCGCAATATGCGAAGATGGCGGGTCGCGACGCTAGCATTGCACTCTGCACGTCTCTATGATTGTGGCCCGCATGTGTTTGGATCATAGGTGATCGCGTTACCCGCGAAGCAGCTCGTCCGCTGGCGCGGCTGGGTCATTGCGGCGTGGGCGGTTCTCGCGCTGTTGTTTGCGCCCAAGGCCACCCACGTACAGCGCGTGCTTGCCGTTCGCGGCACCTCCGTCGAAGCAACCCAATCCGCGCGCGCCTCACAGCTCATTCGTGAAGCCTTCCCCAACCCCATTGCCGAATACGTCGCCATCGTCGTGCAGGGGCCGGTGCGCTATACGCACCCGCGCTTCGAGGCCGTGCTGGACTCCATCTCCGCCGCGCTCAGCCGCCAGCCCTACATCAGCCAGGTCATCTCCGTCCGGTCGATCGGAGAATCCACCTTTGTCAGCTCCGATCGCCGCACGACGTTCCTCATTGCCGCGCTGTCGCCGGCCAGCACCAGCGACGTCGGCCGCACCGTCGTGCCGGAGCTGCGCGAGACGGTGAGCAGCACGCTGCAACGGCTGCCGCGCGCCGACGGCTTCGACGTCAAAGTCACCGGCAACCCGGCCCTCGACTACGACGTGCGCACGATCAGCACCGCGGACACGCGCCTCGCGGAACGGCGTGCGCTGCCGCTCACGCTCGTGGTGCTCGTGCTGGCGTTCGGAGCGCTGGTGGCCGCGACGCTCCCCATCATCGTCGGCATGCTGGCCATCACGATCGCCCTCGGCATCGTCGCGGTCGCGGCCCAGTTCCAGACGATGTCGGTGTTCGTGCTGAACATCACGACCATGGTGGGCCTGGGTGTCGGCATCGACTACTCGCTGCTCATCGTCACGCGCTTCCGAGAGGAATTGAACCGCGGCTTGTCACCGGCCGATGCCGCGGTGCGGACGATTCAGACGGCCGGGTCCGCGGTCGTGACGTCCGGCCTGACGGTGGTGGTGGGATTCGCGGCGCTGATTCTGACGCCGCTGACGGAGACGCGCTCGGTGGGTTGGGGCGGCCTGATCGTGGTGGCGGTCGCCGTGCTGCTGGCGACGACCTTCCTTCCGGCCGCGTTGGCGATTCTGGGACGCAACATCGACCGGCCGAAGTGGCTCGCACGGAGGCTCACGTGGGTGCACAAGCCACAGGGGTGGGAGCGGTGGGCTCGCTCGCTCGGTCACCGTCCCTGGCGCGCGATCGTGGGCGGCGGACTCGCCATCGCGCTGCTCACCTTTCCGCTCACCCAGATCAAAATCGGCCTGCCGGTGCGCAACTGGTTTCCTCCTGACGCGGAGTCGGGCCAGGGCCTCGAAGCCTTGCGCGAGATGGGCGCGAGCGGCGTCATCCAGCCGCTGCGTGTCGTCGTGCAGTTTCCCGAGGGGGAATCGGCGCTTTCCGGACGGCGCCTGCCGGGACTCAAGGCGTTGAGCGATTCGATCCGCAAGGATCCGCGCGTGCGCGAGGTGCGCGGCGTTGCGACGCTGCGGCCCGGACTCTCGACGCTGCAGCTCGCGATTTTCTACGGCAATCCCGACTCGGTACGCAACCGTTATCCCGAATTCTTCAACGCCTACCTGAGCACCGACCGGCGCACAACGCTGATGGACGTCATCGCGGCCGACACCGTCACACTCACCGGGATGATGGAGCTCACCAGAAACGTGCGCGGCGTGATCGCCCGTGGCGTCCGTCTCCGGGGTGCGGAAATCGTCGTGGGCGGCTTCGCGGCATCGAGCCTGGACTTGCAGGAACGCCTGCTGGGACGCTTCCCGGGCATCGTTGCGATGATCCTGGGCGTCACGGCGATCATGCTGCTGTTCGCCTTCCGTTCCGTGCTCGTCCCCCTGAAAGCCGTCGTCTTAAATTGCCTGTCGGTCGGCGCGGCGTTCGGCATCACGGTGCTCGTATTCCAGCATGGCTACGGGATTCAGATTTTTGGTCTGGAAGGGCCGACGGAGGCGATTTTCGTCGTAGTGCCGGTGCTGGTTTTTGCGACGGTCTTTGGGCTGTCCATGGACTACGAGGTGTTTCTGCTGACGCGGGTGAAAGAGGTGTTCGACAAGACGGGACGCAACGATCATGCGACGATGGAAGGTCTGTCCGCGACGGCCTCCACGATCACGTTCGCGGCGCTCATCATGATCATCGTCTTTGGGAATTTCGCCTTCACCCGGGTGCTCGCGGTGCAGTTCATCGGATTCGGGCTGGCGCTGGCCGTGCTGCTGGACGCCACCCTGATCCGCATGGTGCTGGTGCCCGCGATCATGCACATCGCGGGTCGCTGGAACTGGTGGCCGGGTGTTCGTGCCCCGCGGCGCGACGTCGACGAGGCGCCCTAGGCTACAGCAGCTTCAGTTTCTCCCCCCACACATCCCAATGCCAGGCTTCGACGCGGACGCCGGTGTCGGGATCCTTGAGCGGCTTGTACTGCAGCCAGCGGGCGTGAAAGCCGAGCGTGCGGCCCAGCGCGAGCAGCCGTTCCTTATCTGAGCTCACCAAATGGACCATCGGCTCGTCTTTGATCTTGTGCCGGTGAAGCCAAACGCCGCCGTTGAGGGCGAAGCGCATCCCCTCACGGCGGCGTTGGAATTCCCGATAGGGCGGTTCTAGGTGCAGGTAATTTTGCCCTCGGTCGTAGCTGGAGCAACGGGCGACGCGTTCCCCTGAAAAAGGACGCACTCGCGCGACGTCTGCGCATGGATCGCCCGGGCCGACCATCCTTGCGGCGTTGCTTCCAGGACAGCCAACGTTACTCCGGTTGAAGACCGGAAATTATTGAGCGCAGCCAAGCTGGTCGTATAGAAGGCGCTGTCATAGAAAAAGCCTTCTTCCGCCGTCGCCAGGTTCTTGAGGTCGGACTTCATCTGGGCGACGTACGCCTTCTGCTTCGTGTTGGAGAGCTTCGGGATCGCGATTGCCGCGAGCAACCCGATGATCACCACCACGATCAAGAGTTCGATCAATGTAAAACCACGTGCCTTCACCGCAGCACCCTCCGGGCGCGAAAGGGCGTCGGACTCGGGAAAGCACCGAATCGACGCCCCTATTGTGGGCCTTGACCCTCATTCCTGCAAGAGGCGTGCTTAAGCCTTGGCATCGACCCAATTCTTTCCAGCGCCCACACTTACGACGAGTGGCACCGCCAAATTGGCCACTCCTTCCATCTCGCGTTTTACAAGAGCCCCGGCATCCATCCTCTCGCCTTCTGGGATCTCAAACACCAGCTCGTCGTGCACCTGAAGAAGCATCTTGGCGCCCAGATTCTCCCGCTTGAGCGCCGCATGAATGCGGATCATCGCGATCTTGATGAGGTCTGCGGCTGATCCTTGCAGGGGGGAGTTCGTCGCCGTGCGCTCCCCGAAAGCCCGGATACTGAAATTCCGGTCCCGGAGCTCGGGGATATAGCGCCGCCGCCCGAAGAGCGTCTCCACAAACCCGCGCTGGCGAGCCTCCTCTACCGTCTTGTCGAGCCAGGCCCGCACACCCGCGAAGCGCTCGAAATAGTGTTTAATGAAAGCCTTCGCTTCCTCCAGTGTGATGCCGAGCTGTCGCGACAGGGCCAGCGGGCCCTGACCATAGATCGTGGCGAAGTTGATCGTCTTGGCGCGACCCCGCATCTCGCCCGTCACATTGGCCTCGGGGACGCCGAAAATCACCGCCGCCGTCTGCCGGTGGATGTCCCCGCCACGCTGGAAGGCGGCGACGAACGCTGCGTCGCCGGACAAATGCGCCAGCAGCCTGAGCTCGACCTGGGAGTAGTCGGCCGTGAGCAGCAACCGGCCCGGCGGCGCGACGAACGCGCGCCGGATCTCGCCGCCCCGCTTGGTGCGGACGGGGATGTTCTGGAGATTCGGATCGGATGACGACAGCCGGCCCGTCGCGGCCCCGGTCTGGTTGAAGCTGGTGTGCACGCGCCCGGTGACCGGGCTGATGTAGCCGGGCAGGGCGTCCACGTAAGTGGATTTCAGCTTCGACAGTTCGCGGTATTCGATGAGCAGGCGCGGTACCTGGTGCCCCATCGCCGCCAGCTGCTCGAGCACTTCGACGTCGGTCGAGGCACCGGTCTTGGTGCGCTTTTGCACGGGGAGTTTGAGCCGCTCGAACAAGACGGTCCGCAGCTGCGGCGTCGAATTGATGTTGAACTCGCCGCCCGCCGCCTTGTAAATGTCCAGCTCCAGCCCCGTCAGCTCCTTGTTGAATCCGCGCGACATCTCGCCCAGCAAGACACGATCGACCAGGATGCCGGTCGCCTCCATGTCCACGAGCACGGGGATGAGCGGGATTTCGATTTCATCCAGCAACTGCGTCAGGTGATGGGCTTCGATATCGGCGCGGAATGCGTCCTCCAGCCGCAGCACCATTTCGACTTGTGCGCCCGAGACGCGCGCCGCCTCAGCGGGAGGTACCTCGCCCCAGGCTCGCTCGGTCCCCCCGCCCTTCCCTTTGCCGAGCAGCTGGGCCGTCGTCGGCAGCTCGACGGAGAGGTGTTCGCGGGCAAGATCGTCGAGGGCATGCGAGCGGCTGCCTGGGTCGAGCACGAAACTCGCCACCATCGAGTCGTAGGCGACTCCCGCGAGCTCGACGCCCGCATGCGCGAGCGCAACCCAGGCGGTCTTGATATCGTGGCCGGCCTTTCGGACGGCCGGGTCGGCAAGCAGCGCGCGTACGTTCGCCAGCGCGTCGCTGGCGAGGGCCGGAAGATTGCGCGGCGGAGCGCTTTCGAATTCTCCCTCGGGCGCGCGATGGCCCAGCGGCAGATACCACGAGCGGCCCGGCGCCGTCGCGAACGAAAGCCCGGCGAGTCCCGGCTCCGTGCGAACGGCGACGAGCCGCGCGCCGCGCAGCTCGTTCACCATCGTGGCCAGCTCAGCGGGATCCTCAACGACTCGCGGATCGGCCAGCTGCGGGACACGCGCCGCCGGCGTCGCCACCGGTGCTTCACCCCCCGGCGCGCCGGGCTCGGCCTGCTGCGTGACACCGACCGACGCGAGGTCGGTCAATTTGGGAATGAGGGTGCGGAATTCCAGCTCGGTAAACAGCGCCGCCAGGTTCTCGGTATCGGGCGTGCGCACGCGCAGCTGCTCGAGGTCGAGCGAGACGGGGACGTCCCGCCGCAGCGTGACGAGCTGCTGCGACAACCGGGCATTCTCGGCATTTGCCAGCAACGCCTCGCGCGGCCGCTTGCCGGGAATCTCCGGCGCGCGCGCGAGAATGGTCTCCAGATCGCCGTAGGTCTGGAGCAGCTGCAGTGCCGTCTTGTCGCCGACGCCTTTCACGCCCGGGATGTTGTCGGACGTGTCGCCCACCAGCGCGAGGAAATCGACGACCTGCTCCGGAGGAACGCCGAGCCGTTCACTCGCGTTGGTCTGATCCACCCATTGTTCTTCGACCGCGGCCTGTCCCCCGCGCCCCGGATTGAGGAGCGCGACCCCGGGGCCGATCAACTGATAGAAATCCTTGTCTCCCGAGACGATGACGGCCTGCAATCCGCCTTGCGCCACGCGGGCGGCGAGTGTCGCCACGACGTCGTCCGCCTCGTAGCCGTTGATCGCGATGACGGGGATATGAAAGGCGTCGAGGATCTGGCAGACGCGCTCGAGTGAGCGGTCGAAGTCCTGCTGCATCTCCTCGCCCAGCTTTTCGCGCGTCGCCTTGTACTCGGGATACTGGGCCGACCGGAACGATACTCCGCGATCGTGCACCCACCCGACGTACTCGGGGTGATAGTTCTCATAGAGCCGCAGCAGGAAGTTCGTGATGCCCCACACCGCCGACGTGTTTTCGCCGCGCTTGGTGGTGAGGGGGCGCGCGATCATCGCGAAGAAGGCGCGGTAGATGAGCGCGTAGCCATCGACGAGGAACACGCATTTCCGGCCGGCGGCGCTCGCAGGGACTGGTGGTGCGGGTTTAGGGGGCATCGCTCAAAAAAGCTAACCCAAACAACAACCCCGCCCGGAGAATCGCGGGCGGGGCGTGGTTGGGTGAAGGGCGCGCGTTTAGACGCGCACAACGTTCGTGGCGTGGAGCCCCTTATCCCCCTGCTTCACTTCGAACTCCACCACCTGACCCTCGGCGAGCGTCTTGAAGCCGTCCATCTGAATCGCCGAGAAATGCACGAACACGTCTTCGCCGCCTTCCTGCTCAATGAAGCCGTACCCCTTGGCGTCATTGAACCACTTCACCTTTCCCTTGATCACAATCCGCCTCCTGCAGAGTCTGTTACTGAACCCACCGTGGACGGGCTAGAAATGACCCGCGCCCCGGAAAACTGTCAAGCGGCGTCACTGGGCTCCGTACAACGCGCGATACAACTCGCGATTGCGCAATAGGCTGCGCACATAACCGCGCGTTTCCGGATACGGGATCAATTCGATAAACCGGTCCGGATCCGCCGCCCCTGCGCGCGTGAGCCAGCGGCGCACGGGCGATGGTCCCGCGTTGTACGCGGCGATCGCCGCGTCCACTCGTCCAAAACGCCGGATCAGCCCCGCGAGATGCGCGGCGCCGAGATGCAGATTCAGATCCGGCACGGTGATCCAATCCGGCAGGAACGTGACGTCGAGGCCGCGGGCCAGCATCGCGGCCGTGCTTGGCAACAGCTGCGCCAGTCCACGCGCGCCGGCGGGCGAGAGCGCTTGCACGTCGAACACGCTCTCCTGCCGCACGAGCGCGACAAGCAACAAGGCGTCGACACCGAATTCGTCGGCCTCGGCCTCGACGGCCGCGCGATTGGGCCACGGAAAAATCGCGCGCAACACCCGGATGTCGCCCGGCGCTTTCAGCGCCGCCTGCCACCCGAGCCGCACCGCGGCGGAGCCGTAACCGCGCAGGCTCAGTCCTTCGCTCCAGGCCAGCACCGCGTCGAGATCCTGCGGCGGACGTCCGAGGACGACGCGCACTTCGGCCTGCGCCTCGCTGTCGAGCCCGGCCAGGAGGAGCGTGTCGATGCGCGCGAGACCGGCGACCACAGCCGCCGGCGCCGGGGGCGGCTCGGCTGGCGGAGTGACGAATGCGAGCGGGCCCAGGCGGGCTTGCTGACGCGCGCGCATGCCGTAGTACCCGAGCGAGTCCTCGCGCGCGAGCGCGAGCCAGATCTCGCGCGCGTTCCCCGAATCGCCGCGCGCTTCCGCCATCTTGCCGAGCCAGAAGCGCGCCGCGTTACGCTGCGGTCCCGCGGCGTCGACCTCGGCCTGGTACAGCGTGGCGGCGCTGTCGGGCTGACGCTCGAGCTCGGCGTGCGCCGCGAGCCGGAAGCGAGCCAGCGACGCGCGCATGTCCCCAGGATAGCGTGCGATCAGCTCGGCATACCAGCGCGCGGCCTGGGGCCAGTCATCGCGTCCGTCCAGCATGTCGGCCAGGATGTAAAGGGCACCAGGCGCCGCGCTGTCGGTTGGATATTGGTGCGCGAACTCCGAGAGCGCGGTCACCGCGGCCGGATCGGCGAGCCGCACCAGGACGCGCGCCCGCCGGTAAGTCGCGAGCTTGCCGAGCGCGGAGTCGCGGGCCGCCGCCCCGTAGCTGCGTGCCGCTTCGCGCAGCCGCCCCGTCGCCACCAGCAGCTCACCATACAACAGCAGCGTGGCCGCACTCGAGTCGCCGCGCCGCAGCGCGTGTTCGACGTGGATGCGGGCATCCCGGGCGGTAGTGCGGCGGTTCAGGGCGCGGGCGAGCGCGACGTGCTCCGCGGGGTCACGCGGCGGCAGTGGGCCGAGCGCGAGAGCGACGCCCGCCGCGCCGTCGTCGCTGAGCGGCTCGCGGGACAGCAGCCCATAGAGCGCCGCGCGGGCGCGCGCGGAGTCGCCAGCCGCGAGCGCCAGCCGCGTTGCGTCGAGCCCCTTCCCTGCCGCGTTGAACGCGTCGAGCGCGCGCGCCGTATCACCCGCCAGCAGCAAGGCGCGCGCCCACGCCACTGGCACGCCGCGCACCGCCGGGGGCGGCACATCCACCAGCAGCTGCCGAGCCGCCCCCGTGTCGGCGGTCACGCGCGCCTGGCGCACGCGCAGCCAGGCATCGATTGCGGCGAGCTTCCCGTCTTTTCGGGCCGCTGCGAACGCAGCCGCGGCGCTGTCGGCCTGCCCCGCCGCGTCGAACGCCACCGCAGCGCGCACCGCCAGCAGGCTCGCGCGAGACTGTGGCGCGCGGGCGCGCGCCATTTCGAAATGCGTGGCGGCTTCCGCGTGGCGCCCAACACCGAATTCCGCCTGCGCCAGCACGGCGAGCGCCTCGCCGTCGAGATAGTCACGGAGCCACGGCTGGCCTACGAGCACTGTGCGGGCGCGCTCGTAGCGCTTGGCGAGGACCTCGGCCTTGGCCCCCTCGACGATGAGAAACGCGTTGGGATTGGGATCGCGCCGAGCCGCGGCCAGCAATGTCTCGGCGGCGTGCCACGGCCGCCCCGACAGACGGAGCGAGTCGGCGCGGTAGGTGGCGGTGTGATCGGGCCGCGCGACTTCCTGGGCCGTGAGGATCGACGCCCCGACCAGCGCCGCAGCACCAAGGGCGGCGCCGCGTCTCACCTGCCGGATCGCCTCACCCGCGCGAGCACTCGCTGAAATTCGGCGCGCGACGTCGGCGTCAAGCGATAGCGGCTGAACCCCGTTTGATCCTGGAAATAGAGAACGAGGCGCTGCGCCGTATAGGTCCAGCGCAGCACGCGCATGCCGCTGCGATCGATGCCATTCGACAGATCGAGCATTTCGTCCGGCTCGCCGAGCGAGATGAGGACTTCGCCGCGCTCCGTGAGCCACCCCGGCTCGCCTTCGTCCTGGAATCGCACGTTCGCCTGCTGCACGCGGCGGAAATAATCGTCGAGCGCTTCGTTCTCCGGCGTAATCGGGGTGGGATCGGTGGCCTTCCAGAAGTCGCGCCACACGTCCGGCCGGTGCTCCGGCGAGGAGCGGCGCAGCGAGTCCACCCAGTCCTGGCGGTCGAAATAGCGCAGCAGGCTCATCATCTCGTCGAAGTTCGTAATAACCCATTGATTCGAAAAGCTCACGAGAAAACGGGCGCGCGTGGTATCGCCGCCGCCTGCGGGGGTGGTTTGGAGCTCGGCCTGCCCGACGGGCAGATTCCCAGGCGCCACGATCACGGTCGCGGATGAGAGATCGGCGGTGCCGGTCAATCGCACCGAGTCCCGCCACAGCTCGCGGTCGGAGCCATCCACTACACGGGCCAGGATCGTTCCCGGCGGGGTGCCGTAGCGCTCGATGTAGAAGTGCATGGAATCGGAGCCGTATGGCAGCGTCGCGCGCGGATTGGCGACCACCTTCGGACGGTCGGCGCGCCGCGACCGCCCTTCGGCCGTGTACACGGCGATGGGCTTCGTCAACACCGGACCGGCGAACCGCGGAGCGGTGTCCGCGCGCTCCGCCCGGGCGAACGCGGGCCCGTTCCGATCGCGCACCAACACCATCACTTGATAGGTCCCTGGCGGGAGCGTGACGAACTGCTGAAAGATCACGCTTTCGTCCGTCCGCAGCGTCTCCTGGAAGTTGCGCACGCGGACCTGCTCGTCGCTGCCGATCTGCCGCACCGGAGCGACGCTGGTGCTGTCGGTCCGGAAGGACGCCTCGACACGGTACTCGGCAACGAATTCGGCACCGCGCCGCTGGAAGCTGAGCGTTTGGTTGGTGAGCGAGACGGAGAACAGCGCCAGCGTCGAGTCAGGCGTCGGGCCGGCGAGATAGCGGACCGATGCGACGAACGGCAGCGCGCCCCCGCCGACGAGCGCGCCCATCGACCGGTACACCGTGGTCGCGTCGAACAAGCGAGGGATAGTCGTGCCGCGTGGTGACGGGTTGTCGGCGGTACCGACGCGCTGCCACGATCCGCAACCAACCACGAGGAAACACGCTGCTGCCAACGCTGCACTGCGTCGTATCACTTGCCGAGCCTCAAAGCGGGACGTTAGTTTCGCGCAACCCCATGGCTCACGAAAACTTGGCCGGCCAGTCAATTGCCGGCTACCGCCTCCTCGAGCGCATCGGCGAAGGAGGAACGGCGGAGGTGTACCGCGCCGACCACCCCGGCCGCGGCGCCTGTGCGTTCAAGGTATTGCGCGAGCGACTCAGGGGCGACCCCATCGTTGTCAAAAGATTCCTGCGCGAGGCGGGATATGGTTCCCGCGTCGTGCATCCCGGCGTCGTCCGCACCTATGACTTCGGCGAAGCGGACGGCCTGTACTATCTCGCGCTCGAGTGGGCGAAAGGGGAGCCGCTCGCCGACTTCCTACACCGCGAGGGCCCGCTCGCTCCCGCGGACGCAGTCACACTCGTGCGCCAGCTCGCCGACGCGCTGGCTGCCGCGCACAACGCGGGCATCATCCATCGCGACCTGAAACCCGAGAACATCATGTACGACCCGGATGCGCTCACGGTAAAGCTTCTCGATTTCGGGATCGCGCGCGACGCGGAACAACCGCTCGAAGAACGACTCACACGCACCGGGTTCTTCGTCGGGACGTTGCAATACGTCGCGCCGGAAGCGCTCTCGGGCGAGCTGGTGGACGGCCGCGCGGATATCTACAGTCTCGCGAAGATCACCTACTACATGCTCACCGGGCGGCATCCCCACGAGGGGCGCAGCCCGCGCGAGCTGTTCCAACAGTTGTTGAGCGGCAAACCCGTCCCGCTTTCTGAGGCGGCCAGGGATCGCAAGTTCCCGCCCGCGCTCGAAGCGGCCGTCATGAAGGCGCTGGCGCGCCACCCCGGCGACCGCCAGCCGACGGTCACGGCCTTCGCGGAGGAGTTGGAGGCGGCCCTCAGCCAGACCAAGGACGAATCGAAGTCGGGCGGCTGGTTCGGGGCGCTCAAGAACATTGTTGGCAAGCGGCACAGTGAATAGTAGTAGCGATTACTACTACCTCAGGAAAACGCTCAAGGATCTTCTCCTCGCGCGCTCGGTGCGACGGGGGGACTTCGTCCTCGCTTCTGGCCGCCGTTCCTCTTTCTATATAGACGCGCGTCTCACGACCATGTCGGGGGACGGTCTCGCCGTGGTGGGGGGTCTGGGGCTCGACCGCATGGCGGTCCGCGGGTGGACACCTCGCGCCGTGGGTGGTCTGACGTTAGGAGCCGATCCTGTCGCCTATGCGCTGGCACTGACGGCCCACCGGCGCGGCCAGCTCCTCGACGCCTTCACCGTGCGCAAGCAGGCGAAGAACCACGGCACGGGTAAACGAATCGAAGGTTGCTTCTCACCCGGCTTCGCGGTCGTCGTCGTCGAGGACGTCCTGACGACGGGCGCCTCGGCGCGCGACGCGATCAGCGCGGTCGAAAGCGAAGGAGGCCACGTACTCGGCGTGATGGCGGTCGTGGATCGGCAGGAAGGCGGGCGCGAGGCGATCGAGCGCGCCGGCTATCTCGTGGAAGCCTTCGTCACTGTCTCGGATCTCAGCCTGGGAGCGGGCTCGTGACCGACCCGATGCGGCGTCCCTCGTTCGCCGCGCGCGTCCGCGGCTGGCATGACGAAGCGACCGCCCTCGAGCAGCGCTTCAAGGATCTCGAGACCTTCGAGCGCTCCCACCGCCGCCGCTGGGCAATCGCCGCGGCGCTCTTCGTACTCGGCATGCTGGGCAATCTGTCCGGCATGACGCAGACCCGCCTCGGCCCGATCGTGCTCATCGCGGGCGGTGCCGCAGTCGTCAACGCGCTCGTCGGCATGATCAATGAGCGCGGCTGGTATCGCTGGTGGTTCATCTATATGCTGGCGCTGCTCGACGTCGCGCTCGTCACCATGCTCGTCGTCTGGTTCGGACACGGCGGCGTCATCGTGGCGTTGTTCATTGCCGTGCTGCCCTACGCGTTCGATCAAGGACAAGCGGTCGGCGACTTCCTCGTGCTGGTCGCGTCCATCGCGTATCTGGTCGCGAGCTGGGCGCACGGCCAGTTGTATCCGGACGGCACCGGTCTCGATGCGACGGCGTACCTCGAGACCGGCGTGTTCATCGTCGTCGCAATGGCTCTCAAGCGAATTCCCTCCACCCTCATCCAGCGCATCCGGCGGGCGCGCAGCGTGATGGGGGAAGCCGAGCAAGGGTACCTCGCCGTGCGCGCGGCGGCCGCGGAAGCGGATGAGCTGGGATTTCTCGAGAAGAGCTTCAACCGCATGCTCGAGGAAATCGGGACGACGATCTCGACCGTGCAGCGCGAAGCCGACGAAGTCGCCGCGTTCGCCGAAGAGCTCGCCGCCGCGGCGCAGCAACTGCACGCGACGACCGAATCGTTGACGGAGACGTCGCAGCGGCTGGCCGGCGACCTCGGGCGTCAGCGCGGGCTCGCCGACGGCGCCCGCGGTGAAAGCGCCAAGGCCGCGGATCAGGCCGAGTCGCTGCGCGTGCGCGCCGAGCTGATGCAGGTGGACGCGTCCCGACTGGTCGGCACGGCGGAGCGGGGGCGCGAGCGCGTCGCGCGCGCGAGCGCCACGCTGCGCGCCGTCGGCGAGGAAGTGCGCGCGACCGCCTCCACGGTCGCCAGCCTCTCGGGGATGTCGGAGCGCATCGGCGTGTTTGCGCAAACGATCGCGCGCATTGCGCGGCAGACACATCTGCTGGCGTTGAATGCCGCGATCGAAGCAGCGCGCGCCGAGGAGCACGGCGAGGGCTTTGCCGTAGTCGCCGACGAAGTACGGACATTGGCAGCCGAGGCAGGGAAGTCGGCGCGCGAGGTGGCGCAGCTGGTCAGCGACCTGCGCACGGGGATCGACGCGGCGGCGCGGGCGATGCAGTCCGGCGAGGCGAAAGTTCGCGACATCGGCGCCGTCGCCGCCGAGGCGGACGGCGCGCTACAGGAATTGCATTTGGGTGTCCAGCTGATGGGCGACCTCGTGAACGCGACGGCGGAGGTGTCGCGCAGCCAGGCGCAGCGCCTGGCCGAGCTGGCACAATCGCTACAGCAAGTCGCCAGCATCTCGACAGCGTCATCCGACAGCGCCAACAGCACGGCGGCCGCGACGGAAGCGCAGATCACGTCTATGGGCGAATTGACGGCAACATCTCAGCAGCTGGCCCAGCTGGCCGAGCGGCTGCGCGGCGGCATCGCCCGCTTCTCGGTGTTACGGCGCGACCAGAGCACGATCGATCACCAGATCCGACCGGCTGCAGACTAGAGCCCCGTTCGGGAGACCACTGTGGCGTCCGGGCCTTGGTCCCACGACCCCGCGTTGAAGGGGTGAAACGCACGCAGGGCCTCCCGGTACGGGGTGATGAGTAGGTCGATGTAGCGCGCCAGCGCCACATCAAAAGGAAAGCGGCGGCGAAACTCTCCCGCGGTCACGCCCAGCACCGCGCGCAGATGCCGCCCGAAGCTCTGCGGCGACGAGTAATCCATCCGGTAGGCGACATCCGATACCGACAGGCCGGGATTCTGAAAGAGGAAAGCGGCGTGCAGCAGCCGCA
>JBOHSJ010000297.1:0-4733 GCA_050733035.1 Gemmatimonadales bacterium | reverse complement strand
GACCGGCGGCGTTTCGCGATGCGGTTCGAACGGAAAGACGTGGGGTGGAGATTGGCAGCCGTTACGGAGTTGAATTGATGTAGGGGCGCCGCATGCTGCGCCCCTACACATCCCCGGTTTATCGCCTACCAGGCGCGTTGGCTCGCGGGCGGTGCCTCGGGAATCGACAGCGTGTCCGCCCGTGCCGTGGGTGGCCCCACGCGCCGCAGCGTCACCGGTTTTTCCAAATCCCCACCGCTGATCGTAAGCCTGTCGCCGGCGATCTTCATACCGTAGACCTGCCACACGCCATCACCCAACGTGATCCACAGGCTGTCGCCGACCACGCGCCAGCGCGCGACCTCTTCGCCGAACTGCGCGGAGCTGTCGGCGCGGACCATGATGTGCCGGATCTCATCGCCCGAGCGCGCCTGCCAGTTCCCGGTCAGCCGTGCGGACGCCTGCGCCGCGACGACGACCAGGACGCCCGCGAGAACGATGCTGTGATTTTTCATGGCCCCCATGATACCCCGAGCTGTTCCGATTTTGCAGCGGTGGAGGCCGGGGTGACGGGAGCGCGCTCATCCGCCACCACCGCCAGCCGCGGCTCCCATTGCCGCATCATACGAATGAAAGCCCCGCACAGCTCCGGCTCGAACTCGAGCCCGCTGCGCTCCTGCAGGTAGCCCAGGGTCTTCTCGAACGACCACGCCTCGCGGTACGGTCGCCGCGTGCGCAGGGCATCGTAGACGTCACAGACGTGCACCAGCTTGCTCGCGTGATGGCAATCACGCGCGTAATGCAGGACCGGGTAGCCCCCACCGTTGATCATGATGTGGTGCTCGTACGCGACCACGACGGCGAGATCGAGATCCTCCTCGACCTCGAGTAGCATGCGCGCCCCCGCCGCGGGGTGCTCGTTCATCAGCGCGCGCTCTTCGTCCGTCAGCTTCCCCGGCTTTGTGAGGACCTCGAGCGGGATCTTGACCTTGCCGATGTCGTGCAGCAGGCCCGCGATCCCGAAGCCGCGCACGTCCGTCGGGGAGAGGCCCAAGAACTCAGTCAAGGCCATCGACAACACCGCCACATTCATCGAGTGCGTCGTCGTGTACTGATCGAATTCCTTGAGCTGGAGGAGCGGCAGCATGATCTGCCGGCCCCCCCCGCCGTGCATCGCGAGGGCGAGCGATCGCACAACCGCTTCGGCTTCGAGCAGCGGCACCGTCCCCTTGCTTTGGACTTCGCCCTGCAGCCAGCGCAGCGTGTCCGCCTCTTCGCCCAGCGAGAAGGCGATGGTCGCCGTGGGGAGAGGCTCGGGCGCGATCTCGGTCTCGCCCTTCAGGCCGACCGCGCCGAAGCGGATGCTGCTGCGGCGCATCTGCCGCGCGTCGGTGCTGATCGCCGAGAGCGTGAGCCGCGCCAGCACTTCCTCGAGAAAGCCCACGAATTCGTCACGGCCCACGCGATCCTCGAACTCGAGCCGCTGGATGCCGGCCTGCGCCAAGCGCCTGCCCCAATCCCACGCCTTCAGCTCGCGCAACGGGATCTGTCCGAAGACCACCTCGTCACCCAGGAACGTGAACAAGGGACGAGGGGTGTCGGATTGCAGGTCCTGCATCTGTTGATAGGCGAGATCGATCGCGCGCTCGCGCGCGGGGTGCTGGTCGCGGTACAACGCCATCGCCGCGAGCGCCTGTGCGAAGGCGTTCAAGAAACGGGCGGGCTCGCTCATCGCCGGGCCGCCCGGGTTCCCACCGTGGCTGCGTTGCGAACATCGGGATCGGTCGACGCGGCGGCCAGTGCCAGGATCGCGGCGGCCTTCCGATCGTTCCGCCACCCGGCGGAGAGCGCCATCAGGGCAGCGAGCAGCTCGAGCGATCGCATCGCGAGCTTGGGACGGCCCAGCCAATTGGTGCCGCCGTCCACGAGGTGGAGCAACGCGTCAAGCGCCGCGGCGCTGCCGGCGCGGCCCAGGACCTTGATCGCGAGGACGCGCAGCTCCGAGCCGACCGACGGATCGCGGGCGAGACGGGTGACGAACTGCACCGCCGACGCCGGGCATTGATCCAACGCCGCCGTGAGTCCCACTCGCACCATGCGCGGATCGGGATCGCTGAGCGCGCCGAGCAGGGCGAGCTCACGCTCGCCGGGAATTTTCAGCGCGAGCTTCAACGCCTCGCGACGCACCCGCGCGTCGGCGTGAGCGATGAACGCGGCAGTCGAGAATCCGTCTGGAAGACTGGGGAGGCCGTCGAGGATCAACAGCAGGTTGCGCGCGACGTACCAGGGGATCTCGCCGGCCAGGCGGCTCGTGATCACCGTACCGAGCTCGCGGGGCGCGCGCGTCAGGCGGTCGAGCAGCCCGCGACGCGTGGTCCGCGATTCCGACTCGGCCAGCACGTCGAGCAACGGCTCGAACCCCGGCGTGGACAAGCGCGGCAGCACGCGATCGATCGTCGCGAAATCGGGTGGCTCCGTTCTCGCGAGCTGGCCTACCACGTCCGGTGACGTGATTCGGGTCCACAGCGGCGCGATGTCCGCGCGGACCGGCGGCCGCGACGCTTCCGGGGATTCGTCGAGCATCTCCACGAGCTGGTTGACATGGTTCTCGGCCAGGAGCCGCTCCACCGCCCGCCAGGCCGCGAAGCCCAGCACCCCGGTCTCAACGGCGGTTTGGAGTATCCGCAGCGGCTCGGCCGTCTGCGCGGTGCTGCTGCGTGCGAGCGGGCTCGACGGCGTCGCCGCCGTCATGCGGTGCAGCGCCTGCCCATACCCATCCGGATTCGGATCCTCGAGCGACCAGCCGGTGAGGAGATCGCGGACCTGCTCGCGCAACGCCTCGTCCGCCTGGGGGCGCATCTCGCTGGGTCCTTGCTCCGCGTGCTGCGCCAGCTTGGCGAGCATGCGCACGAACGGCTCGGAGACGGACTTGTGCGAGGCGTCCGCCATCGCGCGGACGATTTCCAGCACTGCATCCACCGCGAGGCCGTGCGTGGCGTCGATGGCGAACTTGTAGCGCTGCGCGTTGTCGCCGCCCATCTCGATGAGACGGCGCAATGTCCCGGGCTGCAGCGCGCCAACGAGCTTCGACGTGCGCCGGCGCAACGCGGCGGCCTCGGCGCCTCCGGTGTGCCTCAGCTCATCGGCGATTTGCAGCAGATAGCCGACGATGACCTGGTCATAGGCGGCGCTCCGCGGGTGCTCGTCGATCGCCTTGGCGATCACTGCGGGCTCGCTCGATGGCGCCGGCGCGTCCTCGGCCATCGCTTCCATCGCGAGCGCCGCGCGCGCCAATCCGACCCACAGCTGCGCGCCGCCCCCCCGGAGCCCGCGGTCCTTGGCCCCTTTGTCGTCGGGAGGCGCCTGGCCGTCCTCGTGCAGTAGCTCGAGGCGTTCGTACGTGACCGGATGCAGCCGGATGTGGTCCCAGGCACGCAGCTGCTCCGGCGGCCCCAGGCCAATCGGCTCACCGCTCCGCTCGGCTTCGATGGCAAGGGTGCGGAGGACATCCGTGACTTCGTTCACCCGCAGCCCGCGATGGAACGTGACGGCACCGAGGTGGTGGCGGTGCAGCCGGCCCGCGAGCTCCGCCAGTAACGGGTGCTTGGCGTCGGTCGCGACGCCCTCGATCACGAGCTGCTGCCGCGCGACCCCCAACGCGAGCGTCGAGCGCCCCTCGAACAGTTGCTCCGCGCGGCGGATGACGCCCACAACCGCCGGCTCGAGAGACGGGTGGCCCCGCGGATACATCGTGTGCTTGTGGAGGGCGATGGACAGCTCAATGAGGAAATCGGCCAGCTCCCGGGAGAGAGCAGCCCGCTCCGGAGGAGCGGTGTGGGGGGGGGCTGCGGACTGGGACGGCGAGGGCCCGGACATTGGACCCCAAAATAGTGTACGGCCTAGTGTTTAAGGTCACTTTCGCAAAACGCAACGCCCCGGGGAGGATCCCCGGGGCGTTGGCCCTGCTTGGAAGATTCTCCTAGCCGCCTAAGCGTCTAGGCGTCTAGCCTTTAATACATCCCACCCATGCCGCCGCCGCCGGGCATCTGCGGAGCCTTGTCCTTCTCCTTCTTCTCCACCACGACGCACTCCGTCGTGAGGAGCAGGCTCGCAATCGACGCGGCGTTCTGCAGCGCCGTGCGGGTGACCTTCGTGGGGTCGATGACGCCGGACGCCACCAGATCCTCGAACTTGTCGGTCTGGGCGTTGTAGCCGAAGTTCCTGTCCTTCGACTCCTTCACCTTGCCGACCACGATGGCGCCTTCGGCGCCAGCGTTCTGGGCGATGATGCGGATCGGCTCCTCGAGAGCTCGGCGCACGATCTCGATGCCGGTCTTCTCATCGTCATCGTGACCCTTGGTCTTGTCGAGCGACTTCTGACACCACAGCAGCGCGACGCCGCCGCCCGGCACGATGCCCTCCTCGACCGCCGCGCGGGTCGCATGCAGCGCGTCCTCGACACGGGCCTTCTTCTCCTTCATCTCGGTCTCGGTCGCGGCGCCGACGTTCAGCACGGCCACGCCGCCGGCGAGCTTCGCCAGCCGCTCCTGGAGCTTTTCCTTATCGTAATCGGACGTGGACTTCTCGATCTGGGCCTTGATCTCCGCCTTGCGGCCCTCGATATCGGCGTCCTTACCCTTGCCGTCCACGACCGTGGTGTTGTCCTTGTCCACGATGACGCGCTTGGCGCGGCCGAGATCGTTGAGCGTCGTGTTCTCGAGCTTCAACCCGAGCTCTTCCGAAATCACCTGGCC
>JBOHSJ010000296.1:0-11615 GCA_050733035.1 Gemmatimonadales bacterium | reverse complement strand
CGCCCAACGCCTGCCCCTCCCACGCCGAACGCACGTACGCGTACACGGCCCGCGACAGGATCATCAATACGCCCGCGAGCAGCGCGATCGTCGCCATCATGAAGATCAAACCGCCGAACGATGTTGGAATCTGCGCGGCATTCTCGGTCTCGAACTGGGGGTAGAGCGTCCCGAACGTCAGCGCCAGTGCCGAAATCGCGAGTGTCAGCCCGGCCATGGTCGCGAGACTCAAGATCATCATGAACGTCGACACCTCGAGCAGCGCATTCGTGAGGCCGGTGAGAATAAGACCGAGGATGAGTAGCGGCAGCGTCCCAACCCAGTACTTGGACCACAGCAGCGCCCGCAAATCGAGCGGTGAGGATCGCAGCAGCCACATCTGCCGGCCTTCGAGCGATACCGCGGGGAAAATGAAACGCGCCGCAATCGAAGCGAGGACGAAACCGGCGAGCCCCAGGTTCAGGAACGAGACGAGATTGACGTAAAAGAAACCCACCGGCTCGCCGCGATGCAGCGGCAGCGCCTGAATGTTGAAGAGATAGACGACCACGAGCACCGCGAGCAGAATGAGCTGGCTCCACTGCGTGGCGTCGCGGAAGAAGAGCTTGATGTCTTTCAGCACGAACTCGCGCTTGGCCACCGGAAGCCATCCGAGCAACGAGCCGACCGTCCAGCGCCAGATGCCGCCGCGAATGAAGCGCTCGGCGCCCTCCTGCGCTTTCGTGAAGCCCTGCGGGTACAGCGCGCGGTGCAGCAGCGCGCCGAGCGTGACGAACGCGCCGGCGGTCGTCCACAGGAGGATGAGCGGGAATGGATCCAGCTCGTGGCGCAGGTAACCCATGATGGCCTGCGACGCCCACTCGCTGGGGAGGAATGGCGAGGTCGGTCCGCGCAGCAGGATGATGAAGTCGAGCAGGTTGCGGAAGCCTTCGGGCCGCGCCAGCTGCTCGGGCCGAATGACGCGAAACAGCAGGATGACGCCGCCCGCGGCGCCGAGTGCGATAATCGACAGCAAGTCACGTGTGCGCCGGGCCGGGAAAATGTTGACCAGGATGAGCGTTACCGCACAGCCGACAACCGCCGGCAGAATCAGCATCGGCACGATCGCGCCAAGGGCGTACAGCCCGAACAGCACTCCCCCCTTATAGACGACGCCGTACGCCGTCAGGATCGGCACGATCATCAGCGCCACCATCCACGACGAGTGGAGCAGCGTTTCGCCCAGCTTCGCGAGGTACAGGCGCAGCCAGTCCACGGGGGCCGAGACCAGTAGATCCAGGTCCTTCGCCAGAAAGAAGCTCGAGAGCGCGGTGATGATGTTCGACAGGACGAGGATCGCGATGAAGGAAAGAAGAACGAGCCCCAGGATTTTTCCCGGGATCAACGGGCCGAGCTCCTCGACGGCGCGCAAGCTCTTCAGAATCCGGTAAAGCACGCCGAACACGCCCGCCCAGAACGCGCCACCGACGAGCGCCAGGATGATCAGCTTACCGCTGCCGCCTTTGGCGCGTTCCTCACGCAGCCGCTGCAGCGCCGTGCGCCACTTGGGCTGCAGCACGTGCGCGAGGGTTGGTTGCCTCACCGTCCGAGCACCTCGGCCAACTCGCGGACCTGGGCCCCACCGGTGAGCTTGAGAAAGAGCTCCTCGAGACTGGCATCACCCGCCTTGTGTTGCCGGCGCACGTCGTTGACGGTCCCCGCCGCGATGATCTTGCCGTGTTGGATGATGGCGATCTGATCGCACATCGCCTCGGCGATCTCGAGCGTGTGCGTGCTCATCAAGACCGTGCCGCCCTTCTCGACGAACTGGCGGAAGATGTCCTTCAGGAGCCGGGCGGCTTTTGGGTCGAGGCCGACCATGGGCTCGTCCACCACGATGCACTCCGGTCGGTGAATCAGCGCGCTCGAGATGATCAGCTTCTGCCGCATCCCGTGGCTGTACGCCTCCACCAGCTCATCCTGCCAGCTCGTCAGCTCGAAAACCTCGAGCAGCTCGGCGATGCGCCGCTCGACGGCGTCGCCCTCTTGTCCGTAGAGTCCCGCGACGAAGCGGAGAAACTCGGCGCCGGTGAGTTTGTCGTAGACGAACGGGCGATCGGGGATGAATCCCAGCCGCATCTTGGCGGCGAGCGGGTTCGCGTGGACGTCGTCGCCGCCCAGGAGCACGCGTCCCTGCGTCGGCCGCAGGATGCCGGCGATCATCCGCAGCGTCGTCGTCTTGCCGGCGCCGTTCGGGCCGAGGCAACCGTACAAGACGCCGCGGGGCACGTGTAGGCTGATGTCGTCCACCGCGACGAAGCTGCCGTAGAGCTTGGTCAGGTTTTCCAGGCGGATCATAGCACCTCGGGGGGTGGCTTCAGCCGGCCGATCAGCGGTACCAGCTCGACTTGCCGCGCCAGTCCGCCGATCGCGATCGGGAGATGCGCTGCGTCGGCGGGGAATTGATCGAACGTCGGGTCCACCGCGATCCAGTCGGCCAGATAGACCTCGGCCCAGGCATGGTAGTAGAATCGGCCTTCCAGGTAGATCAGCCCTGCGACCGTCCGCGCCGGCAATCCGGCCGCGCGCGCGAGCGCGACGTACAACGTGGCCGCCTCGTTGCAATCGCCGCGGCGCGTCGCCAGCACTTTCACCGCACTTGGCACGCTGCCTCCCCCGGCCGGTGGGGTTGAGCGCTGCAACGATCGGTGCACCCAGTGCAGCAGCAGCTCCGCGGCGCGCGACGGACTGCGTTCGCGGCCGATGACTTGCCGCGCCTGCGCGGCGATGCGCGGATCGCGGCTCTGAATCAACGGCTCCGGCGCGAGCCAGCGCGCGCGCGCGCTGTCGCTTGAGGGAAGGCGGTAGGGCGACGCCCGCGCTTGCGCGGCGCCCGCCTGCACGAGCTCGAGCGTATCGCGGCCGTTCAGGCGCACGCGCATTCGCGCGCGCGGGGGGAGCGGCGGTTCGGCTCGCACGCCCGCCACGAGTGCCGTGACCGGCACGATCTCGCCCGGTCCCGGCGCGGCGCTGTTGCGCGCTACGCGGGCGGTGTCGCGGCGCCGGAAGTTTTCGTACGCGATCTCGAACGCGGCGCGCTCCATCGTGAAATCCTTGCTGGTCGTGAGCACAAGGCGGCCCTGCGCGTCGATCCAGCTGCTCGTTGGGACGCCGCTCGCATCGTGATCGATGCGAAAAGCGCGTACGGTATCGAAGTGTTCCGGCAGCCAGACCATGGTCGTCGAGTCGAGGTCCGCGGAGTCGGACACGACCAGCGTGGACTCGCTCGCGACCTGCGCCGTCACGTCGCGGCCGGTCAGGAGGAGCGGGTCGAAGAGCCGCGCGGCATAGGAGCGTCCCGATCGCAGCTCGCCGCCGAACGCGAGCCGCAGCGGCAGCAGGGTCGGGAGCGTGATCGGCCCTTTCAAGGGGATCCGAGTCATCTGCGAGTCGCCCTCGGAGACGATCGCCATGGAGAACACCGTGTCGCCAAATACGCGCCCGCGCGCCACGAATTGGCCCCAATCGCCGTCGAACGTCGTCTCGATACTCGCGAGCCGCAGGGCGCGCGACACCATGGCCACGCTGCGCACGCTCGTGCGCCGCAGCTTGCCGAGGGCCGCAACATCGATGACGAAGACGTTCTCGACGCGGATGGAGTCCGGCAGGGTATCGAGCGTGGTGGAGGAGTACCCGATCTGCTGGCCCCCCACGTCGAGCCGATAGAACAGTGCACCAGGCGCGACCGCGAGCGCTGCCGCGGCCAGGCGCGCGCCGGTCGGCCTGAAGACTTCGCGTTTCACGAGCCAGCCCAGCGACAGCACCCAGGCAGCGAGGATGGCGACCACCCAGCGGCGGCGGTTCATGAGACCGCCCGTTGCAGCGCCGCCTCGAACAGCTGCTGATCCTCCGTGCGTTCGACGACGAACGACACATCGGCCGGGAATTGCGCGCCGCCCCGGTGGGCGTGCAGCACGGTCGCCATGATTTCCGCCGAATCCTCGAGCGTCAGATTGCCGGCCCCGGTGCCGAGCGGCGGGGCGCTGAGGTGGCCAAACTCCCACTCCTGCGCTTGATGCAGGGTGGACAGCCACGCTCGCGCGACGTTGCCGCGGGTCACCGGCTCGGTCGCGCTTCGGATGACGGCGTGGATGACGAACTCCGCGGGCAGGTCGCCGCCGGCCGCGGTCACGACGGCGGCGCCGACGGCCAGCTCACGGCTCAGGCGGATGCGATTCTGGAATTCCTGGCCGCCGACGATTTCCAGCCTGCGCAGCGCGGCGGCCGTAGGATCGAGGCGGGTAGTGGCGGGACGGACGAGTGCGTCAGCGGCGAACGATGCGAGATCGTCCACGACTACCTGAATCACCTCCCGGTCATTTCCCGGGAGCGGCGGTACATCGCCGTAGCCTCGTCCGGGCGATTCAGGCGGTCGAGCACTTTGCCGATGCCGTACAACGCTTTCGGATTCGCCGGCTGCAGTTCGACGGCGCGCTCGTAGGCCGCGAGCGCGCCCGTGAGGTCGTCCATGTGGTTGAGCGCTTCGCCGAGGTAGTACCACGCGGCCGCGCGGCCTGGTTCCACTTCGACGGCGTGCTTGAGCTGGTCGATCCCCTCGCGCCACATGCCGCGCCGTGTCAACACGATGCCCAGGTTGAACAGCGCTTCGACGTTGGACGGCTCGGCGCGCAGGACGCGCTGCAGGTCGCGCTGGGCGGCGGCGTAGCGGACGGTCGCTCCCAGGACCGCGGCGCGGTTGAGCAAGAGCGCGGCGTTGTCCGGATCGATCTCGAGCGCGCGGTCCAGCTCCGCGAGCGCGCCGTCGCGGTCGCCGCGGGCGTCGAGAATCAGCGCCAGGTTGTTGCGCGCCTTCACATGGTTCGGATCCCGGGCCAACAGGTCGCGATACGACGCGGCGGCCCGGTCCATCTCGCCTCGCTCGCTCGCTTCGCGGGCCGCGAGATAGAGCGGATCGTCGCCTGCCGGAGCCGAGGGCTGCGGCGCGGCGGTGGACGTCGGTGCGGGAGGTGGAAGAGGTGGCGGCGCGTCCTCGGGTGGAGGTTTCGGACTCTCCTCCGGGTCCAGCTTGGCCGTAGCTCCAGGAGTTGCCGGTGATTGCGCGACGCGCAACGGAGGCGGCTGTTGGTCGCGCGCTACGTCGTTCGGTGTCGCGATCGCGCCGGTTTGTGTGAGAGACTCGGCTTCCTCGATCAGCTCGGCCGCGACGCGCGCCCGCTCCTGCGAGGTCTGCCAACGGCGCTCACGCTTGGGGCTCCCTCCACGGTCTCCGCTGCGGTTCATATCAGGACCTTCGCATGAGTCGTCATGGGCGTGCTAACGTAGGAAACCGCACTTGCCTAAGCAAGCACCTGATACCCGAGAGTTGACCGAAATACGGTACACTATCTAAGCTCCGGGTCTATGTCCGGCGACGCCCTTATCGTCCGTGGAGCACGCGAACACAACCTCAAGAACATCGATGTCGAGCTGCCCCGCAACGCCCTTGTAGTTATTACCGGGTTGTCGGGGTCCGGCAAGTCGTCGCTCGCGTTCGACACCATCTACGCAGAAGGCCAGCGGCGCTACGTCGAATCGCTCTCTGCCTACGCGCGGCAGTTCCTCGGTCTCATGGACAAGCCCGACGTCGATGCGATCGAGGGACTCTCGCCGGCGATCTCGATCGAGCAAAAGACGGCGGGGGCGAACCCGCGTTCCACGGTTGGAACGATCACCGAAGTCTACGACTACCTCCGCCTGCTGTGGGCCCGCACGGGGACGCCGCATTGTCCCAACGATGGCTCGCCAGTCGAGCGTCAGTCCGCGTCGCAGATCACCGATCTCGTGCTCGAGTGGCCGGGAGGCACCAAGATTGAAGTGCTCGCGCCGCTGGTGCGCGGGCGCAAAGGCGAATTCCGCGACGTCTTCGAGGCGATGCGCAAGCAGGGGTTCGTGCGCGCGCGCATCAACGGCGAGACGTACGACCTCTCGGAGCTTCCCAAGCTCAATCGCCGCCAGAATCACGACATCGCCGTCGTCGTGGACCGGCTCGTCGTGAAGGCCGCGGATCGCGGCAGGCTCGCGGATTCGATCGAAACGGCGCTGAAGGCGGCGGAGGGCGTCGTGGAAGTTGTCCGCCAGACCGGGAGCCCGCGCTCGCGGCTGTTTTCGGAGCGTTACGCGTGTCCCAAGTGCGGCTTGTCGCTGCCGGAGCTCGAGCCGCGGCAGTTCTCGTTCAACTCACCCTATGGTGCCTGTTCCGATTGCTCGGGACTCGGGACACGGCGCGAGGTGAACGCCGATCTTGTGCTCGGCGACCACAGCCTTTCGATTCTGGAGGGCGTCGTGCTGCCGTGGGGTGAGCCGAGCGGCTATCTGAAGAAGGTGGTGCTGCCGGCGCTCGCGAAGACGTACAAGTTCGATCTCAACGCGCCCTGGCGCGACCTCGCTCCCGCCGTCCAGAAGACGGTGTTGAACGGCGCCCCGGGGAAAACGATCACGTACCAGTACGACAGCGAGCGCTGGCACGGATCGTACGAGTCAGGGTGGAAGGGCGTGCTCGACCATGTCGAAAAACGCTACCGCGAAACCGCGTCCGACGCGGTGCGCGAGCAGCTCGAGCAATACATGGTGGAGCAGCCGTGCCCGACGTGCGCTGGGCGGCGACTCAAACCCGAAAGCCTGTCGGTGCTGGTGGCGGGCAAAGGCATCGGTGACGTCGTCGCGCTGCCGGTGCGGGAGGCGCTGGAGTTTTTCTCGAATGTCCCGGTGCGAGGGCCAGGCCGCGTCGGACTCGACCCTGAGATCTCCCGGCCGATTCTGAAAGAAGTCGTGGATCGCCTGCGGTTCCTCGTGGACGTCGGTCTCGATTACCTCACGCTCGATCGCTCGGCGGCGACGCTGTCCGGCGGGGAAGCGCAGCGGATTCGCCTTGCCACGCAGATTGGTAGCCGCCTGGTCGGCGTCCTCTACATCCTGGACGAGCCATCGATCGGTCTGCATCAGCGCGACAATGCGCGGCTGCTCGCGACCTTGAAGGAGCTGCGCGATCTGGGCAACACCGTCCTCGTGGTGGAGCACGACGAAGAGACGATTCGCGCCGCGGACTACGTCGTGGACCTCGGCCCGCGCGCCGGCCGGCACGGCGGCGAAGTCGTCGCCGCGGGACTGCTCCCGGACGTGCTGCGCCATCGCGACTCGCTCACGGCGCGATACCTCCGCGGCGAGTTGCGCATCCCCGTTCCGCCGCGGCGGCGCATCGCGAATGCCGACCGGATGCTGCGCGTCCTGGGCGCGCGGCACCACAATCTCAAGGGTCTCTCGGTCGACTTCCCGCTCGGGCTGTTCGTCGCGGTCACCGGAGTCTCGGGCTCGGGAAAATCGACGCTCGTGACCGACATTCTGTACCAATCGCTCGCCCGGCATTTCTATCGGGCCAAGGTGGTGCCCGGCGCGCATGAGCGGATCGAAGGACTCGATCACATCGACAAAGTGATCGACATCGATCAGAGCCCGATCGGTCGGACGCCCCGCTCGAATCCGGCGACGTATACCGGTCTGTTCACGCCGATCCGGGAGCTGTTTACGTATCTGCCCGAGTCGAAGCTGCGCGGCTACGGGCCGGGCCGCTTTTCGTTCAACGTGAAAGGCGGGCGCTGCGAGGCGTGCCAGGGCGACGGCCTCGTGAAGGTCGAGATGCATTTCCTGCCCGACGTCTACGTCCCGTGCGAGGTCTGTAAGGGACGGCGCTACAATCGCGAGACGCTCGAGGTGCGATACAAAGGAAAGTCCATCGCCGATGTGCTGGACCTGACAGTCGCGGACGCGCTCGATTTCTTCGAGCACCAACCGCGTATCAAGACGAAACTCGAGTTGCTCAACGACGTAGGACTGGGATACATCCACCTCGGACAGTCGGCGACGACCCTCTCGGGCGGCGAAGCTCAGCGCGTCAAGCTCGCGACGGAGCTCGCCAAACGGGACACGGGCCGGACGCTGTACATCCTCGACGAGCCGACCACCGGCCTGCACTTCGAAGATGTACGGTTGCTGTTAGAAGTGCTGCACCGCCTCGTGGACAAGGGCAACACCGTCGTCGTCATCGAGCACAATCTCGACGTAGTGAAGACGGCCGATTGGGTGATCGACCTCGGCCCCGAGGGGGGAGAACTGGGCGGCCGCGTGGTCGCGGAGGGGCCGCCGGAGCAGGTGACGCAGTCCAAGGCGTCACACACGGGGCAGTTCCTGCGCAAGGTGTTGCAGGCGGGGGACTAGACGGTAGGTTGAACGACGCAAGGAGGGCGTGAGTGTTCAACGGTCCCGAGATTCCCATGAGCATCCTGTTTCTGTCGCTCGCCGCGATCTTCGTGCTGCGCGGACCGTTCGGGCGCGCGCTTGCCGAGCGGATCGCCGGCCGGTCGCGTGGCGTCGATGACCAGGAGATTCAGGACCTAAAGGGCGAGGTCGAGGAACTACGCCATCAGCTCGGCGACGTGCAGGAGCGGCTCGATTTCGCCGAGCGCCTCTTGGCGCGCCAGGACGAACGCGTGGGTGCGCTCCCCAAACGCGGGCGCGAGTGATGGGCGACGATGTCATTGGTCTGGTCGCCGTCATTCTCCTGTTCGGCGGCGGCACGCTGTTTCTGCTGGCGATTTCGCCGATCGGGAAGGCGCTGGCGGCGCGCATCACGGGCAAGAAGGTCGCGATCGACGACGATGAAACCGTCGCCCTCGTGAAGGACATGCGGAGCGAGCTCGAGGAGCTGCACCACCTGCCGGAGCAGCTGAGCGAGCTGGGTGAGCGCGTTGACTTTCTGGAGCGGATGGTGGCCAAACAGCGGGAAGCCGAGCGGCTCCCGCCGGCGAGGTAGGTCCGTGGAGCGCAACGACGTCATGGCGCTCATGGCTGTCGTAGCCGGTGCTGTGATCATTCTCTTTCCGCTCGTGCGTGCCTTGGCAGATCGGGTTCGCACGCGCGCCGTGGACGCCGGCGTACGCGAAGAGCTGCAGGCGTTGCGGGAGGATCTGCTCGCCGAGATGCAGCAGGCTCGCCACGAGATCGCCGACCTCAGCGAGCGCATGGACTTCGCGGAACGGTTGCTGGCTAAAAAGGGCGAACCGGGACGGTTGACGCCATGAACCCCGGCATGATTGGCGTCTTCATTCCGATCATCGCGGTCGGCGGGTTCTTCGCCTGGATGATCTCCCTGTCGCCGCTTGGCAAAGCTCTGGCGGAACGGCTGCGACACGGGCCGATCCCGCGGCGCGGCGGAACCCCGGAGGATCAGGCGGAGTTGGTCGAAAGCGTGGAGGAGCTGCGCCGGGAGGTGGCGGAACTGGCGGAGCGGGTAGATTTTACCGAACGGCTGCTCGGCCAGCAGCAGGCGGCCGGGCAGCTGGGAAAACCGCGGCCATGACGTTGCCTCGTGAAACGGGCCGCGCCCGGGCGGCGTAGGAGAGCACGTGATTCAAGGGCCGACGCCACTGCCGACCGACCTACCGCCGCAGATTCCGTTCGATCCGAATCAGCTGATTCCGCTGATCGGCATGATCGGCGGAATGGTAGTAACAGGTGTGGTGTTGTATGCCTTCTTCAAGTCGGATTTGGCGAAGGCAATGGCGGAGCGGATTCGGGCGGGTATGCATCGGAAGCGACGGTGGAAGGGCTTCGGTGGCGAGTGGAGCGACACGCCTGCGGAAGGGATCGCGGACGCCGAACATGTCGCCGAATTGGAGCAGCGCGTCGTGGAAATGCAGGGCCAAATCGCCGAGATGGCCGAGCGGCTGGATTTTGCGGAGCGGCTGCTTGCGCAGAAGCGCGAGCGCTCATTGCCAGGAGCCTAGATGGGGATCATTGATCGTCTGTCCACGCTGATCAAGTCGAACATCAACGACCTGATCTCGCGCGCCGAGAACCCGCAAAAGGTTCTCGAGCAGCTGATCGTCGACATGCGGAGCCAGCTGGCGAAAGCCAAGCAGCAGGTGGCCGCCGCGATCGCCGACGAGAAGCGTCTGTCCGCGCAGGCCGAGCAGGAAAAGAAGCTCTCAGAGGATTGGGAGAAGCGGGCCGTGTTGGCGGTGCAGGAAGGGCGCGACGATCTCGCCAAGCAGGCGTTGCTCCGCTACAACGAGCATGTCCAGAACGCCGTCCAGCTCCAAGAGACGTGGATCAAGCATCGCGAGGAAACCGACAAGCTGAAGGGGTCCCTCCGGCAGCTCAACGACAAGATCGAAGAAGCCAAGCGCAAGAAGAACATCTTGATCGCGCGCCAGAAACGCGCCGAAGCGCACAAGCGCATTCAAGAGACGATGGGCGCGATCTCCGACAAGAGCGCCTTCGAGACGTTCGAGCGGATGGCCGAGCAGATCGAGCACGAAGAGCGCAAGCTCATCGCCGCCGCCGAAGTGAATGAAGATCTCTCCGGCGACTCCCTGATGAAACAGTTCCAGGGACTCGAGGTGAAGGCCGACGCCGACCAGCAGTTGCTCGCGCTGAAGCGCAAGATGGGATTGCTGCCCGGCGGCACGCAGGAGCAGACACGCGCCCTCGGCAAGGGCGCAAAGGACGCCGAGCTGCTCGAGGATGACGACGCGGAGCAGAAGAGCTGAACAGTCCCGAGACGTCTGCTTCTCCTAGACTGTCGAGCGCCACGTTTGTGGCGCTCTTTGTTGCGGCCCTCATCATCTGGTTCATCGTTCGCGTCATCGAAGTCCTACTGCTCGTCTTTCTCGCGATCCTCCTCGCAGTCTATCTCTCGGCGATCACGGACTGGCTCGAGCGGCGCTTCAACCTGAAGCGCTGGCTGGGGCTCACCATCGCGGTGCTGGCCACGATCGCGGCCGTCGTCGGGGTGGCGGTGCTGCTCGTGCCCCCGGTCGTCGATCAGACGCAGGCGCTCTTCAGCGCCTTGCCGCAGACCCTCACGAACGTGCAGGACGTGCTGGCGCGCTGGGCGCGGCAGTATCCCGCGCTGAGTCGCACCGAGCTCGCCAATCCTTCATCCGGTCTCGTGGCGGGCCTGGTCGCCGACGCGATGGGATTCGTCCGCGGCTCGTTCTTGGGATACCTGCGCGGCGGCGGCAAGGTTTTTATCGAGGGCGCCAGCGTCCTGGTGATGGCGTTGTATCTGGCGCGCCAGCCGCAGCTCTATAGCGATGGCGTCATCTCGCTGATCGCGCCGCACCATCGTCCGATCGCCTCCCGCATCTTCAACGACGTCGCGGCCACGCTGCGCGCCTGGGTGGTCGGCCAGCTGATCGCGATGGCGGTGCTGGCATTGCTGACCGCCGTCGGGCTCTGGATTCTGCACGTGCCGTACTGGCTGGCGTTCGGCATCTTCACCGGCCTCGTGGCGATCGTGCCGTTCTTCGGCACCCTCGTGTCGACGTTGTTGCCGGCGCTGTTCGTCGTCGCCTCCGGGGATTGGGTCAAGGTGCTGATGGTCATTCTCCTCGGCGTGCTCGTGCACGTGTTCGAAGCCAACGTCGTCGTCCCACGCATCATGCAGCGCAAGGTCGATCTGCCGCCCGTGCTCACGATCTCGAGCGTGCTCGTGATGGGCACGCTGCTGGGCGCGATCGGCTTGATCGTTGCGGTCCCGGTTCTCTGCGTCACGATGGTGCTGATTCGCCACATCCTGC